>JAEZLF010000279.1 GCA_023435925.1 Bacillota bacterium
CGATATTGGCTGCTTCATATAAATCCCTGGGGATGTTTTTCAAGCCGGAAATAAAAATTACCATAGAGGAACCAAATTGCCAGCCGGCCAGAAGTATGATTACGTAAATCGCATAGCCCGGTGCGGCAACCCATTCCCTGGGCGCAACGCCAAAAATGCTCAGAATCGAATTGATTATGCCCCTGTACCCGAACATTTCCTTCCACATCACTGCTACGGCAACACTGCTTCCAATAATAGAGGGTATATAGTAAACGGTGCGGTACAGCGTCATGCCGTTTTGCAGCAGAAGGGCAATTCCAAGTGCACATATCAGCTTGAAAGGTACCGACAGCAGGGCATACAGGGTGGTATTACCCAGCGATTTGATGAATCTGCTGTCCGTTGTAAACATTTCAACGAAATTTTTTAATCCAATAAAGGTTTCTCTTGCTACATTGCTGTCCGTAAATGACAGCCATAATGAATTGATAAAGGGATATGCCGTAAAGACAACCAGCCCTATAATCCAGGGTGCCATGAACGTGTACGAAGCCAGGACCTCGCCCTTACGGTAGCTTTTTAGCTTTCTATTCAATCGTAACACCTTTTTCTCCTCGCAGGGTTGATTTTCAAAGAACGGCGGCATTTCTGCCGCCGCTTCAATGATCAAATTCAATTACTATACTTATTATTTTGCTGCATCCAGTACTTTTTGTGCTTCTGTCATGAACTTTGCTGCGCCATCTTCAACGGAGATCTTGTTAAATGCAATTTCCTGACCTACAGATTCCAGTATTCCGCCATCCATGAACAGGTTGGAGATACCGGTTGGTCCGCCGTAGAAGGGCTTGATTTCGCCGGACATTGCTTCATTGGTGATATTGAAAACCTTTGTGCTGACGTCGTTCAGAGCGCCATCGGTGTTCAGTAATACATTTCTCTGGCTTTCCGTTGCAAATACGCCGCGGCATGTGTTCAGTATTTTAGCTGCTTCATCCGAGTTGACAAACCAGTCGACAAACTTTGCGGAAGCTTCCGGATACTTGGTTCCGCTGAAGATGGAGAAGGTCATCGGAGGCCTTGCTGTTTCCGCTCTTTCCCCGTTTTTACCCTGAGGTATCATGATCATTCCCAGTTCATCCTTGGATTCGTTCTGGTATTGCTCAAAGGTTGAGGACCAGACAAATACGAATGCGGCAGTATCATATATAAGGTCGAGGCCCTTGGAAATGGAGAGGTCTGTCGGAACCAGCGCGCCGGTAGCTCTCAGATCCTTAAAATATTGGTAATACGCTGCGATATCTTCCTGGGTGTAATAGGTTTTTTCGTTATCATAGGGATAGGGAGCTTCTTTAGCCAGGTATGTGTAGGCAAATTTGTCAAAGTTAGTGTATATGGCGCCGCTATCGATGGTACCGTAGTATTTACCGCCGGATTTCTCATGAATCTCTACACATTTCGCTGCAAAATCATCCCAGGTGTAACCGGATTTCGGGAGCTCTACACCGATTTCTTCCAATATTCTTTTGTTATATACAACTGTCGGAGCATTGATTCCCAGCGGTACACTGTGGAGAACACCATTGAGGGAGCAGGATTCCAATGCCGCTTTGTTGATACCGGATGTATTGATTACGTTAGTCAGATCCAGTGTAGCTTTGCTGGCTGCATGCTGCGGAACCCACTCTGCCACTGCAGTAAATACATCAGGAGCATTTCCGGCAACGATCTGTGCGGTAAGCTTGTCCTGATATCCGTCATAGCCGGAATATTCAGGAATGATTGTCACGTTGGGATTGGCTTCACAATAAGCGTCGATTGCTTTCATCGTCAATTCATGTCTTGTTTCAGATCCCCACCAGGATAAACGGAGTTCAACTTTTTCATCGGTTTTCGGGGTTGTTTGTTCAGTACTTGCTGTGGTGGTTTGCTGTGTCGTGCCGCTGCCGGTATCCGGTGTCGAAGACGAACCGCAGGCTGCAAGCATGCAGAGGCTGAGAATAATTGCGCAGACAGAAATAAGCTTTCTTTTCATTAAATCTTTCCTCCTGATAATCATTATTTTGTACAATTCAAAGAAGAAATAATGGATCCATTAGTTTGTGTCTCGATTATACCGTAGAAAAACAATAATTTATACGCAACAAATCAATAATTTTTGGTGATATTCAACAAGGAAATTGTTCTATTGATTTTCAATAGCCTGTATGCTATTCTGACAATATTCGACGCGTTCCATAGAAAGGATTGAGTTTTTTTGAAATTCAATTTTCTGTCCAAACTGAAAATACGTACGATTTTTACACTAAATATTATAATATTTTCCATTTTGTTTATCATATTACAATATAACCTTTTATTCCGGAATCTGACAAGCTTCTGGGAACAGGAGATTTCTCGCGCCTCCCTGGAAACATCCAGGCAGATCACACGGCAGATTGACTATTTCATTTCCAACCTCAATGAGACCGCGCTGAACATCCGGTTAAATCCAGTTATCAGCGATTTCATTTACTTCCCGCCCGGCTCGGACAATTACAGTCAGATCCTGTTGAACAGCGATGTTGCATCCGTGCTTTCCGGCTATGCCAACTCCAGTGAGGGCATATCCAGTATCTATCTGATGACAAACAAGCTGGATTTTTATTATATGGAAAGAAGAAAAAATTGCATTTACCAGTTTGACCGGCTCAAGGGCGATCCGCTATATAGTGCAATCACACAGCAGAAACAGGGATTTGTGGCCACCCGTCCCAACAATCTTTACACCGTGTCCCAGGATGAAAACATCCTGACCTATTTTCATAATATTTACGACAAATATGACAAATTTATTGCGTCCATCTGCATTAGTATTGATGAAACCTATTTGAAGGAAATCCTGGACAGCACCCAGAGTACGGACAGCCTGCTCTTTATATTCGATGAAAACGGCAGCATCATCACACCTTTCACCGAGGCTCCGGAGGAAATCGCCGCAGTAAATGCAATGTACAGTTCTGTAAATGAACTCCTTAAGAAGGGAGATGCCAATTATACCGCATTCAACTACAGGGATAAAGAATATCTCTGTATCGGCGAGCCCATGGATAATGGCTGGTCGCTGCTGCAGCTGCGGGATTATAACCTGATCTCCTCCGGCATCTACTCCATTGGAAGTTCTATGGGTATTGTAGTCGTGATTTGCTTGATGATCAATATCCTATTTATCTACGTTTGCTCCAAAGCAATTACACGCCCGATCACTGCGTTGATTGAGAAAATCGGGCAACTGGGGCAGAATAATCTGGATGTGACCTTTGAGGTGAATTCCAATAATGAGATCGGAAGTATCAACTACTACATGAATATTATCACCGGTAAACTGAGAAAAATGATCCGCGACATCACGCAGAGCCAGGAAGAACTGCGCAAAAGCGAACTAAAGGCATTGCAGTCCCAGATTAATCCACATTTTTTATACAACACACTCAATGCTATTCACTGGATGGCGGTGAAAAAAGGCGCAGAAGATATTAGTAATATGACCACACAGCTTGCAGCCTTTTACAGGCATTCTCTCAATAAAGGGCAATCCTTTACAACCATTCAAAGTGAGCTGGAGCATTTGGACGCCTATGTTGCCATACAGAGTTACCGGTACCGTTCCAGCTTCACCTATATCAAAAATATTGACCCGGAGATATTGCCTTATATTACCGTCAACACCGTTTTACAGCCGCTGGTGGAGAATTCGCTGATTCACGGAGCGGCCGGAACCAACGGTGTCTGTACGATCCATGTCAATGGAACCATACGAGACGGATCCATTATCATCGATGTGATTGATGACGGCTGTGGCTGCAACAGCGAAATGATCAACCGCTGTCTGAACGCTAATATTGATATGACAAAGAACTATGGAATCCAGAATGTAAATCAGCGATTGAAAATATTTTTTGGAGAACAATATGGGTTGACCTATCTGGAAACTGAAACCGGCACACATGTGCAGGTACGTTTGCCTATGCTTTCTGATATACCGGAAAATTACCTTGACGAAACACTGGAGTGAAAACTATGTATACTGCGTTGATTGTTGATGATGAATATTATGTAATAGATGGTTTAAAAGAATCCATTCCATGGAATAGTCTTGGGATTTCGACTCTTCTGACGGCTGCCAACGGTGCCCAAGCCTATAATATTCTTATGGAGACACCGGTAGATATCATTATTACCGACATAAAAATGCCTGTGATGGATGGTATTGAGCTGATTCAGAGGCTTAGACAAAAAAACTATAAATGCAAGGTCATTGTCATCAGTGGATTTGACAGCTTTGATTACGCAACCCGGCTTATTACCTACAATGTCATCGACTATCTCCTGAAACCGGTAACGGTTGCCCAGATGAAGGAAGCGGTCGTAAAAGCTGTAAATATGTGCAAAGACGATGAAACCGAAGACCGCAAAAGGCAAATGATTGAGAAGCACCTGGCAGAAAGCCTGCCGCTGCTTCTGGACAAGTTTTACACCGAGCTTCTGAAAGGAAATTTCGAAGAAGAGCTGGCACAGTTTTTGAATATCAATGCAGATTGCTGCACTTATCAGATCACTCTCTTTCATATTGACAACATCAACTCGCTCCCCAGTATTTATAGCCCCGATCCGGAGCACAACCGCCAAATGGCCGTTGCAAACTTGTATAATATTCTCAGCGGAACCGCCTTTGATACGTTTACCTTTTCGCTGGTCCGTCATATAAACCACAATATCATCATGGTTATACAACATCAAAGCGAAAACATTGATGACAACAACACCGTGAGTAAATTGCAGGCTTTAAAAGACTCTATTGCGCAAACGCAGGAATATACCGTATCCATTGGCATTGGCAAGAAATACTCCAGTCTCCGGTATATTTCCGAATCTTACCGTGAGGCAAAGGCAGTTCTGCGCCACAAGGTATTTACCGGCAATAACACCATTCTTGTTTCCGACGATGTCGATCCTGCTGAAAGCGCCCAGCTCCCGTATCTCATAAACGAAAGGAACCAGCTCCGGGATTGCCTGAATTCACAGAATATAAAAGATCTGGATGATATATTGGAAAGAATGAAGCAAAAGCTGGTAGGAACCCGTGTGAACAATCTGCAATATATACGGACACTGGGTATGGAGCTGGTGATATCAGCCTCACTCTTTTTGTACGAAAGAAATGAAGACCTCATAAATATTCTTGAAGACTATTCGGATCCGGTGAGCTACATCGCTTCGCTTGAAACTGTGGACGATATTTTCTTTGTTATCGGCGATATCTATCAGAAAATCATTCATTACCTGGATAACAAGGTGGATGTGAAAAATCAGCGTACGGTACAGTTCATCAAGGACTTTGTCCAGAATAATATACAAAATGATATCTCTCTTGAAATACTCTCACAGCATCTGTTTTTGACACCGAATTACATCGGCCTGATTTTTAAAAATTCCACCGGCATGTATTTCAGCGACTATGTGCTGAAGGCAAGGATGGAAAAGGCCGAGCAGCTTCTGACGAACCCGGCCTATAAAATCTATGAGGTGGCAGATATGGTTGGTTATAAAAACTCCACCTATTTTAGCAAGCTATTTAAAGAATATACCGGAATGAAACCCTCCGACTATCAAAAATAGTGTCAGGCATCACTATAAATCTGAAGGGTTTGTTCAGCAATCACTCTCCAGTCAAATTTACTTGTCAGACTGTCTGTCTGCTCCTTTGTGAGGCACAGCGGCCCACTTCCGTGTATACACTCATTGAGCTTATATCCAAGCTTTTTGCTATCTCCCGAGGGAAAATAACTATCCTCGGGAAGTCCAAGCGTGAGATTGGCATCAATATCTGAAGCGATGCATGGAACTCCGGCACTCATGGCCTCCAATAATGAAATCGGCATACCCTCATAGCTTGAAGCAAGAACATATACGCCGGCATTTTTATACATCTCACAGAGCGATGAGCCCGTCAAGAACCCGACATATGCCACTCTTTTGTCCTGTTTCATTCTTTCAACAAGTTCACAGGCATATTTGCTTTCATGATCCGCATTTCCGACAACCGCCACCCTCCAATCCGTCTGATCCATAAACTCCAGCGCATCCAAAAGGGTGTGAAGGCCCTTCTCCGGTACCAGCCTTCCTACCGCCAGTATATATTTTCCACTGTTCAGGCAAAGCTTCTCCAGAATACCGCTTGCCTCTTCACCGTGTTCAAGCTGTATACCATTGGGAATATAATGAGCCTGTCTGCCATAAAGCCTTTGGACATCCTCTGCTATAATATCGGAAACCGCAATAATACTGTTGGAAAACTTCATACTTACAGCTTCACAAAGCTTAAGGAAACATTTTTCTGCTTTATTCCACTTTTCATGCATGTAGTTTGAGCCATGGGTTGTCAGCACCACCCTGAAGCCCAGCAGCCTTGCCAGCGGTGTGAAAAGGCCGGGGCCTATGCCGTGTATATGAATGATATCCGGCTTCAGACGTATACAGAAGAGGATTCCGACAAAGGTATGCAGGAGAGCTTCCAGGCTTTTCTTCCTGACGGCGGGAAGCGCGGTCAGTTTTACGCCCTCATATTCAGTGAGCTCCTTATTTACATAAGGCTTCCGTGTTAATACGGTGACATTTACCCCCAGCCTGGTCAGATTTATCGCCAGATTCTCACAATGCTTTTCAACTCCGCCCTGAACATTGGGGAAACCCCGCGTACCAAGAAAAACCACATTCACAGCATAACACCTCCCAGCCTTACTTTCGGGCTAAACAGCCATAAACCTCGCTGAGTTTTTCATAATGTATATCCCGACTAAACTCCTTTTCTATCCTTCTTCTGGCCTCCCGTCCCATTTCCGCAGCCATTTGCGGTGCTGAGAAAAGTCTGTTCATCTGCTCGCTGAGGTGAGCAGCATTCTTCGATTCAAAGATCAATCCCGTTCTTCCGTTCTGCACAAGCTCTGGAATTCCTCCTGCATCCGCGCCGATGACCGGTTTACCCATTGCCATTGCCTCCAGCACCGAATAAGGAGCATTTTCATACCACTCTGAGGGCAGTACTGCCATATAGCATCCGCCGATTAAATCCTGCAGTTCCCTGCCGCTTTTAAAGCCCATCAGCCTAATATTCTTCAACCCTTCTCCTTCTATCACCTTTTCTATTTCCGGCTTCAGCGGACCTTCCCCTACAATAATGAGCTTCCTGTTGGGAAGGCTTTTCATCGCCTTCACCAACGTCAATATTCCCTTTTCTCTACTCAGCCTCCCTACAAATGCTGCATATCCGCTGCTTTCATAGTGCGGCTCGAAGCTTTCCGGGTCTATAAAGTTTGGTATATGCACTATTTTCTCGGGTTTGAAGCCGAATTCGATAAATTTGTGTCTGTAGAAAGCGCTGGGCGTAATGATTTGATCTATTTTATCAAAGCTTCCGAGCATACGATGCAGATACATTTCTGCTGTATTTACAAGACTGCCGGCCACAGAATCCTTTACACACCGGTTCAGCGTACATTGAAAGAACCTGCCGCCCTTACATTTTTCACATATTTCTCCCCTGCAAAGCATCTGGTAATTGGGACACAGGAGCTTTAAATCATGCGCGGTAAAAACAACAGGCAGATTATATTTTTTGATCTCTCCGAGTATGGACGGCGAGAGCTGATGATAGAAGTTCTGCAGATGCACCAGATCCGGTGCGCTCTCTCTTATGAGCCTTCCTATTTTTCTTCTGGCTTCCAGCGAATATATCACCTTAAAAGCGTACTTCACCTTTTTTAATATACTTTTATCATAGTAATCGATATTATCTACAAAATAATCCTCATATGGAGATGCAATATTCCTGAAATCCTTCATGGAAAAGGGTAAAACATCAACTCCTCTCTCAGCCAGAAGTTTGTTCAGAGAGAAGTAGTATGTCTCAGCACCGCCCTTTTGGTAAAAATATTTATTCACAGACAGAAGCTTCATGGCTCGAACCTCCCATACAGAGCGCAATTCCTAATCCAATTACAACCCACAGATAAGTATTTGAGAGGCCCGGGAAAAAGGTTCTCCCTGTAAGCCCACTGATAAGATAGCATATAAGGCTGACAATGCAGCCCACCAGAAGGCATGACCGGTAAGACGATTTGTCCCTCAGCCGCCTGGAGCACCTCGCAAAGCCTGCAATCAGTATGCCATAAAGGCCAAGGAGTAAAACAAGGCCGAAAACGCCCACATCAAGAATTGCATCCAGATACATGTTGTGAGCATGAGTAACAAGAGTAATTCTATATTCCTGCCATGCATCCATGTTCATAATTCCAAATCTGCCGGACCCAAAAAGCAGTATGTCCGATTTCTCACCCAGCTCATAAATAAGCGGCTTCCAGATATAATCGATCCGGCCGGCTGATATTTCGTTATAGTTACCGGATTCCAGGCCCGTAGCCGCCCTTTCAAGGATCATTTCCGGCATGAAAACAGAAACAGCCAGAGTGGCAGCTAATACCACCGCCGGTATCCATCTGAACCTTCCCGAAAAAAACAAGTACAGCAAAAGTCCTATAGCTACCACAAAATATGCTGTCCTTGAAAATGTAAGAATCGTGCCTGCCGCAATAAGGCCCAATGCCGCAAACGATACGGCATTCCTTTTATATAAAGCCCACGCCAGCATAACAGGGAACACAACGATAAAGTAATTGGCAACATCATTCCCATGCATACCCAGGTATTTTCCAAGCTCCGCCCTGATTACTTCAAAATCTCCCATATTCCCAACCTTGAAAATAAATATGAAAAACATGTAACTTACCAGAAGTACAAGAGATATTTCAATGGTTATCATAATCTTTTCTATTTCTCTGTCGGTGGAGTAAAAATAGGCTATCACCAACATTGGTATAATGGCGATGTCTGTCCACGCCCCATAATCAATGAAATACCTCAGCGCCGATATAGCTCCGGCAGCAGTGAGGGAATAAGCCGCAGGAGCAAAGCTCAGCGACCTGATCCATGCCGTCGTATAAAGCGTGAGAAGGACAATAAATGCTATCGATATCCAGGCACGAACCTTATATAGCTTTTTATACATTATGAAAAGCACGGTGAATGTCATGAATAATGCCAGCAAAAGCTTCACACTGCTTAATCCCATGGGCAACGCTCCCAGATAAGGTATTGCGCTAAAGGGCAGTACAATGATGTATGTCAGAAAAGCTGCGTCCTTTACTTTAAGGAATATGTAAGCAGCAAGAGCCGCAAATGACAGTCCAAGGGCGGCAACAATATTTACTGCACACAAGGCAAGGTATATGCAGGATAGCCCGCCTAAAGCCATAAGCAGAAGAAGTTCTCTGTTTCTGACGGCAAAGTCCTTGATTCCGTTTCTCTCCATACGGTCCCCCCTGTTTATTTAGCATTTCCATGGCCACGTTGCATCAGCTTCATATACTGCTCTGCCGTATCCTTTATGTTGTGATGCTGCCAAACATAGCTTTGCATATTATATTTATATTCCCGGAGCTTTTCATTATCAATTTCCCGCAGAAATTTAACGGCCGCTTCGGTATCATCATTACAGACATAACCCAGCTTGTATTCTTCTATCATACTGTCCGGATTGATGCGATACGACAAAATAGGGGCTGCACCAAGAGCCGCCTGTATAAATGTGTTTGGAAATCCCTCAGTATCCGATGTGCAAACATAGCATTTCGCTCTGTCGAAGTAATGCTGTATTTCATCGTAGGGAACATAATCCAACAGCGTCAGATTACCGAGCCCGGACGCACACGCATAAACCTCATCTGCCATGGCCCGGCGTTCCTTGAGCTCTTCGGCGGGAATCTCCTTATTCAAAGGCATTATCATTACGAATTCCTCCCCGGGCATATCCCGGGCCAGTTCGGTAAACAGCAGAGGACGCTTTGATTTCATGCATCGACCCACCCAAAGTATGTGCTTCTTTTGGTCCGTACAGATATTTTCATTCATTTCAAAGCCGTTGCCGATCACCTCACTTTCAAGTCCAAGCCTTGATTTAAGAAGGCTTTTCTGTTGAAAGCTCTGGCACACACGGATGCTCGCATGCATTATACCGTATTTATACAGCAGATAATCGATCCGGCTGTTGTTTTTTTTATAGTTGCCAAGGTCGGTATTTAAGTCGCTGGATAACCGGAACAGCACCCGCTTCCCTCGGAGCTTTTGCTGCAGTATAACCAGCTTTCCCAGCATTGGATTACCCGTAGTAAAGATAAAGGAATCCGCTGATATGAAGAAAAGCCTCATTTCAGAAGCAATTTTATCAACAATTGTCGCCGCCAGGCTTTTGCCGTTTCTGCTCCCACCATACCGTATCAGGGTTATGTTTCCGATTCTGTATACGGGAGGCTGACCGAAATCATTCACAAGCACCTTTACCTCCACGTTCTCATTCTTCGAAAAGAACACGGCAAGGTGGTACATGTTTATCTCGGCGCCTCCCATAACGTGTTCGGAATCATATGCATGATCAAACAGCGGCAATGATCTCAGCGCCACAATACAGATCCGTTTCTTTCTCATACTGTACACCTCTGCTAAAAGTCGCCACAAAACCCCAGTTTTTCAGCGGCCAGATGATAGAAATCCTCTATGTACATTTCTCCGACAGTACATATGTTGTGATTCTCTTTCACATAATTCAGGGCCTTTTCCTCCAATTCATCCATTTTCGCTCCATTTAGGGACCTGATATATTCAACCGCTTCCTCCATATTGTCCCGGCAGCAATGTCCGAGTCCGTATCCGGTCAAAATTACATCCGGATTCACTCTGAAGGAAAGTATCCCGGTACCGGCCAGACAGGCCTGAATAAAGCTGTTTGGAAAGCCTTCATATTCGGAGGTGTTTATAAAGAGTTTGGCACTGTTGTAATAGCTTTGAATCAAATGAAACGGCACATAATCTATGTATCTGAAATTATCCAGTTCCTCCGAGCAGCGCCTTACCTCTTCTATAATTTCCGCTATACACTCATTTTCTGAAGCATTCTTTTTTTGTACCTGCGGCATAATCATGATGAATTTTTCCTCAGGCATGCGTCTTGCAAGCTCTGTAAATAAAAGCGGCCTCTTGAGCGGCTCACATCTTGACACCCACAGTATATGGCCATCGGATCTTTTTTCTTCTTTATTATTCAGGCAAAACACATTCTTCCGGACATTACTTTCTATCCGGTATCTTTCCCGGAGCATTCTTTCCTGGTCCAGGGACTGCGAATAAACCATGCTGCAGCGCCGGATCCCGAATTTGTACAAAAAATACTTTTTCATGTCCGATTTCCAAAAGTCAAAGTCGGCATCCTTGTCGCTTCCCAGCCGGAATACCACCTTTCGTCCTTTTAGAAGCTTTTCAATGATGACCAGCCATCCCAAAAGCTCAGAGGCTGTTTTGGTTATGAAGATATCAGATGGCTGCCTTATGAATTCTCTGAACAAATAGAAGTATCTTAGCAGCTTATGAATAAATGAGCTGTATTTTTCAAGATTCATGTACCTTACTCTTATTAATCTTACATTTTCTCTTACTTCAACATCCTTCTGCCCGTAGTCCCCCACGATGAAATCCACCTGCAGCCCCTTCCCGGCCATATAAACGGCCAGGTTGTACAACTCCACCTCGGAACCTCCGAAGGTTTCATTCATCTCCTGATTAAACAACGGGTAGGCTCCAAACATAACAAAGCATATACGAAGCGGCCTGCTCTCTGCCATATGACCACACTTCACTTTCCATCATTTATTTCCGTCTTCCTTAGGGCATTGCCTTACAACCTCCGCGGCAAACATCTCCCCCAGAAGTACTAGAGAATCCGTTGTAAAATGCACACCATCGCTTATGACAGGCAGTGTGCCATGGCGTATAACATATGTATTTTCGATTACCGCAGGCGCCATATTGTGGGCTGCCGAAATTTCAAAGGCCGCCTCCCGATCAGAAAACATATTGCTTTCCACCATCTTTCTTGTCGTTTCAATATCGTAGTATGTGCCAACAAACAGCGGAAGGCCGCTTACCCCTGTATCCTTCCTTATTTGTGCTATAATCTCCTTAAGGTAATCAAGATAACCATCCTCATACTTTTTTTTAATCGCATCCTTTTCTCCCTGTTTCCAGAGTATCCCGCAAAATTGCACACTCGGGTCGCTCTTTGCATAATCAATCTGCTCCTTGAGCTTTTTATATAGTGAGCCGTGGTAGGCATCCCCGGAAATATCGGCAATCTCCTCCGACCAGTCCGGTATAAAAGCCCTTATACCTGCTCCCCCGGCCGAAACCTTGATTATCCCTATAATATCCTCAGGGTATGCTTTCTTCATTTCATGGGCAAAGCTGATCTCAGGCCCGTTATACCTTTGATCAGGTACCATCGGCATCCACTTTCCGCCCCTTACTATGAGTATGTCGTTTCGTTTAATCCTCATGCTGTCAGGGTATTCAAGCCATTTTCCATAGCCGTCCATATTGGACTGGCCAAGAAGTATATAGACACGTTTCATAGCATTGTCAGGCACAATCACCCTTGTTACGCTATACCGCAGAGCCAGGAATGCCACCGTCGCCACAACCAGCAACACCACCAATTTTTTAGTCATCTGTATTACACCACCCTTAACATCCTTTAACCGTGCTTCCAGAAATGCGATATGAGGAACTCCCTCTTGCCAGCCTTTTCATTTTTCATCTCATGATATCCATCAATAAGACCTGCTGCCGAGACTCTCGCATAAGAGTCCGTATCGCAGACATATCGGGCTGGATTTCCGGCTACACATGTATTGGGCTTCACGTCGGAAAAAACCGTTGATCCGGCTCCAACAATGGAATTGGGGCCTATACTCACTCCATTTGCTATAATTGCTCCTACACCTATAAAGCAATTGTCCATGATCCTGACACCGTCAAAGCTGCGCATCTCTCTGTCTCTTCGGAGCAGAACATTGTATGCGCTGCCGCATAATATTACGGCATCGGCGCAAATTACACACCTGTTTCCGATTTCCAGCTTATGAGGCTCAATAGCTGCCTGCTTTCTCAAATCCTCAAGTATCCATGTCTTTTTTCCGATTTTGGCACCTTTACATTTCAGATACCGAATTTTAAGGAAGTGAACTGAAAGCAGATAAGCCCTTCGTGATAAGCCAAATATGTTTCTAAGCACATTCAACACAAATACTACCTCTCAAATAATAGAATAACTCATTGTTTCGACACCGAAGATGTCACAAAGTATATGAAAGGTTAAAACCCCCATCAGAAGCATACTTTCCCTCTCGCTTAAGATCTCCGTACCAGAAGGTCTGTTAATAAGGCCAATTATTCTCGCAGGGTCAAACAGACCAAAGCGTTTGACTGCCTCCTCCGATAAAAGATATCGGAGGTACGGGTGATTTCGCATCGCATTCATGTCAACAGGAGAACGGTAAGGGAATTTTTTTCTGTTTACAAGCTCAACCGGCAGATATTTTTCTGCTATCCTCTTAAGGATGTATTTCTCATTCAGTGCCCTTATTTTGTATTTGTCATTCAGTGACATACAGTACTCCACCAGCTCATCATCCAGGAACGGAAAGCGTACCTCTACGGAGTTGGCCATGGATACTCTGTCCCCCTGGGATGAAAGAAGATATCTGGAAAGGAAGGTTACAATTTCAAGGTACTGGCTTCTCTGAATGTCAGTCCAGCCGTCCATTTCCCTTATTACGGGGAGATCAAGCGCTTGTGTGAAGTTGGAATATTGCTCTCTTTGAGCCATTGCTCTGACCTCCTGCGAAAAAAACCTTCCAAAAAAGCTGAATTGTCTCCAACGCGTATAATGAGACGTCATCAGGCTGTCCTCATTCCGATGCATGTAAAAATAATTGAGGCTACCGGCCGATGCAGTATCCGCAAGACCTTTTGAATACTGGTTGACCCTTTTAAATAATTGCTTTCTCATATCCGACTCAGGGTATTTATTGATATAGTTCCTGATTTTTACCTCCCTGAATATATCATAGCCTCCAAAAAGCTCGTCGGAGCCCTCTCCCGAGAGAACCACCTTGGTGCCGCTGCCTCTGACCAATGCCGATAGCTTGTATAACGGCACCGGTCCTGCTCGCAGCAGCGGGGTCTCCGTATATCGGATAATCTCTTTGAGCAGCTCCGGTATCTCACTGTTACTAAATAAAATCGATTTTTGCTTTATGCCCAGATAATCACAAACCTGCTTTTGATACCTGTACTCATCATAATATTTATCCTCAAAGCCTATGGAAAACGCCTCCACATTACTGTCAAACCTTGAGGCTACAATGGATGTAATAAGGCTCGAATCAAGGCCTCCGCTCAGGTATGTGGAAACCTTCACATCACCGACCAGACGTTTTTTCACCGCTTTGAGCAATAGTTCCTCCACATTTTCCCTGGCAAACTCAAAGCTTATATTCTCATCTGTCCTGCGATAGCTCATTTTATAGTACAGCTTCCTTTTTATGCTTTTATCCTCATAAATCAGGTATTCACCAGGCAATACACTATATACGCCACTGAAAATGGTCCTGTCACTTTGGGGCGACCAGAATGTGAAAATGTCGCAGAATGCCTGGTATGACAGCTTGCGTTCAGCTCTCCTGCTTGCCATTATGGACTTGATCTCCGAAGCAAATATAAACTCATCATTTTTGTGGTAAAAGCTAAGTGGAATGATTCCCATTCTGTCTCGTGCCAGAATCAGAATATTTTTTATTTCATCATAAATTGCTATGGCAAATTGTCCAGAGAGCTTGCCAAACATATCGGTTCCATATTTTTCATACATGTGGGGCAGTACGGCCGTATCCGAATTGTTGCTGATCACATGCCCGTCGGAGCACAGCTCCTCTCGAAGCTGCTGAAAGTTGAAGATTTCTCCGTTAAGTATCACTGCAATTTTTCCATTTTCACTGTATGCAGGCTGCCGGCCGTTATCAACATCTATAATGCTGAGCCTTTTGAGCACCATGCCCACGCTGCCATTATAGTAGTAGCCTGTATCATCAGGCCCTCTATGGGTAATAACATCCCCCATTTTTTCAAGTGTATCAAAGCTTAAACTTCTGCTCACAAAACCGGCTATTCCACACATGCTATCTCCATTCCCGGCCACAAGCATAAATACATATCCTGCTTCAGCCATTATTCCCTATCTCTCAGAACACTTCTTCTGATCTTGCCGCTTTCCGTCCTCGGCAGCCTGTCAATGGGCTCATATGCCTGAGGTCTCATATACGCCGGCAGTCTTGTATTTACATATCTTTTTATTTCATCTACAGGACAATTAGTTTGTACAACAATAAATGCCTTAATCACAGGTAGTGAATCCTGTTTACCTTCAACTACAGCCGATTCCCTTACCAGGGGGCAGCCGTTGATCACTCCTTCGATTTCCACGGGGCTTATTCTGTGACCCATATACTTTATAATGTCATTCTTGCGCCCCTTTATATAAACAAAGCCTTCCTCATCTCTGGCAGCGGTATCTCCGGTGTACAGCCATCCGTTCCTAAATACTTCCGCCGTAGCCTCAGTGTCATTCCAGTAGCCTGACATTACGTTCGGTCCTTTTGCAATGATTTCGCCTGTTTCACCCGGCTTTACGCTTATTCCGTTATCATCGACAATATCAAGAATAACGTTGTTAAGTCCCTTTCCCACAGAGCCGATTTTACCGGGCAGCATATCCGGATCCAGATAACTGAGCCTTGCCGAAGCCTCTGTTTGGCCGTACATGACATAAGGCTTTATGTTCTTAAAGTTTTCATATAAAAATAAGACATCCTCATTAGCTGTAGACTCTCCTGCAAAAGTTATATAGCGCAGCGATTTGAAGAAATCTTCACCCGGGAGGCTTTTCATACATTTAAGCATCAGGTTTATGTAGGAGCCTACTGTTGAAAAACCCGTAACACCGTTTTCTCTTATCCCCTCCAGAATCTTATATGGGTAGGCCTGGTCGTTGGTGAGAATTATTGAAGCACCGGCAAAGGTGTGCGTAAGAAGCACGGAATTGCCGTAGGAATATGTAAAGGGCAGCGTGACAAGAACGGAATCCTCGGCAGTAAGCTTCAGGTAATCCATAATGGCCTGTGTATTTGCCATAATATTACCATGGGTTAGCGTTACTCCCTTGGGATATGATGTAGTACCTGAGGTGAACAAAATCATGGCCTCATCGTAGGTGTCCGGAAGCAGTGAAATATGTCTTTCGTCCTTCTTGACGCACAAATCCTTTTGGCTGAGAAGGCTGTCTATATTTACAATCTTAACATGTCCTATACCCTCTATTTTTTCCAGCCTTGCAAGGGTAGAATTACATGCCATAATAATCGACGGAGTGCTTTTTTCAATAATATACACAAAAATGTCAGCCATCTTCAGTGGATTTACCGGCACCGCAATGGCTCCGGAGCCCATAATACCGAAAAACGCTGCTATGTACTGCACAGAGTTTTCACAGAAAATTACTGCTCTGTCGCCTTTTCTTAAGCCGTTTTCCAACAAACAGTCTGTTACAGCTTCCGCCATCGCTTTAACAACGCTGTATGTCCATTGGCTTCCGCCGCTTTTCACAAACACCTTGTCCGGATACCTGCGGCTGCTGTCCTGAAGAAATTTATAGAGTCCCCCCGACATTCCCATTTTGACCGCCTGCCTTCTGAAATCTTGACTTTACCTGTTCGTAGGTGGTATCATTCCGAACCTTACCTAGCTTTTTTATTCCCTCTTCCCTTGTCATATGCCCGCTGCGCACCATATTGCTTATCTCAAAAGCATACGGATGGAAACCAAAGCGATTTATATGGCTTTGATTGGCATAGGAATTAAGCAGGCAGTTTGAGCTGTTGCCATCCGTATTTTCAGGCAGCTCCCAGCCAATGGCCATAATCTCATCCAAAATTGCATCCTCATTGTAAGCGTTTTTGACAAAGGGATAGTAAAGATACGGCATCCTTTCTTCATTCGCCCTCATAAAATCTTCGTTCATGAAGTATTTATCATAGCCACTTCCGAATTTCTCTTCAATAGACCTTCTCGTGTTTTCAAACACCCTGGAGACCATACGATAACTAAGCTTTATGAGAGGCTTGCCGGCTCCCACCTGTCCCGGAGTCCACCCGAAGCAGATGATGGGGATGTTTCGTATGATTGCTTCACGATAAACCATATTCTTAACAAACATGATACACATGTTGCATATGGCGCTTGCCCTTTCAAGGGAGGGTCTGGGAAAAATCTGCCCATCCTCGGCAAACCGGAAAGCCTCCAGCATTTTATCCTCCGGGTATTTAACGATGATACTGTCAACGCTCAGATAATCCGTAACCCTGTTAATATTCATGATGCTTGAGCTGCTGAGGAAGCCATTGTTAAATGTGACAGCCAGAATGGAGGCTTTGTACCTTTCCTTGATTAGCTTCAACGTATATGTACTGTCCTTCCCTCCGCTGTATGCCATAATCACCTGATGTTCCCTGTCCCTGTATTCTTCGAGAAGGGCTGCGAACTCATCGGCATCATGTTCTCCCCCTTCATTTCCTGCAGCACATCTACTATCTGCAGCGCAATAATTACACAATCCGCCGCTGTCCATACGTACCGACGGCATATCGTCACTTAACAGGCATCTCTCACAAATACGCAACGCTATCGCCCTCCTTTTTCCGGCATCCTTCCATATCAAGCTTTTGTTCAATGTAGTTGTAAATATTGTTTACCGTGTCGAAATTCTCAGGAACGATTTCATGATCATGAACCTTTATCCCAAAGGTCTTTTCAATATAGGCAACAAGACCGATAATGCCGGTTGAATCGATATACCCGCCATCAATAAGCGACTCATCCCGATCAAGCTCATTTGCCGATTCGTTATACAGCACATTGTTCTGAAAATAAAACATTAGCTTGTCTTCTACCTCTGACATATTCATATAAATCTCCCTCCACCTAGATAATCAGCCAGATTCCCATTCTTATGGGAGCACATGCTTATAGAATTTATAATAGTATTTCTGGTAGTACGGATAAACCTCCTCATTGTAATACTCCTGGAAGTTTTCCATTGTATTTTTCACACGTGCCGGATTTCCGCCGGAAATACAGTTAGCCGGCACATCCCTGTACACCACCGATCCCGGCAGAATGCACGCATTAGGGCCTATGGTGACATTGGGCATTATAATGGAGTTTTCTCCTACATAAACATTGTCTTTTATATCTATTTTTCCGTACTTATTGTCAATGAACTTATACTCCTCCTTATTGTTAATAACCCTTATAGCGCCGTCATGGGTTATGAATTTTACACCGCTTGCCACAAGGCAGTTCCTGCCTATATGTATAAGGTATGGCTCACTACCGAAGGCCTCAGCCGCCGGAAACAGCAGTGTACCTTCGCCTGCTGCGAGGCCCGCCTTGCGAAGCTTTTTAAGTTTTGACCGGAACAAGTGCTTTTTCAGCAATCTAAATAGCATAAACGACACCTCACGAAATAAAAAATGTTTACTCACTTTTGTCCCAGAAATACTTGCTCAAAATTGTCCTCTTATGGACGGGGCTGTATTCCGGTATGGCACTTCTTTTACAAATGTTTCTGTAAAAATCTACTGTACAATTCACCTTGAGAGGATTGCCGCTGACGCACATATTTGGCGGAACATCCTCCATCACTACAGCTCCTGCCCCTACAATCGAATTGGGCCCTATTACGACATTAGGATATATGATTGAATTAATCCCCAGAAAGCAATTATCACGGACAACAATTCCATTTCTTCCGATACAGTCCAGCTCAGGCACATACCGGGTAATGGACGGATTTGTGATGAATTTGACGCCAGAGGCGACAACACAATTGCTGCCAATCTTCACCATACTGTAGTTATAGCCGTAATCCTCATCCTCGTTGAACATAAGGGTATTCTGCCCGACCTGCAGGCCTGTTTTCAGAAGTCTCTTTATTCCCTGCTCATGTCTGAACCAAAAAAGTCTTTTTAGCATATTTCTCCACCAGGCTTGGTACAATTTGTAGGTTGCATATTGTATTTTATGATGCATCTTGTCCTTTATGTCTGCTATTTTGGAATACTCAGCAGCAGATCTCCTATCCTGTTTTTGGCTAGCTTCATGACGAATATACCCTTGTACAAATGATTGGCGACGGTATGACCGCTATTGGTTTCATAATGCAGTACAGAGCTGAAGGGTACAATATTCGTATCTGTTTTTAGATGCTCTTCTATCTGCCGGTACAGCTTGTCATCGGCGCTATTCAGGTGCAGGCAAATCGTTCTGACACCAACACCGGACCGTACAGGGCCCCATGCCTGCTGAGGTACAAAAACCAGGCCTTCCTTTTTCGTGGGATACAGACCTATTCCATCGGTAACAGCTTTGAATTTAAGAGCTTTTAAAGCTTTTATCGTATTATGGTCGAAGGAATGTCCTGGAGACATAAAAATATCAACCGATATGCCATTTTGGGCAAATATCTTCTTTCCTTTCCTAAGCTTTTTATATTGCACACTGTAGCTCAGCCCGTAAAACTCTGACTGGGGTTTGAAGCCACAAAAACGTTGAAAGGGTTGAATTAAATTCGTGGAGTATTTGTGCTGGTAACCATGCTGGGAAACCTCAATGACTCCTTCATCCATCAGCCTTTTTATAATTTTCCAGAAGTCCGGCTCTTCCTTCTGCACTGTCAGGTTATGATCCCTGTTATCCGGGACCACTCCTACCAAAGGCACCACCTTGTACTTTCGGAACAACTCCAGACATCTGTTGAAGTTCACCCAGTTCATTCCCGGGGTAACATCATCAATTCTGTAAATGCAGCACACTTCCGCTTATCTCCTCACATTTTATTCTGTTTACCGTAATTTCTGATGATCCAATCGTATGTATATGCATGATGATCCTTAATTAGAATGAAATCCTCTGCCGGTATATCCGCCCCATTATAGGTGACAGCATTTTTTGAGAAATTTGCAACAATCCTGATGTCATTTGAAAACCTTGTTTCCTGAATCAAGCCGTCCTCCGACAGGAATCTGTGGCTTACCATTTTTGTATTGTACACCTGTTCCAGGGCCCAGCCTGTAACCTTGATGCTCCTAAGATATTTTTTGCTGTACTCTTCCCAAAGCTCACGGCTACCGGGGAAAACCAGTGTCATAGCTCCATACAGCACCGTTAAAAGCTCCTTTGTCTTCCAATCCTTCAACACCTTCGAAAGGCCGTCCCCCGTATACCATCCAGAAATGTGACAATCATGGTAAACAAGTGATTTTAATGGGATTCTTGCGGCTGGGTTGACCGTATAAGCCTCATATAATTCTCCGGGGCTGTCAACAGGTGTACTCCAGTCTTCTCCAGCACCTGTGGGTGCTGCAATCGTCATGGTTCCTTCACTGTAATGCGAATAGGGTATTGCCCACCATGCCGTCTCCTCTGTACCGGTGATCATCCCATACCGGCCACTGATTGTTTCAAGAAGACTGCTCCTATGAAGCATGTCATCCTTCCTGGTCATTGGATGCTCTGGTGAATAATCCTCGTACAGCCGGCAGGATACCGCTACATCAACAAACCTCCCAAGATAGCTATTCTCAGAAAGGTCTTGATCAAGGTAACCCACAGCATCCTCTTTGAAAAAGGATGAGTTAAGCCTGTATCCCTGCACCTTCTGGCCCTTGTAATATGTCGTATAACCCTCCTGCAGTGCGCCGTTCTCCTTTACTATCACTCTGCCTTCAAAGCCATCCGTCCTGAACCGGTTGGAGATTGTCTGTGCAAAGCTGTTAAATATATCCGAATAATTATCATACCTGCTTGGTATCATTCCCTTCTCTGCCGCATATCCCACTACCGCACTTCTCTTCTCATGCTCATATACCTTCCATCCGTATTGAAAATTCAAAATCACGTTATTGATCCCGTTGTCCGCTAATTCATCAACAATGGCAGCCGTTTTCATTTCCTCCGATCCCAGCCAGAAATCCACTGTCCCTGCCAGCTTATCGGTATTTTTATTGGCCTTGCGCTTCTGTTCAAGCGTCACAAGCACTTGAGGCTCTCCCGCCTTCCTGTTTTCCTGCATCTCCTCCAACTGCCGTCTGAACCTTTGCGCCATCTCCACATAGCCGTTATCCTCTATTACATCGATATAAAAAATCCTGCTATATCCGAACAAACCCTTTGACGGATAATGCACCAGCTGCATTCTGTAATTTCCATCGGACTCAGGCGGAGCAAATGCGATACCGGTATCCCAGGGAGTCTGTGATGTAAGCATTATGCCTGTTCCCGTTCTCCTGTCGGTCATACCTGTAAATGGCATGGTCGATTTGTGCCCCCACATTTCAAATTCTCCAAATTCACATTCCCTTATAGCGGGTACATAAATACCCTCGGCATACGGAATGGCAAAAAACTGTTCCTTTTCATTTCCGGAAATCGCTCCGGGGAATATGATGGGCGCCGGCAGCTCCGCATGTTCATCCCCGCTGACAACGAATTTGATTCTTTCCTCTTCAAGGATGACCTTTGCTGAAAGCTCTAGATTACCAAAATCAGCGTTGTATTTCTGAATTATTTCCATCTCGGTACGATTTGTCTTTTCCACGTTCAGGGCCCGATAGGAGCTTTGCCCGGCCGTAGTATATATCATTGCGTTACTGAGGTTGACTATTGTAAAACTGTTTTCCTCAGCGTCATAGGTTACATCGAGGTATTTGTTGGAGATCCGGAATACATCACTATCCGGTGTTCCGTCCACAACTCTTCCGGTTCCCCATACCATCAAAAACAGGAAAAGTATGAATATGCATACCGGTATGAACGACCTTTTTAGCCGCCATGCTCGTATAAATGTTTTTTTAAGCCTATCTGCCAAGGCAATTCCTCCTGCTGTAACATGAATATATCTAATTGTATGTAATACCCATAGTTAATTATTTATTTCCTGTTCATATCATCGAAGTCTGCTGCAGCACTTCCTCTATGAGCCTACCATAATCATCGAGCATTCTTTCACAGCCAAACATTTTTTCAGCCTTCTCCATTGCATGACCACCCATCTGCTGGCACCTTTTGTTCTTTAAAAGCTTTTTGATGTACATCATCAGCTCCGTAACATTTCCCGCATTATACAAATAACCGTTTACGCCTTGATCGACTATTTCAGGAGCACCCCCGATATTTGACAAAATAACCGGTTTTCCCATAGCCATGCTTTCAAGGGCCGCCATCGAAAAGGTTTCCACCGCAGTTGAGGTAAGGGCGGAAATATCTGCGCACATCAGATACGGCCTCACATCCCTTACATACCCTGTAAACAGAATCTGGTGTCTGATACCTCTGGTCACTGCCAGTTCCTCCAGATAAGCTCTTCTGGAGCCGTCGCCTATAATGAGTAAAAACAACTCAACCCCTTCGGCTTTAAGTCTTTCAATAGCCTCAAGCATATGCTCGTGGCGTTTTGCAGGGCTCAGTGAAGCATTCATTGCTATTACCGGTACAGCCAGCGGTATTCCAAGCTGTTCCCTGCATTTTTCAATACGGTTGGATTTACTGTACTGCTGAAAAAAGTCAACATTAATTCCATTATGTATAACCTCCGATTTGTTGCCTTTAATCCCATACATATCCATCCAGTATCGCATCTGTCTGCTGCTGACGAACACAGTCCGTCCCAGCCTGTTTATGGCAGGCCCGTATAACATTCTGTTCTGGAGAGAGCACTTGAGGTTAGGCGGTATTGTATTATGAAGTATGGTAATATTTTTAAGCTTCATTCTGAAAATTCTGTTCATAATATAGCCGTAAATAGTAGGATAGCTGTCTACCATGATTATAAGGTCGGGGTTCTCCGCTTTTATTATGCGACGGACCTGCAAAATTGCCCAAGGGTCCAGGAAAGCTCTTCTCTTGATGCGCATCAGCCGGACACCTTTATCCAGGCTGTCGGCAAGCTGATCTCTCTTCCCGTCCAATATAATGACCTTTATCTGGTATCCCCTTGCGCACAGGCCGTTAAACAAAAGCAAGGACTGTGTTTCAGCGCCTCCGAAGCCAAGTCCGGGCATAATTCCAACTATTTTTCTCATATATTCCGCCTCACACATCTTATTGGGCATATAATTTATGCCGATTTCCGGGGTTGGGGCAATATGTCCCTGCTCCGCTCGGGTATAAGCTGCTTCAGATACTGCAGCAATTGCAGAATAGTCTCTCTGTTATACGTAGCAAAGCCTATTAAATAGTAGCCTCCGATAACCACAAGGGAATATACGCATAGGGATAAGAGCTTTTCAAACAGGCCTGTTCCAATTGTCAAGGGCATAAGCCAGGCTGCTCCAAAGCAAAGAGCTGTAGAAAGGCCGGTGCTCGCAGCAATATACACCAGGCTGTCTCTGACCCTGATGAATGTAAACTGCCTTTTAACCATAAAGATGTTTATTAATATTATGTATATGAGCTGTACCAGAAATAGCCCCAGTCCGTAATATCTGAAATCGATGTATTCCACAATGACATAGACGACAACACAGGTCAGTATTTTGCTTATAACATTCCAGATAAAGGATATCCTCATAATCTGCTTAGCAATAATAAGCCTCACAATCATTCGGTCCATAAGCAGGAGAGGCACAATGAGTATGGTGTATTTAAAAAACACTCCGGTAAGCGCAACAGCCTCGCCGGTAAAATTGCCCCTTTCAAAAAGGATCGAAATAATCAGCGGCGCTTTTACCGACATAACCATTATCACCGGGATGATTACAGTCATCATCACCTTTATGCATTTCATATACTGCTCATTAAGCTTATCGTATTCCTTTCGGGCGTAGAGCTCTATCATATCGATACCCAAAACCGTTGCAACCTGCCCCGCAAACACAAGAACAAAAATATTGTACAGCTTGTCACTATAGCTCATGGCCGTATATACCCCGTCACTGAGGCCTGATATAAGGTATATGGCAACATATTGGCTTATAATAGAGGATACCTGCGATATTACCACATAAAATATATTCCTTTGCAGTCCTCCCTCCAGCTTGTATCTTCTCACCCGGTAAGAGAATTTCAGGCCGAAGAGCCTGACCAGAAAGCCGTTGAGCATTATAAACTGTATAACCTGGGCCAGAAGAATACCTGCCGCCATACTGACAATTCCGAATCTTCTGCCCAAAAGTATAATAAAAACGATTGTTAATACACTTTTTAGCATATCCAGTATCATCGGCAGTGTGAAATACCGATATGCATTAAATACATCCAGAAGATAGGAGTTTGTGAGCGTAAAAAAGAAGGTTGGTATAATCAGCTTAACAATCAATATGTTTTGCTGTATATCTGCTATGGCAAATTTCGATACGGCCAGCATAAACCTCTCGGGCATAATAAAGGTAACAGCACACACCAGAGCACCCACAAGCACGTAAAGCGCATAAATGTATGAAATAAAGCTGCGGCTTTCCTCCTCTGATTTATATTCACGTATGCGTATTGCATTCGGTACAATAACCGATTGATTGATATTGTTGAACAAGCCCGGCAGCAGCATGGTAATTGAGATGCAAAAGAACAGAAAATCTGTACTCTTGGTGGCGCCGAAATAGTAGGATACGATCATCGCCTGGACAAATGAAAAAGCTCTTGCAATCAGGCTGAAAAAGGTGGAATAAAACACCGATTTGCTTGTGCTGCCTTTTTTTATATTGATCTCACCCATGTTTCAACCCGCTTTTACCCTGTTTTTTTCTCATTTTTTTCATTTCAACGTTGCTGTATATAATCCCAAGTATTTTCGTTCCCGCCTGCTTCAATTCCCTGTAGTATCGCTCGGTATTCTCGCTGCGGACGATCGCATCATTGATCATAAAGTAAGTGCCGTCAGTCGCACATGCCGCCAGGAAGCCAGACATATCATCCTCAAGGGGAATTGTCTCAATAAGGATCCGCCTGTATTTGTTCTTCATCTGACCAAGCAGAGCTGCCAGTGAGGCTTTGTCCAGAGTAAAACCGCAGGAACGGCCCACCTCATCAAGGGATAAATAATCGATATTTTTATTGTCCGTTCTCTCAATACACTCCTCAACAAGCTTTCCCGCCTTTGCAGCATCTATAATGTATGACGCCGGGCACTTCGTTCCGGGAAGGCTCAATACCAGTATTCTGCTTCCCTGACAAGCAAGCTCATTTGCAAGCTGCTGCACAACTCTGCCTGTGGTACAGCCATTGGAAGGACTTAGAACAGTAATGGACTTGACGTCGCCTGTTCCCTTGATCTCCTGCAAAATGATGTTATTTGCTATTTTACGAATGGAATCTGCAAAGATATCTTCGCCCCTGTATCCGGAGATGGACACAACATTATTTGCAGCCTTTGCTATACTCATAGTGTTCCCCCTTCCCGCCTGGACCGCTTAACCTCCGGCAGCAGTAATATATTTTCTTCCTTGAAAAATCGATTAACATATTCCATATTAGCTGATAATGGATTTCTCTCTCCGAGTATCAGACAAATCAGTGCCCCCAGCAAAAGCCCGCCAAATGCCGCAATCGCAGCAAAAATATACGGTTGGAGCCTATTGGCTGGAATAGGATCCACATTAGGTTTACTCAATATTTTATAGGTTATATTGCTGTCAATGTCTTTGAGAGTCAGGCCAAGATTTCTCTCCAGAGCTTCCATCAGCTTAAGAGAGCCTTCAGGTGTGCCTGTTTCCACACTTATTCCTATAATACGGGTGTTAGGAACGGCGTCGATCTTCATAGCCTCCAATATTTGAAGTCTACCCAGTCCACACTCCTTCTCCACTCCGTTCAGTACCGCATCGCTGTCTATGATCTGTGATATATCTCCCACCGCCAGCTGAGATGACCTGATAGAGTCAAAAACACTGATTGAGGAAGTATTCAGATTATTAAGGGTAATGATTATTTTCATATCCGCATGATACTTGCTTTTAAACAAGCTCGCCCGATTGACATAAACCACCCCGGCACTCAGAACCGCAAGTACCAACAAAATCCAGGCCCGTGATAAAATAAGTTTAATGTACTTTTTCACCTGTTCATTCATATGCTCATCAACCCCCGCAAACAAGTTATTGCAATTTTTCTGCAGCCTTCGCCTCAACTGCGCCCTTATTCAATAAATGCTCCAGAAGAGTTCTGTCGTTTCCCTTCATTTTTTCGAAAAGTGTCAGGTATGTCAGCTTTGCCAGATGTCCCCTGTTGAACTGTTCTTTTCTCAGTGTTGAATAATAGTCTTCGCTTATCATCGCCATGTCTTTTATTTTTTCTACGGAGCTGTTCCATGTAAAGTCCGCGCTGTTTTTATCGGAATAGCCCAGAACCCTCAGTAAAAATGTTGTGTATGTATTTGCGTCAAGCTCTGTATTACTTCCGAATGTGTCCTGTGTAACACCGTTGGACAGCCCGTACTGGTATAAGTAACCCACATAGGGCTTTTCCCATGTCCTTGAAGCGTCATTGAAAGGATGAGTATAAAGCTTTCCAAGTGCTTCCTTCTCGCCACCCAGCAGCCTGGTCAGCATGATAGCTCCTTCAATCCTTGAAGGCGTTCTGTCAAGATCAAACCCTTTGTCCGTACCCTTGAAGAGCCCAATGGACTCAAGCCTCCGGGCATAGAGTTCATAGTCATCATTGTCCACACCCGTCTCACCCCTGCCGTTCCAGCCTGCAAGCCTGGAAAGAAGCCACCACATGGCATATGCCTTCATATTGGCATTGACGGGCTCCGAATGAGCCGAATAGCAATCATACCAGTCCTGATTCTTTTTATGGCTTTTCTGCCAATCCTGAGCCCAGTTTTTATCCGGCTTTTTGTCACCATCGCTGTCATATCTGCAGGCGTCATCTGCATACTTGTCTGCAAAATTCTCTCCGTCCGGATTGTAGCTTTCAATATCCGCAAAATCGAAGAGGACCTTGCCATTGTTGGTGCAGAACTCCCGGATTTGCTTGTTGTTCTCCGCCAGTTTTCCCTCAAGCCCGGATCCGTCCAGATGGCCGGTCATATACACAAAGGTTACCTTGGGGAATTGTTTCTCCAGTTCCTGCATCAGCTCCAGATAATTTTTCACCTGACTTTTATCCATCTTTGACAGCTGCCCGCACCAGGACCACATAACCACATTAATATCCGTGTTACCAGTCAGATATTTTTTTGTAGCCTCAGCCCATGACTTGTAATCCGGATTTCCAAGATCCATTTCCCCGCCGAAGGGATTATCTCTAAGGTCTATAGAGCCCTTAGGCGCTCCTTTTTCATATATAAATTCTCCGCCTTTAAAATAAGTCAAGCCCATCATTCCATATACAATCTGACTTCCATGAGATGTATGGCCATAGGCAATATGAAGCTCCTCTCTAGCCTTTTTCACCCATTTGTCCGGTATATTATCAATGCGCGCACAGGTATGGTCCGCAATAATGCTTCCATCCGACCTGCTACCGGTTGCTGCATTCCCCATAAAACACATACTATCCATCAATATCAGTAAAACCGCCAATGATAGGACCAGCTTCCTTTTCATACCCACTCTCCCCTCTGTGCTACAATCTCCAATATGTAAAACCACATTCCGCGGCACGGCATTTATCATACATGCCCCTCACGTCCATTAAAATGTAATGGCCATCCGTATACTTTTCCTTCAGCGCTTCAAGATTTATCTCAGCGAATTCGCTATGAGGCACCGCCGCAACGATGGCGTCCACATTTTTCACCTGCTCCAGGCCTACAAGCTTGATCCCATATTCACGGGCCGTCTCCTCACTGTCCGCAGCCGGATCCGCTACCGTCACGCTTATTCCGTATTCTTTCAGCTCATTTACAATATCAATTACTCTGGAATTTCGAATGTCCGCTACATTCTCTTTGAAGGTTATGCCCATCACCAAAACCTTGGAACCAAGGACAGGCTTACCGGCATGAATGATCTGCTTAACCGTATTTTCAGCCACATATCTGCCCATGTCGTCATTGATCCTCCTGCCGGACAGTATGATCTGCGGATGGTATCCGATCAGCTCCGATTTGTAGGAGAGGTAATAAGGGTCGACACCAATGCAATGTCCTCCCACCAGACCGGGAGAGAATCTGAGAAAATTCCATTTTGTTGATGCGGCATCAAGCACCGCCCGGGTATCAATACCCAACTTGTGAAAAATAATGGACAGCTCGTTCATAAATGCTATATTAATATCTCTTTGTGCATTTTCGATCACCTTGGCCGCTTCAGCTACTTTTATGGATTCTGCCTTGTAAACGCCTGCCTCCACAATAAGCCCGTATATTTTTGCAATTTCATCCAATGTCTCATTGTCACAGCCTGAGACAATCTTTTGTATCTGTGTTACCGTATGGACCTTATCTCCGGGATTAATTCTCTCCGGAGAGTATCCAACCTTGAAATCCTCGCCGTATTTGAGACCTGATTCCCTTTCAAGTATGGGTACACACAGTTCCTCTGTTACACCGGGGTATACTGTGGATTCATATACAACAATGGCTCCCCTGGACAGGTATTTTCCTGCTATGATGCTGGCGGATATTACAGGGCCCAAATCCGGCCTTTTGCTGCTGTCAATGGGAGTGGGCACTGCTATAATGAAAAACGCCGTACCTCCAAGCTCCTCCTCCTTTGAAGTAAAAATGAGCGAGCTGGTGCGTAGTCGCTCGTTTCCTATCTCACCGGTAGCATCAATGCCTCTCCTGTACTGCTCCACCTTTTTGCTGTTCACATCAAAGCCTATCGTTGTTATAAATTTCGAAAATTCATAAGCCAGGGGCATTCCTACATAGCCAAGCCCTATCACCGCCATCTTGTCCCCTTTGTTTATAAGCCTCTCATATGTATCCATTCCGGCCCTCCCACCTTTGTTTAAATATTTCTTACGTACCAATCCACCGTTAATTCCAGGCCTTTTTCAAAGCTGACTTCAGGACGATAGCCCAGAAGCTCTGCAGCGAGGCTTATATCCGCATTCGAATGGCGTACATCGCCTATCCTTCCCGGTCCATGGTTACACGCAATATCCTTGCCCAGCTGCCGGCAGATTTTTTTATACAAGCTATAAATAGATATGCTGCCGCCGCACGCAATATTCACAACATTGCCGCAGGCACTGCTGCCTGCTGTGCAAGCCTTCAGGTTAGCTTGTACCACATTGTCGATGTATGTGAAGTCCCTGGACTGTTCCCCGTCCCCATGAATCACAGAAGGTTTTTCCATCAGGATGTTTTTGATAAAAATGGGTATGACAGCGGCATAATCGGAATTTGGATCCTGGCGTTTGCCAAAGACATTAAAATATCTTAAGCCTATGGTTTTTAGACCGAATATGTCAAAGAAATTTCTGGCATAAAGTTCATTGACCTTTTTCGTTACCGCATAAGGTGAGAGCGGGGTTCCAACGCGGTCCTCACGCTTCGGGAGATGAGCTTCATCTCCATAAACAGACGAGGAGGATGCATAAACAAAACGCTTCACCAAATTCTCCCTTGACGCAATCATCATATTCAGTGTGCCACTTACATTGACCTCATTCGTTGTCACCGGATCGCACACAGACCTCGCAACCGATCCCAGAGCGGCCTGGTGCAGCACATAATCGATTCCTGCACATGCCTGTCGGCATGTCGAAATATCTCTGATGTCACCCTCCACAAATTCAAAATGCCTGCTGCCCATGAACGGCTCAATATTTTCTCTCCTGCCTGTGGACAAATTATCCAGAACCCTTACAAAGCAGCCCTGCCTGACCAATGCTTCAGCGATATTGGAACCAATGAACCCGGCACCGCCGGTAACAAGAAACCTGGAATCCCTCATTTCATTGAGATGATACAAATAATCCCCCCCCTTATGAACAAAATGCTAACACATTTATGTATAGGAAATTGAAAACCGTAATCTAGAAAGCTCTGCTATCACCAAACAGAACAGGTATTGTCTTAAGGATAATTTTTAAATCATATTTAAAACTGCGCTCTCTTATGTACTTAAGGTCAAGCCTTACCATTTCCTCAAAACCCAGGTCATTTCTTCCGCTCACCTGCCATAACCCTGTAAGTCCAGGCACCACCGAAAGTCTGAGATTATGCCACGCATCATACTGAACTACCTCCCGCGGTATCGGGGGGCGTGGGCCAACGATGCTCATTTCACCTTTTAAAACATTCAACAGCTGCGGCAGCTCATCAATGCTTGTTTTTCGGATAAATTTGCCAACACGGGTTATTCTGGGGTCCTTTTTTATTTTAAACATATATCCCTCCGCTTCATTTTTGTCCACCAGCATACCCATATAGCGTTCGGCATCCTCTACCATTGACCTGAACTTGTACATTTTAAAGGGTTTTCCCCTGTACCCGTTCCGTTCCTGGACGAACAGCACAGGTCCCGGGGAATCCAGCCTGATCGCTGCAGCTGTTATTATAAAGAACGGCAGCAGCAGTATCATCGCCGCCAGTGATGCCACTATGTCAAACACCCTCTTTATGAAAAGGTAACCGCCGCTTACATTAGAAAACAGCGCCAGCCGGTCAATCAGCCGGCTTACTTTCAATTGCAAATCATCCATAATCCGATCTCCTGTTTATAACACTTCGGCTCAAAGAAAATGTTTCGGTTGTAGAAACATTTTCTTACCTGGTATGTTGAGTGCGATAGCACGAATTACATTTACAACATACATGGTACAGCAGTGTTTCAACGAGGCGGGCTGGTCGCAAGCTTTGCTTGCTGCTCGCCCATGCATCCTGGGAGATATGCCTCCGTCAGAAAACCAAATCGGTACCCGCCACTTAGTAGAAGTGTGGGATATCTTTGCGCCTCGTTATAACACTGCATGAATCCTTTCTTCCCACCTGAGAATGTGCTTTGCGTTACAGCTGAAAAGCCTGATTGCGTTTTCCTCTCCTGTCCATTTGGAAACCATTTTGTAAGCCTCTGTATACCAATGGCTGTAATCCATTGCGCAATGGGCATTAGACGCTACAAAATCCACTCTATTCTCCAAGATAAGCCTTTTAGCAAAGCTTCGTACATTTCTTCCGTACACGCCTATTATGCTGGCCGCATCGATTTGAATCAGACAGCCGGCATTAATATAGCCGCACAGCTCATTACGGCTCTTCAGAAAATTTCTGTTTCTCTCGGGATGGGCAAGGATAGGGATACAATTCTTTAAACGAATGTTGTAAATCGTTTCAAACCCGTTCTGGGGTAAAATGTTGAACGGAAGTTCAAAAAGGATATTTCTGGTGCCGTCCATGGTAAAGTAAAGGTCATTGCTATCTTCCTCGCTCTGAGGGCATATGAGAACTTCATAACCGAGTCTGATGAACACTTCATATTCACGGCTTCTGTATACCATTTCCTTAAAATTATCCGATAGACGTTCTCTGTCAAAAAGTAGTCCATGTGTATGAGGTGTTGCTATAATCGTTCGGATGCCTGCTTTTTCAGCATTTGCAACCATACGTAGGGATTCATGAATGGAGCTTGGTCCGTCGTCCACTCCATATATAATGTGGCTGTGTATATCTACCATATATGCACCCTCTCAAAAATGATGGCTTTTGTTTTCGTTTGTTTTCATGAGGTAATAGAGCATGACAATTATCTGTTCTATAATTATTAAAATTGTCGGGGTGTTATTCCATAATTAACAATATTAAACTAATGGGTGTGTCTTCTTTCTTTAACACAATAGCCCGGTTCCATACATATAATGTATTTAGTCTCATTACAGGATAGTCGAAAGGAAGTGCAAATAATGTCTGAAATGGGTCGTTCTGAAATTAGCGATGTCCTGAACAATCCGTATGTGGGTTGGGCCCCCCTGGGCAGACGGCGGGCCTTACCCACAGCCTCACAGCCTTGTGTTTGCACTGATTCCATGGAGTATGCTAGAACCGGCTAAAAACAGGCTCCCCGAAGCTGGTAATGACCTTGTGACTTATACACTGATATAGCCAACCCGACGGATTATAAAAGGTGGATAGATCAAAAAGTGTCAGCTCACCCCAATGGGAGCTGACACTTTTTGTAGCATTCGCCAGAAAATAAATCGGTACCGGCACGGCCTCGTTATACAGGAATCGGGTCACATACTGTAATTTGAATCTGAGCCTTTATGTCGTTATTGTTTGTTATGCCCTCCGGAAGCACAATTTCTCCTGTAAGCGTATAAGTTTCAGGCGTCTCACCATTGTACCCATCCGGATTCCAGTTTACATTAAGCATTTCAGAAGATGTATCGTCCAATGTTACCTGTACCTGGGCTGGTAGTGTGATAGCTGAGAGTGTAGTGCCTGTATCTACGGTAATCAAATCAATGGCTGCGATTGTCGTGATATTCCGTACAGCAGGGGCGGGTGTATCCATTACTGTTACATTGACGGTTACTGTAAGATTTGATGAATTTGTTATGCCCTCGGGTAGCTGAAGCGTACCCATAAGCGTATAAGTTCCAGGCACTTCACTATTGTACCCATCCATATTCCAGTTTACATTCAGCATTTCTGTAGAGGCATCGTCCAATGTTACCTGCACCTGGGCCGGCAGTGCGATGGCGGAGAGTGTGGTGCCTGCATCTACCGTTATCAAATCAATGGCTGCGATTGTCGTGATATTCCGTGCAGCAGGGGCCGGGTCACATACTGTAATTTGAATCTGAGCCTTTATGTCGTTATCGTTTGTTATGCCCTCAGGAAGCACAATTTCTCCCGTAAGCGTATAAGTTCCGGGCGTCTCACCGTTGTACCCGTCCGGATTCCAGCTTACATTCAGCATTTCTGTAGAGGCATCATCCAATGTTACCTGCACCTGGGCCGGCAGTGCGATGGCGGAGAGTGTGGTGCCTGCATCTACCGTTATCAAATCAATGGCTGCGATTGTCGTGATATTCCGTGCAGCAGGAGCGGATGTATCCTTCAGTATCACATTGACGTTTGCCGTAAGACCTGACGAATTTGCTATGCCATAGGGCAGCTGAAGCATACCCGTAATCGGATAAGTTCCGGCCTTTGTTGCATCATAGCCTGAAGTATCCCATGTAACAGGAACAAAGGCCGTCCTGGTATCACCCAACCGTATTTCAACCTGGGATGGCAGGCCAACACTTCCGGCATCCGTTCCAACATCACATTCAATATCCTGCAGCGGTGTTACAGCTGTAACTGCCGCATCTACATATGCATTGTACCATTCACTGAAGGTGAGAACATTAATATTTGACCTGCGGGCATCCACATAGTCCACAATACTTCTGAACTCCGCAGTGGTGATTGCAAGGGGGTCTGCTGAATCCTCCACCTTATGAAGCATAAAAATTAATGTGGTTCCTGTCTCAACAGCCCGGTCAATTTCACTTCGAAGTACTGCCATCGCCGCATCTCTGGTTAATGTAGTATCAAGGCTGATGCATTTCAACTTATACATATTATCCACGGGAACGGATTGTAACCCGTATGCTGTTGTCCTGGCCGCCAGCACACCGACGCTCCTGAGCTGCTCTATAAGCCTTTCATTATACACACCCGAAGGATATGCGGCGAAATATGCACCTCTTGTCCAACTCCTGTCGATGAGCCATTGCTGGCATTCCTGGTATTCACGCAGAATTTGTTCATCACTCAGGCCGCTTATGCTGTCATAATGGTTCACCGTGTGGTTGCCGATATCCCAGCCTTCATTGTATAACATCGTCAAATCCGTCTCATTCATGTATTTGGGATGTCCGGTGTCATTCACGGCCTCTTCAACAGTCACATGGGTATTTCCACCGTAGGCCGAACTGATTTTTTTAGCCCACACAGTGGCCGTAAGGCCCTTCTCTTTAAGACAGCTGTAAGCATTACCGGATATAGAACCATCAATTAAATCATACCATCCATCATCAAAGGTAAATAGAATATTCGTCTTTGCACTTACGTTATAGGCCATTGCATCAAGATTGACACAGGGCTTGCAGCCACTGTTCGCACAGAAGGTAACCACAATACTCGTTATTGCATTACTCCAATCGGCTCCATCATGAACCAGGAAATCACTTTGTGCTACTGTAATCCTGTTCCAGCCGTTTACAAGCCTCCAGCTTCCCGTATACCTGCTGAAATTGGCCGTTCTGTTATTATAAAGCCGTAAGGAAATCCCATCCAACTGACTTTTGTCAGGTATGTAGACATCAAACTGCAGGTTCTTCATAGCTGAAAGATTCATGTTCACACGATTGGTTATGGCAATATTACCACCACCCAATGGTACATTGGAGGTAATCCTCAAGGAACCTGAACCTGAAACCTTGTTTGTAGTATCCAGCTCTACCACTGCGTTTTCAAAGGTTAGATTTGCTCCCATTTCATCACATTCATTTATTTCTGTCCCCTGTGACAGGACCATGGATGTTCCCGGATTGGGATCGGCAATGGGATCCGTAACCCTCATAACCATTGATACCGTCGTTCCGGCGGGATCGGATGTACCCTCCGGCATTACCAGCGTTCCTCTTAACGGAAAGCTGCCCAGAGTATTTGTACTAAAGCCTGCCAGATCCCAGTTGATTCCTGCAATTGCCGTAGTAATCTCATCGAGCCTTACCGTTACAGTTTCGGGCATATCTACCGCCTGACCCTTTACAACATAGGAATCGGCTATAAGCTCCGGCTGGACGCCTATATTGAGGTGAACAGCGGGGTTGATGGTGTCCGGGTTGCTGATACCGTCAGGTAATGCAAGCGTTCCGGTAAAGGTATATGTACCGGATTTATTCGGAACAAAGGCTGTTGTATCCCATGCGGTAATACCTGCTGCTGTCGTTGTACTGTTGCTCAGCTGCAATGTAACCGATGAGGGGAGTGTAATTGCGCCGGGACTTGTACCATAGGCGGCATTTATATCCGGTATTGTATCCATTCCGGTCACTGTAATTGCCGTAGGTGTAGTTGTCCCGTCGTCCGGGTCGCCACCTGTATCGCCGCCCGGGTTGTCACCTGTATTGCCGCCCGGGTTGTCACCTGTGTTGCCGCCTGGGTTGTCGCCTGTGTTGCCGCCCGGGTTGTCGCCTGTGTTGCCGCCCGGGTTGCCGCCTGTGTTGCCGCCCGGGTTCCCGCCTGTATTGCCGCCTGTGATAATGGCGACCGGTGCCGCTGCGGTAACAGAAACACCCTTACGGTTTGCCCCTACATTTACAACAGACGGATTTGCTTCAACCGTAACATTGTCCGCGTTAATATTGGCAGTGCCTATCGTACATTTACCAGATACCCTGACCGGCTTATTTATGTTCAGGGTGGTGACACTGACTGTATCACGGATGGACACTTCACAACCATCCGCATTTATGGTTAATTCACTTACAGTGCCACCATTTATTGAGACCTGTGCTTTCCTGGCTTCAATCAGCAGCCTACCGAATTTGCCATTCAGACTTGCCGGTGCTCCGCATAGGGTTGTTACGCCTTCAACCGTAACATTTTCAAGAACAGCCCTGCCTGCTATTCCCTCGGATAAATAAAGATTCCCTTTTATAGTGGTATTTCGCAACGTTACGTCTGAACCGGATATTGTTACGTTTCCATTTATTACCTGAGTATCTTTTTCCTGTCCATAGATGCCTTTCGCATTGTACATTGTACCGGCAGCCTTGGCCAGCATCCATACAATCTCTGCCCGGGTGGCATTTTTATCTGGTCTTAGGCTCTTATCCTCATACACATTAAAATACCCGAGCCTGCTTACCGCACCTACACTTCCTCTTGCCCAGCTTGTAACAGATTTTGCATCCGGATACACTGAAAGTGCTGCCTCATCCGGATTTAGCTTTAGTATTCTTGCTATAATCGCAATAATCTCCTGTCTGGTAATAGGCTTGTCCGGTCTGGCCGTATTATCCGTGTAGCCCTTGAGATAGCCTTGTGCCCGGGCCTTGGCAATATCCTCCGCATACCACTTCTGATCAACATCCTCGAAAGCCTCCGCGGATTTTTGAGTGAAGCCGAATGCCCTGTTAATCATCGCAAAGCACTCCGCTCTGGAAATAGAGTTGTCAGGCTTGAAGGTCCCGTCCGTGTATCCTTTTATAAGCCCTTTTTCCATCCAGTCGGTAATCTGTGCTTGTGCCCAGTGCCCTGAAATATCATTGGCTGCGGCATTCACAGGTAACACTGAAAAAAATGCAGCTTGTACAAGGATAAAAGCCATTACAATCCTCAATACTTTCTTCATACGACAATTCCCCTCCTGTCATTGGTATTTTAAACAGCGCCGGATCGCTGTTCTCAAGTGCAAATGCACTATACCTTTTTATATTGGGAATTGTGCTCTTTAATTACTATTGCCGAATCATTTCCTGAGCCTGTCCATTGAAATCCTTGTCAATTGTTGATTTGAGACTAATGAATATTTTTTGAGTTTCGTCCTGAAGGTAAGGATGGATAAGGCCGAGCAGTCTCTTACTAACCCGGCCTACAAAATCTATTATTCTGCCTCTAATTCTTTTCTGACCCAGGCCACAGTTTCCTCAGCATCTTGCAGGTTTTCAGCCTTGTACCATATAATTGTCTTGCTATCTTTCAATAATGCAAGATTATTTTCCATTTCTTCGCGGGTTAAATCCAGCACAATAGTTTTTCCCTCCAGTTTTTCCTTAAGGCCTGCATATATTTCAATGGCTCTTGAACAGTTGGGGTCGCTGGAAATTTCAATATAATCCATGTGCGGAATTGATGCAATTGCCTCAATGCTGTGTTTACCCAGCGCATGGGTATGAACAAACGTATGATCATAATTCGCACATAGCTTTGTTGTATAAGGCTTGCCAAACTCCTGGTAAATGGCGGGGGAGCATAAAGCTGATGCATCCTCCGAAAGGTGCCCGGCAGAATTTCCCGGCAACCATACATCGAACCCGCTGATCACACCGTCTCCTGGTGTTCCCGCCGCTTCTTTCTGCCTGTCCAGTGTCCACTTCACAGCTTTGGTACAAAAATCCATCAACCGGTGTACTTCATCAGGATATTCAAAGAAATCGGTAAACAAGTCGTTTCCTCTTATTGCGTTTGCAATATCCATGGGCCCATCAGCTCCACGGAGCTTTATCAAAAACCGGTCTCCCCATTTTTCACGAAGATAGCGCAAGCCTCCGGTCACCATATTCAACCAGACATTGTCTTCACGAAGCTCCAGCTTATCCAGATCGCTCCAATCCTTAATAATCGGATGATGCCAGCTGGTATCCTCTGAAAAGTCTACATTTCCGCCGACAAATGCACTGTGTTCCGCTATTCCGAACCAGGGAGCCAGAGAAGGAAACTGATCATCCTTCAGATCCTTTCTTTCTTCCCAATAGTCCAGTGCCCTTTCCGCTTCCGCATCCAGATATGCTTCCGTTTCCGCAGGGAAGCTCCAACGGTTCAGCGGTTTAAGCCTCGGCCTCTGAAGGCTCCGTATTTCTCTTACCTGAATCAGTGCAATTCCCTTTTTATTGCTGCTGTTAAATCGTTGCGTCCTCTGAAGAACATCTTCCACATCCTGACGAATCATCATCTCTCTCACCTTTGTCCTTCCTGTACTGCCGACAGTGACATCAACGCAAGTCCCTGTCCATAATAAGACATCACGCAGGGAACCTTGTTGTATTCCTCTATGGATTTTTTAACCGCTGTACCACCGGATGTATTCAGAACCTGGCCGTCCTCGGCAATATTGCCGGTCAACCCTCGCAGAATGAGTTGGTTCTGTACTATATACCGTTCATCCAGATATCCTGAATGGACAGCCCTGTGCAAAGCTCCGAAAAGAGCTGCGCCAACCGTAGTTTCCTCATAGGTATCCGGACAGTCCAATACGGTGTGCCACATTCCGTTTTCATTACAGTATTTCAGCATGGCGTCCGCATGATCATTCAAAAGCTTCAGGATCGTGCCTTTCTCTTCAAAATAATCGGGTATCATATCCAGTATTTCTACACAGCTCAATACCGCCCACCCGTTGGCTCTTCCCCAGCGTACGGCGGACATGTGGTTTCCGAGCATACAGTTGTATCCATGGAAAATCAAGCCTGTCTGCGGATCCAGGAGGTATTTGTAGTGCAGCAGGATCTGGCGCACCGCCTCATGAATGTACATATCATCTCCCGTGAAGTTCCCCCAGCGTGCCAGGAAAATCGCTCCCATAAAAAGCGTATCCGCCCATATCTGGCTCTCAAACCGAATATCCAGAACAGTGTGTTCCAATGCCCCTTCATTTGCCCGCTTCGCTTTACACATACAGAACTTGGCCATTTCCTCACAAAGCCAGCGGTAACGCTGCTCGCCGGTTTCCTTATACAATTCCAACACCGAGACAAAATGAATCGTTGTATTTACAGATTTTTCCGGCAATCCCTTGTCCAGATGATAATCGACCCATTCCTTAACAAAATTCAGATACCGTTTGTCCCCAGTGGCCTGATAGGCTTTGACCAGCCCATACATACCGACACCTTCCTGCCAGTCCCAGATATAATAATTCATATCCGAATCGTTATATCTTTGTTCTATTGTTTTTCCTGCAACTTTGTCGAGTAGCTGTCGTATCTCCATCGTAGAACCTCCAGATGATTCAAACAATTATTTTTTATGCTGCGATAAGCGTACCATACCGGCCATAGCATTGAAAATATAACGAAACAACAAAATCCATTACAAAACAATGTAGATGTCAATGGGATATATAGACTGTCAGAAAAATAACACTGTTATTTTGCATACAAAAGCTTTGATCTGCCGCGGGAACTTATGGGAGAGGAAGAGCTGTGCTATTGTTATTATGATTAGCCTGAACTTATGTGGGATATTTTAAATACCGCATCGGATACAGCCTTTAAGGTGCTGGATCAAATTAGTGATGTTGTTACAATCGATAATTTATCCATCCATGAAGATATGGCAGGCAAAAGTGGTGCTCTTATTGGGCCGAACCACATAAGTGAATTTATAAAGCTGTATTACAGGAAAATAATCGATATGCTGTCTTCAAAAGGCACCAAAATATTCAGTCAGGATAGTGACGGGAATATGAATTCCGTTCTGGATGCTATGATAGAATGCGGTGTAAATGTGTCGTATCCGTGCGAACCGGCTGCAGGCATGGATATTGTTGCTTTGCGGGAAAGTACGGGCGTAAGCTGGCATTCAAAGGCGGAATTGATAAGCACACATTAAGAGAAGATAAGGAAGCTATCAGAAAAGAGTTGGAATATAAACTTCAGCCTCATATGCGTGAAGGAAATGTATTTGGACTTGACCATGAGCCAGAATGGCATTCTAATCAGCAGTAATCTAATCATCCTCTAGTGCCATACATCGTGCTTGACGAAAGTGAATGGCTTGCTAAGGTGTTCACTTTCGTGTTCCCGCCCTATTAGAATTTTCCTAAATAATATAAAAGCCTCACTGCGTGAAGCTTCTTATTGGTAAGCGATTTTGCTTGCGCAAAACGCTTTGGTGGGAACTGTAGGGCTCGAACCTACGACCCCCTGCTTGTAAGGCAGGTGCTCTCCCAGCTGAGCTAAGCTCCCATATGAAATTATATAGAAACAGGAGGCCGAAGACTCGCTTACGTCCTCCCGCTTCGTACAATGGTATTACAAAAAACTTAAAATAGTAAGCTTTTTGCTTGAGCATGGTTGGAGCCTTACTCGCGTAAGGCTCCATGGTGACCCCTAGGGGACTCGAACCCCTGTTATCGCCGTGAAAGGGCGGTGTCTTAACCACTTGACCAAGGGGCCAGGTTAGAAGTCAGAAGTCAGACACCGGAAATCAGAATTTGCCATTCCTTTATGATCTCCGGTCTCTGGCTTCTGTACTTCAAGCTGGTAGCGGCGGTCGGAATTGAACCAACGACACTGCGGGTATGAACCGCATGCTCTAGCCATCTGAGCTACGCCGCCATTTGTTGCGCATTTTCCCTCACGCGCTTTACTATTGTAGCAGATGATGCAACATAAAGTCAATAGAAAAGTTTATCCTTTTACATACTGCCAGAAATCCCCCTCAATTGCTTTAATGTAAGATAAGGAGCAAGGCTTCAAAAAATGAAAGCTGATAGGAAGCTTGAAGCCTTACAACCTTTTTTATCGTATATGTATTATGTTGTAGAAGAGATAGGACCGAATTCCTTAATTTTTTTTGCTATCTCCAGAATTCTTTCAAACTTTGCTGCAGGTGGAACCGTATCGGCGATACTGAAAATAATGTGGTTACCTGTACCAATGCTTTCCAGTAATCCGTTAATGTATTTGTCGAACTCATAGTCGCTCATACTGCTTTCTACTACACTGATAGACGGAATGCCTCCCCAGATAGTCAGGTTATTTCCGAAGACGTCTCTGATCTCCTTCAAAGAATACTTTGTCATTGGGGCCGGACAAATAGAGTCTGCAATATCGAACCCTGATTCAACATACGGTTCCAGAAGTCCTACATTTTCACCATCTGTGTGCGTAGCAAGAAATTTACCCTTTTTATGGAGGTAATCGGACTGGTATTTAAGCTCAGGTACAATATGCTCCTTAAACATGGAGGGAATCGTTATTCCGCTGTCGTAATTTGCACCTGAAAGCAAGACTTCTGCAGGGCTGTCAGCTGCGATATGAAACACTTTTCTCAGGAATGGCAATAATCTGTTTGCAAGATCCCGGATTTCATCCGGATTATCAATAGATTCATAATAGAAGGTATCCATTGCCATTAGCTCTTTAATGAGATAATGCATGGGAGATGCGCACATATGTGAAAGTGCGACAGCAACTCCGCTGTCTCCAACGAGATTTTCCTTGTGTGAAATATAGCCTGCGTAGTCGGGTTTTACCTCAATGTTCTCAAAAATATAAGCTAAAGCATCAAAGTCGTCCACACTTTTGATAGCATGTTCCAGAGTAACATATAAGGTAAGTCCCATTTTTTTCATACCTTCGTCATATCTCACAGTTGTTGAGATATTTCCCTTTGGTGTAACATACTCGACATGGAGAATACCTTTTGCTTCTCTTTTTATTTTTCTTTCGATGTTATGAAATTCAAGGGCGTATGGTCTGGCCTTGAATTTATAAATACCGAGACCTACATCAATATCACCATCATCTCCATCATAATCTTTGAAATTCGGAACAATAGAATGATAACCAAGATCCAGGTCTTCAGTAAGCTCCTTTAGTGTAGCGTTTTTGTACTTGTCCGGGAGGGTATTGTTAAACTTATTTGCGTTGTACCAAATGTCCAGCCGAGGTATAAAAGGCAGTCTGTCGGTAGCTTCGCCTTTTATTGTCGCAAGAATTCTTTCCTTATGTGTCATTATTGCTACACTCCTTTTAAATTGTCAACTTAACCGGTTATTGTAATTGACCATAATATATAGCTCAATTATAAATCAATATTCACTCATATTCTTGCTTATCCTTTGTAATGATAGTATAAGTATAGGTGCGGAAATTGTAATAACAGCATAGGTATATTTCGATAATTTTTGTACTGTCTGCTGTATAATAAAAATATTGTATGGATTATTACGGCGGTGATAATAGAATGCTTGACAGTGGTCTTGCTCAAAAGCTGGTTAATAAAATTAGTAAGCAATTCGGTTATAACATTAATGTTATGGACGATAGAGGAGTCATTATAGCAAGCGCTGACAGTTCCAGAATAGGTGCTTTTCATCAGGGTGCTTACAGTATTATACGTGACAGGATACCTCTTCGCTCATATAAAGATGTTGATGATAGTATTATTGGTGTAAAGCCTGGTATAATAATGACTACTTTTTTCAAAAATACCGTAATCGGTGTTGTTGGAGTTACCGGTGACCCTGATGTTTTAATGCCTTTTGCCAAACTTGTAAAACTAACATTTGAGACAATGTATGAATATGAGCTTCAAAAAGAAAATGCAATAAAGGCAAAAGTCCGATGGGATTCCTTCGTTAATTGCTTGATTTACGAAGAACCCCGAAATGTTTTCCGTATTAGAAAATTGTCTGAGGATGCAGGCTTTGAAGAAAAATATCAGAGAATTCCTATCATAATAAAATATGAAATGGCGATAAATAGCGATAAAATGATCAGAGATATGAAGAACTTGCCATTATCTAGTCAGCAGGATATCATTTTTTCGTTGGATGCCAATCGTTTGATAGTCTTTAAGGTGATATCCGGATTAAGTATTAGTGAAACAAAACGGCAGATATCTTCCTACGCAGACCAGATGGATTTAATATTGAAAAAAAGTGAAGACACAGATGCTGACAATAATCAAGCAGTAACATTTTTTATTGGAACTTTGCAGGCACATTATGAGCATTATAACAAGGCCTATAGTCATGCAGTGTGGCTCGAAAGTTTTTTAGAAAACAGAGCTCAAAGAATGAATTATTTTCTGGACTATTTAATGGAATATAATGCAAGCCAGTTATCCAGTAATTCATTAGAAGAGATTTTTGGGTTATACAAAAAGAACTTGAAAAAAAGCATTTCAAAAGAATTATTTATAGAAACCTGTCAGGCATTTTTAGAATGTAATATGAACCTCGATGCTACTGCAGAAAAACTATTTGTTCACAGAAATACGGTAGTATTCCGTTTAAAAAAGATTAAAAGGCTTTTTGGCATTGAACCTGTTAAAAACATGGGAGATGCAGCTATAATGTTCTATTTATTATATTTTTACAAATATTGTATCTAATTTTAAGTTAACTGCTCAACAGCAGTTCTTATAAAAAACATATTTTAGGAGGAGAGAAATATGAAGTTTGCAAAGAGTTTTTTGTCTGGTATCCTGGTAACAGCTTTGTTGACCTCTTTCACCGCATGTGGCAAAACCGATAAGAAAGTGGTATTAAACTGCGGTGGAATCCAGTCGGCAGAGGATGTCTCGACACAAGCAATGCAGAAAATGGCTGAAATCGTAAAAGAAAAGACAGATGGTACAGTTGAAATTCAGATTTTTCCGGCAGGACAGCTTGGAAATGCGACAAGTCAGGTCGAAGCAGTCGGACTGGGATCACAGGATATGTTTGTTGATGCAGGTTCGTTTGTGGCTACTTTTGTGCCGGACAAGATCGCAGAGACCATGTTCTTTGTATTTGAAAATGAAGAACATTACAAGAAATACCTGGACAGTGATCTAAATAAAGATTTGGAGGAACAGTTCAGGCAGAAACAGGGCATAAGGATAATTGCAAACAACTGGCTGAGAATACCAAGATCCTTGTCATCAATGAGAAAGATCAATTCTATTGATGATCTGGCTGGATTAAAGATGAGAGTTCCGGACATAAAATCTTATCTGGAATCATCCATCGCTATGGGAATCAAGCCGACTCAGATAGCCTGGGGAGAAACCTACCTGGCATTAAAGCAGGGTGTGGTAGAGGCCTGTGAATCTCCAATGGATAGTATGTACACCATGAAGTTCTATGAACCTACAAAAAATATCGTTATGACAGAACATCTTCGTGACAATATCGTTGTAATGATTAATGATAAGAAGCTATCAGCTCTTAGCGAGAAGCAGCAGGAAGCATTGATCGCAGCAAGTAAAGAAGCTGGTGAATGGTATTCTGAGAAGGTACAGGAAAAAGTTACTGAATATGTTGAGCTTATGAAGGCAGAAGGAACTCAGTTTGTAGAAATTGATACGACAGCCATGCAGCAAAAGGTCGCAGAAGCAGCAAAAAGGCTCGAAGAGGAAGGCTTATGGAGTAAAGGACTATACGATAAAATCCAGGCTTTAAAATAACTTAGGGAGAGTGAGTAGCTTTGATCGCACTATTCAAAAAAGTCATTTACTGGGGCGAAAAGATTCAGATGGCTTTAGGAGTAATTATACTTGCGGCTATTATAATCAGTATGACAGGCGGAGTTATCAGCAGATACATCTTTGGAAGCCCATTTACATGGACAGAGGAGCTTGGAACATTTCTCTTTATATGGTTGTCTTTTTTAGGTGCAGGAATTGCTTCTGCGAAAAAAAAGCATGTAGTGGTTGATTTTTTGACAGAGAAGATACCCGTAAAGTATTCGAATATTGTCAAGCTTGTGTTAAATTTTCTGATAATCGTTTTTCTGGTTTTGCTTGCGGCCGGTGCAGTTATCTTGCAGCCAAAGACATCAGCACACGCCAGCATAGCACTTAACATACCAAAAAACTTTTATTATCTGCCGGTATTGATAACATCAGTATATATGTTTTTCATCTATGTAGTGGAAACAGCTGAATTATGGCAGAGTATGAAAAAAACCCAGCTCAACGCTTAAGGTCGAAAAGCAGTTCGTTAAAAAAAACGGGAAGAAGGATTTTTAGCTATGACAATATTTCTAATGGTCGCGTTATTCTTGCTCTTTCTTTTTGCAGGAGCGCCGGTCGTTTTTGCACTAGGGCTTCCAGCAATGTTTTACTTTTTTATCGATGGAACGATGCCGGTTGAATTTTTGGCACACAGTATGACATCACCCTTGTTTAACTTTGTCCTCATCGCATTGCCTGCATTCTTGCTTTCTGGGCGTATGATGAACTCCTCAGGTGTAACCAACAGGCTTTTTGACTTTGCAATTGCTGTTGTCGGACGCTTCCGTGGCGGTCTTGCCCATGCCAATGTTGTTGCAAGCATGATGTTTGCATCTATGTCGGGAACCGCTGTAGGAGATGCAGGTGGTCTTGGACAGGTTGAAATGAATATGATGAAAAAAGCCGGCTACAAGGTTGACTTTTCTGCCGGTGTTACAGCCGCATCCAGTGTTTTAGGCCCGATTATACCTCCCAGTGTTGCAATGGTTGTTCTCGGAGCAACAGCTGAGATATCCATCGGCCGCCTGTTCATGGGGGGGTTAATACCCGGAATTATGATGGCAGTTGCTTTGATGGTGTATATCGCAGTAAGGGCACATACAACGGATGAAGGCAGATCATGGCCTGTCACAAAAGTTCCAGTAAAGGAAATACCTAAAATAACGCTTAAAGCTCTTTTACCCATGCTGACCCCCGTAATTATTATCGGTGGGATAAGCTTTGGTGTGGTTACCCCTACAGAAGCTGCAGTAGTGGCAATTGACTATGCCATCATTCTTGGATTATTCTATAAAGAGCTCAACTGGAAGGTCCTTTGGGAAACTCTTTCTGATACTGTAACAACTACTGGAACCTTTATGTTTATTATTGCCATAGCAGGCTTCTTTACATGGATCGTTACAAAAGAAGGGCTGCCTGCAATGATATCACAGTTCCTTACTCCCATTGTAGGATCCAGCCAATTAGTAGGTATGCTGGTATTGGCTGCATTCTTTCTAGTCATTGGATGCTTCCTTGATACCACAGCTGCAATTCTTCTTGTAACACCTACCCTCATGCCGATCATCAATTCACTCGGTATTGATCCGGTACATTTCGGTATTGTTATGACAGTAGCTTTGATTATAGGAATAATTACTCCTCCATTTGGTATCTGCCTGTTTGTAATGGCCGATGTAGCAGATATATCAGTTTCGAGAGTAACAAAGGAAAGTATTAAATACCTTCCTGCCATGTTTATAACTCTTTTACTGATAATCATTTTCCCTGATTTGGTGCTTTGGCTGCCCAATATGCTATTTAAGTAGAATCGGGTTGTATTATAAAGGGGAATGGATCAATCGATCCATTCCCCTTTATCACTTCAAAAATAGTCAAGTTCTCAGTATAATCTCACTGCAATAACGTGATGAACCGCATCAGGTTATCCATGGTCAGTGACAGATCGCTTTTGGATCGAAGCTTTGCTTCCTTGAATGGTACGGCAACACGGTTGATGCTGAAAATAGCACTGACACCTTCTTGATAGGCAGCCTCGGTATTATCGCCGATATCACCCACAATTGCGATAAGTGGAATCCCGGTTTTCTTTGTGCGTCTGGCCACGCCGATGACAACCTTTCCGCGCAGTGATTGCGAATCGATTTTTCCTTCGCCAGTAAACACCATATCTGCACCATCCAGAAGAGAATCGAATTGCACGGTATCCAGCACGGTTTCGATGCCCATTTGCAGTCTACTGCCCAGGAAAGCCGTCATGCCTGCACCCATCCCGCCTGCAGCACCGGCACCGGCCAGATCGATGACATCCTTGCCCAAGTCTTTTTTTATCACTTCTGCCATATGTGCAAGATTGGCATCGAGGCGCTTTACCATAGCCTCGTCGGCTCCCTTCTGAGGACCAAAAACAGCAGCGGCTCCTTGTGGGCCGCAAAGCGGATTATCGATATCACACATGGTGATAATCTCGACTCCATCCAGGATAGGGTTCAAACTGCTGCCATCAATAGAAGATATATCACACAAGGTTTCCCCGGTTGGTATAAACGCTTCTCCTGCCGCATTCATAAAACGTATTCCCAGTGCTGCTGCAGCTCCTGCACCACCATCATTTGTAGCACTTCCGCCAAGACCAATAATCATTTTTTTACAGCCTGCTTTTGCGGCCTGTTCAATCAGTTGTCCAACTCCATATGTGGTAGTCTTTTCCGGGTTGAGATCATCACCAACCAGAGGCAGGCCTGCTGCGGCCGCCATCTCAATAACTGCCGTATTGTCCGGCAGAATCCCATAGAAACTTTGAATATCATTAAAATAAGGCCCTTTTACAGTAGTTGTGATCTTTTTGCCGCCAACTGCAGTCAAAAATGAATCAACACTTCCTTCTCCTCCATCTGCCACAGGTATACTGATAATAAGGGCATCGGGGTAATAAGCGCGTATGACATTTTCCATAATAGAGCATATTTCTTCCGAGGACATAGTGCCTTTGAATGAATCAGGAATAAGTAATATTTTTCTCATAAGAACCTCCAAGATGCGATGTTGTGTAATTCTCATTATATCACAAATCCTGATTCCTCAGTTAAGTTTTTACCTATACACAAACCAGCTCTATACTAAATAACATTCCAGAAAACAATCATCTCACTATATTCTTTCAAAAACTTAGATGGAAGTGCCAATTACTTGAGGATTGCCCCGGCAGTCAATGCATTCTCTATCTGCTCATTTCCGAGCAGATACACGATAATCGTGGGCAAGCTTGTAATAATCATTGCTGCTCCGATCTGCCCCCAATGGGATACGCCAATACTTACAAAGAAATTAAGCAGCCCAACTGTCAAAGGCCGGATCTTATCATCTGCAGCCAAAATAAAGGCCAGGAAAAATTCATTATACGTGTTCATGAATATCAAAACACATTGAGTAGCAATGGCAGGCTTAATTACCGGCATAATAATTCGGAAGTAGGTTTGATAAATATTACAACCGTCCATGCATGCAGCCTCTTCAAGTTCTTTCGGCAAGCTTCTGTAAAAGGCATAGAGCATCAGGACGCAGGAGGATAGCGCAAAGGCCGAATACGGAAGGATCAGACTCAGGTGCGTACCCTTTAGTCCGATATTTCGTACCATAATGAGAATCGGTATAATAACCACCTGGGCAGGCACTACCAATCCCAATGAAATGTAGCTCATTGCGAAGCCTTTATATTTCCAGTTCATTCTGCTCAGGCAATAAGCAAACATGCTCCCCAGAAATACTGTTAAAATAATCGTACTTATAGAATAAATTAAGCTGTTGGATAAGTATCTTAAAAAGTTGAATTTTTCAAGGGCATCTCCGTAATTGTTGAAAACCCATTCCTGTGGAAGCCCGAAAGGATTGTCATATACTTCGCTTTTTGACTTGAATGAAATGTTAATCATCCAGTACAGCGGAAAAAGAAAAGATATGCCAATCAACACCATTACAGCACTTACCAGTACCTTGCTCTTGCTTTTTTTCATGACCGTTACACCATCCCGTTAAAACTCTATTTTTTCTCTTGCGACAAATTGGTTTACAAAAAACGTCAGTATCAGACATTCCACCACAAATACTATGGCAATGGCACATCCCTGACCAAAATCAGACGCAGAAAATGCCTTGAAGAACAACTGGTAAATTACAGTTCTGGATACATCACCCGGGCCGCCTCCAGTCATTATCCTTACATGCGCAAACTGGGACATACAGCCGAGTACCGAGATGACAAGCAAATATTTGGTTACATCCTGCAAAAGAGGGATTGTGATTTTAATGCTTGTTTTGACAAAGCCTGCGCCATCGATGAGAGAAGCCTCGTAGTATGTCTTGGGGATTGCCTTTATTCCTGTATAGAAAAGCAATGCATTCAAACCAAGGTATTGCCATAAGAATGCTGCCGTTATTGCCAATATTACCGTTCTTTCATCAGATAGCCATGCCAAAGCCAGGCTGTCCAGTCCAACGGCCCTTAATATGCTATTGATCAAGCCCCATTGGGGTTCATATATCGCAACCCACATTTGAGCTATTACTGTAACGGAAAGCACAGCAGGAAGTACGCTGCCAGCCTTGAAAAATCTTCTCACCGACTCGCTCTGTCTATCCATGACCAATGCGAGGATCAATGAAATCGGCAGCCCTACGCAGGTGGATAGTAACACGATGATTATTGTATTCAGGTTCGATTTCCAAAAGGTCTGGTCCTTAAATACGTTTATATAATTTGCAGCTCCAATGTATCCCATGTTTTTAAATCCGTCATTTTTTTGAAAGCTTATTGCGATTTCCGGAATTAACGGATAAATTACAAAAGCTGTAAATAAAGCAAGTGTGGGAAAAGCAAAAAGAAATATTGCAAGCTTGTTTCCATAAAATTTGTTCATATGTGCCACCTTATTAGTCAACATCCCTATATGAGAATACTCATATAGGGATGTTACTTATGAGATTAAATTTCCTTCATAGGCTTACTATCTTGTATTAGTTGAAGTTTTCTGCCCAGATCGGATTGATTGCAGCTATGTAATCATCCGGTGAATACTGTCCTGTAAGAAGCTTACTGTTCAGCGTAGAAATCTCAGCAGACATCTTTGTATTAAATGTAGCAGCCCACAAGGATGGGACTTTAAGCTGAGCAGCACTGAACTGATCAAGGTTCTTCTGAAGTAGAGGCGAGATGCCTTCGATCTTTACGCCTGTGTCATAAGCAGTAGGAGCCTTGTTCTCTATATTGTAATAGAGAGCGTCCTGAACTGCGCAGAACATTGCAAACTGAGCAGCTACTTCAGGGTTCTTTGTCTGTGCCGATGCAAGATATCCGCTTAATGGAGCACCCCAGAACTGAATGGAAGCATTGGCATCATTTCCTTCTTTTGCTGAAGGCCAAACAATGAAATCTGTGTCAGGAGCTGCAGTCTCAAGATTACCTGTTTCCCAGGTGAACATTGCCAGCATGGCTGATTTGCCTGAAGTATACATTTCCATAGCAGGACCGTAATCAATGTTTGTGACACCATCTGCAAAAGCTCCAACCTGAACAAGCTTCTGAATTCTTCCTAAAGCATTCTTAACCACTGGGTTGCTGAAATCGGTCTTGTTATTGACCATATCAACTGCTACCTGTGGATCTTCAGCCATGATCATAGTCTGAAGCATATGAAGGTTTGGCGTCCAACCATCCTTACCAACGATGGACATTGGAACAATCCCTTTGCTTTTGAGTGTCTCACAGACCTTAACAAGTTCGTCAAATGTCTTTGGAACTTCGACCCCATTCTGTGCAAATACATCCTTATGATACCATAATCTGGGTGTAAAATACTGGTCAGCACCCGGCTGTACACAATAAATTTTTCCATCCTTATCCGGTGCAATAACTTCCGCCATCTTGAATTTCTTGTCAAAACCGGATGCTTTTACGTATTGAGCCATATCCAATGCATTACCGGCAGAAACCACTACGCTGGACAGGTTCTGTTCGGAGAACCAGACGTCCGGCATGTCGCCTGAAGCATTGTAAGCTTTGAGCTTATTGGCGTAATCCTGTCCGCCGCCGCCCAGATCATATTCAACCTCGACATTCGGCATCTCTTTCGCAACATTCACTTTTATGTATTTCTCACGGATGTTGTTTCTGTTATCGTCAGAGCTTAAAGAAAGGAATTTGATTTTAACTTTTTCAGCAGCCTGAGTTTCTTCCTTAGCGGGCTCGGCAGCCTTTGTCTCCTCGACCTTTGTCGTATCGGTTTTTGCTGTGTCAGGGGTTTTCTGAGTCCCGCCACATGCAGTCAAGGATACTACCATGACTATAGCGATCATAATAGACACTATCTTTGCTAATTTACTCATTCCATGGCCTCCCTATTATTTAGTTCAAGATACAATCCTTTCGAAAGGTTTAAGTAACTGTTACAGTTGGATTATATAGCCACGGCTTATCGTATTAAAGAGAATATTCTTTGTCGATAAGGAAAAAAATTGGGTCTGGAAAAACGAAAAGCAACAATCCTACTGTTGTATATTTTCAATATATTTACTGGGCGCCAGCCCATAGAATTTTTTAAAGCACTTTCCAAAGTAGTTTGCATCCGCATATCCAACCTTCGATGCAACATCAAGCACCAGAGTGTTGCCTCTGTCAAACAGCTCCTTTGCCTTTTTTATCCTGAGCTCAGTCAAATATTCATTGATTGTAACACCGGTATCCCTCTTAAAAATAAAACAAAGGTGTGCATAATTAACAAACAATTTTCTTGCTATTTCGTCAATATTGAGGTCAGCATTCGGATAGTTGTCCCCGATATATTTCTTTACTTCATCGATAAGTTTTGATACCTTCGAACTTCTGTTTCTTTTGGTCAGTTCCATCGTATGCCTGTAAATTTCCTCGATCCAGCTTTCCATTTCATCGATGGAGCCTTTAGACTGAAGCTCCTCAATAATATTTAACGAGCTACCCGGTAAGATATCCTTCAGGCTTAGTCCTGCTTCCACAATATACTCAAGGCATACAGCTACCAATTCGATACAGACCACAAAAAGAATCTCATGATGGATGTTTTCACTGCGCATTTCAATAAATATTTGCTTGATCAGGCTTTGTACCTCTGTCTCATCTGCCGTACGCAAATTCAATAAAAGCTGGCTTCTATGCTCTCCGGTAAACAGGTTACCTTTAATAATGGAATCCGAAACCGTACTGTATGGAATGATTTTGTTTTTCCCTACCGTAAGTTTATTCTTTAAAGCTACGATGGATTCTTTGTATGATGCATGGATATCAAACAACCCATTTTTTATATTGCCGATACCGATGGATATTGTGAAGCCTAAATGTTTTTGAACGACATTTCTGATTAATTCCAGCCGGTTATGAAGAAGAGGGCTGATATCACTTTTTTGATCCATTTCTTCTATGCCAAGAATGATGCATATCCTATCTTCTGTATCATAGCACACGTCGAAAACATACTGCTCTGCTAAAACTTCGCCTGAAATATTGGATACCGCGAATTTCCACAACTGCTTGTCCTCATTATTCCAGCCACTGCATTCCTCATACTCCATTTCGATGGTAACTACCTGATAATATTTTGAATAGATGTTGATATTCAGGTATTCCATCTTTTTCATTGTTTCATGTTTTCCCCGTATAAAGCCTCCTTGCAGCAGCTCGTTTAACAGCTTATCCTTCAGCAGCGGCAGGCTGTCTTTTAACTGCTGTCGCAGACTGTCGGTCTCAATTTTTATGCTCGCTTCCTTTTCTATGATCTCCTTTGTTTCAAGCAACGATTGTATGAGTTCGTCATCATCTACAGGCTTCAATATATAATTATCTACCCCGAGCTGAACGGCCTGTCTGGCATAATTGAACTCACTGTGCCCGGTCAGGATGATAATCTTGCTGTCCATTCCCTTTTCATTCACATTCCGGACAAATTCCAAGCCGTCCATAATGGGCATATTAATATCCACAATCATGATGTCGGGATTAAGCTTCACTGCTTTTTCCAGAGCATCCTTGCCGTTTTTAGCTTCCGCGCATATATGAAAACCTAGCTCGTCCCAAGGGATGGATACTTTTAATGCCTCTCTGAAATAAAATTCGTCGTCTATAATCATTACTTTCAACATGTTTATCCCCCCTATAACATTTCTGCCGGAAATCTTACAGTAACCCTGGTATATTCTTCTACCCTGCTTTCTATAGTCAAGCCAAATTCTTCACCGTATAATAGCTTCAATCTGGAATCAACACTGTGAATACCAAAATCAATACTCTTTTGTTCGTCTGACGGCTTGTTCAAAACGCTGCTGATTTGTTCTTCACTCATACCAACTCCGTCGTCAGTAACTTCTATCTTGATCATACCTTGCTCAAAATAACCCTTTATGGTCAACAAGCCTTTGTCTTCTTTCTGCTTGAGTCCATGATAAATGGAATTCTCCACAAGGGGCTGCAAGGTCAGTTTGGGAATCTGATACTGCAATATTGCCTCTTCAAACTCCAGCTGGTAATCCAGATACTCAACATATCTTAGCTTCTGTATTGACAAATAATTGTTGATCAGGTCCATTTCATCCTTGATTGTTATGATATCATTGCCTTTGCTCAAAGAAATCCGATAGAAGCCTGCGAGGTACCTTGCTGTCATCATGGCATTATCCTTCAGGTCCAGTTTGATAAAAGAAATAATCGTTTCGATCGTATTATATAAAAAATGAGGCTTAATTTGAGATTGGAGAAGCTTGAATTCATTTTTCCGCTTTGCTTTCTGCTCCTTATAAATCTGCTCCAATAACGCGTTTATTTTGTCCATCAGACTATTGAACCCATCCGCCAGCATCCCGATTTCACCTTTGGCATTCAGGTCCGCTCTCAGCTTAAGATCACCGGATTTAATCTCCTTCATAACGGTTACAAGCTTCAATATCGGTTTTGAAATCATATAGGATATTAAATACGAAGCAATAAATGCACATAACAGACAAGCTGTACCAAATATGACAATGAGCTTTGTCATTCCTCTGTTTTCATTTGTAATCTCATCCAAAGGAATAACACTGATAATTTTCCAGTTCAGCTTATTAAAATCCTGAACGGTTATCAGCGCCTGTTTTCCTTCAATATCTCTAATAATGCTCTTCATGTCAGAAAACTCATCCAGATGATATTCTCCAAGATATCTCTCTTCATCAAACCTCTTATACAATTCGTTCTTATCCTGAGTGGATATAATAATCTTTTCTTCATTTACTATAAAAAACTTGTCATTTTGGTTTACAATGTTGTCCAGATATATGGATGCGACATCCTTTTCGTCCAGGTACAGTACCGCCGTCCCTAAAATATGACCCGTATCCATGCCAATAATAGTTTTGGCTATAGCAAATACGTTCTCGGTTCTACCGGTCGTATATCGTATTGGAAACAATCCTACCCAGGTAGGTACTTTTTTTTCAGTAATGGCAGCGATCAGGTCGCTGTCAAAAATCGAACGGATACTTGAGTTGTCAACATATCCTACATCAAAAAACTTTTGTTTTGATGATATAATACTCGCTGCATCAATATTGGTAACCGGCTGTGCCACATTACTTATCACGGTAGACAATGTTTTCTCAAGCTCTATATTATCAACGCTGTCCAGATCATTATTTTCGATCCGTTCCAGCTGAGTTTGCATTCTGTTATCCAAAGAAAGCATTCTTGCATAGTTTTCCGTATTTCTGGTTAAATTCAATAAGCTCCTGTCAATCAGAGACAATTCCCTTTCCGCATTTTTTGTGGCTTTGTCCAGAATAGCCTGATTGGATATCCTGATCGTTAATATGGCAAACACAGATAGAGCGGCTAAAAGAATTCCTGCATTGAAAATAAATATCCTGCTTTTCAAAGGGATATTATTAAATAGCGATGTAAAATATTGCATAGATATTTTCCTTTTCATCGAAATATCCCTTCATCA
>JAEZLF010000296.1 GCA_023435925.1 Bacillota bacterium
TCATAATGGATGTAGGCCACCCAAGAGAAGAAGAGTGTAATGTGGAGGTGTTAAAATAGATGGCAAGATATACAGATGCATCTTGCAGACTTTGCCGCAGGGAAGGCGAGAAGCTCTTCCTCAAAGGTGAAAGGTGCTATACCAATAAGTGCTCAGTTTCAAAAAGGGCATATGCTCCGGGGCAACACGGACAGCAGAGAAAGAAAATGTCAGAATACGGCTTGCAGCTGCGTGAAAAGCAGAAGGCAAGAAGATTTTATGGAATTCTTGAAAGCCAGTTCAGAGGATACTTTGCAATGGCTGTTAAGACAAAAGGTGTCACAGGTGAGAACCTCCTGCAGATACTTGAAAGCAGATTGGACAACGTAGTATACAGATTGGGTCTTGGTACATCCAGACCTGAAGCTAGACAGCTTGTAAGACATGGACATTTCACTGTTAATGGGAAGAAGGCGAATATCCCTTCGATCCTGTTAAAGCCCGGTGATGTTGTAGCTGTAAAGGATGAATTTAAGAGCTCTGAAAAGATTAAATCCATCATTGATATAGCTGGAGGCAAGGTAGTCCCGAAATGGCTTGAATTCGATGCTGAAAGCCTGACTGGTAAAGTAGTGTCACTTCCGGCAAGGGAAGAGATTGATTTGCCGATCAGGGAGCATCTCATCGTCGAGTTGTACTCCAAGTAATAGGAAAGTACCTGACTATTTATACCTGAACAGAGGAAATAACCAGTTCATATGGTCTGCCGGGGCGGAGAAGAAGTTCCGCTCCCGAACGGCCGGGAAGCAACTGACTATTCCAGCAGTATCAGCAGCAGGGTATGAAATAAGAAGTACTGAATATGATATAAGGATTGCGAATCAGTTGCCCTCATATATAAAAATTGCCAGTTAAGGGAGGGTTTTTGTTGATTGAAATAGAAAAACCAAAAATTGAATGTGTACAGTCCACAGAAGATAATACTTTTGGGAAGTTTGTGGTTGAACCTTTGGAGAGAGGCTTTGGTATAACGCTTGGCAATTCACTCAGAAGGATATTGCTTTCATCGCTTCCAGGAGTTGCGGTAACATCGATAAAAATTGATGGAGTACTGCATGAGTTCTCAACAGTACCAGGTGTTGTTGAGGATGTTACTGAGATTATTCTTAATGTTAAAAACCTGTCGATGAAGCTTTTCAGTGAAGGACCGAAAATAGTGTATATCGATGCCGATGGTGAAGGACCTGTTACAGCCGGCGATATTAAGGCGGATTCTGATGTAGAGATACTCAATCCGGATCTTCATATCTGCACGTTGAATGGTGAAAGCAGATTCTATATGGAGCTGGTTCTCAACAAGAACAGAGGATACATACCGGCTGAAAAGAATAAGCAGACAGGACAACCAATTGGAATTATACCTGTTGATTCAATTTATACACCAGTGAGAAAGGTAAACTACACGGTAGAAAATACCCGTGTTGGTCAGGTTACAGATTACGACAAACTGACTCTGGAGGTTTGGACCAACGGTAGTATTAAGCCGGATGAGGCCATCAGTCTCGGAGCTAAGATTTTAAGTGAGCACCTGAACCTGTTTATTGACCTTTCAGATCATGCCAAGCATACAGAAATCATGGTCGAGAAAGAGGAAACCAAAAAGGAAAAGGTCCTCGAAATGACGATTGAGGAGCTTGACCTTTCGGTTAGATCATATAACTGCTTAAAGAGAGCCGGTATTAATACGGTTGAGGATTTGACCAACAAAACGGAAGAAGACATGATGAAGGTGAGAAATCTGGGAAGAAAATCCCTTGAGGAAGTTCTCCAGAAATTACACGCCCTTGGATTGTCACTCGCACCGAGCGAGGATTGAACAACGACACAGGCTCCCTCACAGGATGCATGGGCGAGCAGATGACGAAGTCATCGACCAGCCGATGTTGTTCAAACGCCACGTTTCGGCGTGGCGCACGAAGCGTAGGGCGAATACACTTTGCCCGTAGCGAGGGAGTATGGGGGCTTGCTCCCATTGGAATTGAACAACGGCACAGGCTCCCACAGACGTTGTTCAAACGCCACGTTTCGGCGTGGCGCACGAAGTGTAGCGCAGGGCGAATTCATTTTGCCCGCAGCGAGGGGGCATGGGGGCTTGCCCCCATTGGAAATTGAAAAGAAATAGGGAGGTAAGATTAAGATGCCAACACAGAGGAAGTTGGGACGTGCTACCGATCAGAGAAAAGCAATGCTGAAAAGCCAGGTAACTGCGTTACTTCAGAACGGAAAAATAGAGACCACTGAAGCCAGAGCCAAGGAAGTCAAAGCGATAACTGAAAAGCTCATCACTATGGCGGCCAAAGAAGATGGCAACTATACATCCAGGCAGGTTAAAATCAGTGCTGCAAAGCTGGACAGCAAAGGTAAGAAGATTACCAAGGCTGCTACTTCAAAGAATGGTAATAAGTATGAGGTAATAGACAGAGAAGTTAAAACCGACATGGTTACCGTTGATAACCCATCAAGGCTTAGCGCCAGAAGACGGGCTATGAACTGGGTTTACAGAGTTAAAGATGAAAACGGCAAATACATTAATGTTGTAGATAAGCTGTTTGATGAGATTGGACCGAAATTCAAGGGCGTCAGCGGCGGCTACACCAGAATATACAAGCTGGGACCAAGAAGAGGCGACGCAGCTGAAGCTGTTATTCTTGAATTGACAAAGTAATTGTAATTTTCATAATGAATGCAGTGAAAGCTCAGGGCATGATCCCTGGGCTTTTGGTACATACGGAGGTTTACATTGACAACGCAGGAGAGCATCATAGAAGTAAAAAACGTAAGCTATGTTTATAATGCAAACAGTGAGGACAGAACTGATGTTACTGCATTAAGTGATATCAGCCTTACCGTAAAAAAAGGCGAGTTTATTGCTATACTGGGCAGAAATGGTTCAGGTAAATCAACTCTTGCCAAGCTGTTTAATGCTCTTATTTTGCCTGCAAATGGGACAGTGGTTGTAAATGGCTTTGACACTTCCAAGGAGGAATATCTTTGGGATATTAGAAGTTCGACGGGTATGGTTTTTCAGAATCCCGACAATCAGATAGTTGGAACGGTCGTTGAAGAGGACGTTGCATTCGGGCCGGAGAATCTTGGCGTACCACCTGATGAAATCAGGCATCGTGTGGATGATGCGCTGGAAACAATCGGATTATCCGAATTTAAAGGCCATGCACCTCATCTCTTATCCGGAGGACAGAAGCAGAGAGTTGCTATTGCGGGTATCCTGGCGATGAAACCCAGGTGTATCGTCCTGGACGAAGCAACTGCCATGCTGGACCCCGTTGGCAGAAAAGAAGTAATGCGTATTGTCAGAAAGCTGAATGAAGAGGAAGGCATTACGATTGTTCACATAACACATCACATGGATGAAGCGGTGAAAGCGGATCATGTCATGGTTATTGATGCAGGCAGAGGTGTAATGCTTGGTACACCAAAGGAAGTATTCCGGGATGTAAATAGAATGAAAAGCCTCGGTCTTGATGTGCCACAGGTAACTGAGCTGCTTTATGAGCTGAATAAGGCAGGATTTGCCTTTCCGCTGGATATCCTTCATGTCGAAGATGCAGTAAAGCTGCTTTCGGAAAAGCTATAGCTGAAAATGGAGGTGCAGCCTGTAATGAGGGGTTCAGACCCGAACAGATCGGTATACTCTGATACCGCCGCTCTTTTCAACGTCTTCCGCATTTCCGAAACGTTTTTTCATAATTTCCTTCAGCGTTGAACCGCCTTTGTTATGATATGCTACCAGCCAGAGAGCACCGTTGGTATTCAGATGATCAAATGCTTCCTCAATTAATTTTGTAAGGAGCTTTTTACCTGCTGCCAGCGGGGGATTTGTCACAATATCATCGAAGGATATCCCGTCAAAAGCAGCATAGAGATCACTTTTAACAGCTTTAATCTCCAGATGGTTCCGTGAGGCATTCAACATGGAATAATCCACCGCTCGTTCATTGATATCAGATAAGCAGACAATTTGGCCTTTATAGATTGCCTTAATGAAAAGACCGATGGAGCCATAACCGCAGCCGAGATCCAAAACTGTTTTTCCTGTTGGTTTAAATGCTTGAATGAGAAGCTCGGAAGCCCTATCTATTGTGTTATCGTGAGAAAAGACTCCGCTGACGGAGGTGAGGGATAGTTCCATCCCTCTAATATTTTGTTGAAAAGTCTTTTCTTTTATATCTGAAGTGGGGTGCTCTGTATAATAATGTTCACTCATGGTTTCGTTCCTCCGCATTGTGCCCTTTTGGAATCCTATCATTCCCTGGCGCCTGTCATGTAATGTATTATATACTCCGAGAGAGAATAAATAAAGAAGAAGGCCGGTTAAAAAAAGCTTGAAGTTATCCTGTGTACTATTATAATATAATCAAAGTGTCCGGTTTAATGAATGAAGTTTAGGAGTTTTAAATGTCAATTGAAATAGAAAATCTTTCGTATATATATATGCAGGGAACGCCTTTTGAGAAAATCGCGCTCCATGATATCAACCTGAAAATCGGGAATAATGAGTTTGCCGGTGTGATTGGACACACCGGTTCCGGAAAGTCTACTCTGATTCAGCATTTAAACGGTATTTTAAAACCAACCTCGGGTAAAGTGCTGATTAATGGAATGGATACCTCGGGAAAGAACCTAAAGGAGTTGAGAAGACAGGTAGGCATTGTATTTCAATATCCGGAGCATCAATTGTTTGAGGAGACGGTTTATAAGGACATCGCATTTGGCCTATATAAACAGAATCTTTCTGAGGATGAGGTGCGCAGTGAGATTTTGCAGGTGATTGAAAGTGTGGGTCTTGATGAAGATGTCCTGGAGAAGTCGCCTTTTGAGTTGTCCGGCGGGCAGAAACGCAGGGTTGCTATTGCAGGAGTACTGGCTATGAAGCCTGAGATTCTCATTCTTGATGAGCCAACAGCCGGTCTTGATCCGAAAGGACGGGATGAGATATTCAATTACATCACACAAATTCACCGTACGCTCGGCATAACTGTTATTCTTGTATCCCATAGTATGGAGGATATTGCCAGACTGGTTGACAGAGTCATTGTCATGAACAAAGGGCAAATTGAGATGGATGGGTCCGTTGCAGAAGTGTTCGCCGACATTCAGAGGCTTGAAAATATTGGCCTTTCTGCGCCGCAGGTAGCCTATCTGATGAAGAATTTGAAAAAACTGTATCCTGAGATCGACGACAGGGCATACACTGTAGCTGATGCCAGAGACGAACTTCTCAAGTACCTGAAGGGTGGTGAATACCAGCGATGATCAACAATATCACCATCGGACAGTATATACCGGGAGATTCCATCATACACCGATCGGACCCCAGAACAAAAATTATTTTAACCATTGTCTATATGGTTGTCATATTTATGGTGAGCTCCTTTTGGACCTTTGGTGCACTTACTGCATTTACCATCCTGGCGGTTGTGATATCCGGTGTACCGCTCAAATATACATTAAAAGGCCTTAAGCCCTTACTGCTAATTATTATTTTTACTGCTGTTATTAACATATTCACCACCGGCGGAACTCCTGTTTCCGACATTGTACCGCTGAAATATATTACAAAAGAGGGCCTTATTCTTGCAGCCAGGCTGGCACTGCGGCTTGCATTAATCATTGTGAGCGGATCGCTGCTGACATTTACCACAACCCCTATTTTATTAACAGACGGAATCGAGAAGCTGCTCAATCCATTTAAAAAAATTGGTATTCCGGCACATGAACTGGCAATGATGATGTCAATAGCGTTACGTTTTATTCCGACCTTACTGGAGGAGACGGATAAGATTATGAAGGCCCAGGCATCAAGAGGTGCCGATTTTGATACGGGAAATCTGGTACAGCGGGCAAAAAGCTTTATTCCGGTGCTGGTTCCGTTATTTGTCAGTGCATTCCGGCGAGCGGATGAGCTGGCTACAGCTATGGAAGCCAGGTGTTACAGGGGCGGCACAGGCAGGACAAGAATGCGGCAGTTGAAATTTTCACAAGCAGATCTGAAGATTGCTTTAACCACAGTAATCTTTTTTGGAGGTCTGTTGCTGCTACAATATACTTAGGAGGCAGATAAGATGCATAAAGTGAAGGGTAAAGTTGAAGAATTCCTGAAAAAATACGGTATGAGTGCCGAAAGTGTCGATTTGGATGCAAACTGCGGTACATTTATCAGTGAAATGCGAAGCGGCCTTGAAGGCAGCGGTTCACTTTTAATGATACCGACTTATATAACCATGGGAAATGAGTTGCCGCTTCAGGAGCCCGTGATTGCTATTGATGCAGGAGGAACGAACTTCAGAGTTGCTGTGATCCATTTTAATGAAAACAAAGAACCTGTCATAGAGGACTTTAAAGTCTATCCGATGCCAGGTACCCAGGGGGAAGTAACAAAGGAAGAATTTTTTGACACGATGGCGGGCTATGTCCAACCCGTGTTGCATCGGAGCAATAAGATCAGCTTTTGCTTTTCATACCCGACTGAAATACTGCCGAATCGGGACGGCAAGTTGATAAAATTCAGCAAGGAAATAAGGGTGAAGGATATACAGGGTGAAGTGATTGGGGAAAATCTGCTGATTGCATTGAAAAAACGCGGCTTTACCGAAAAAAAAGATCTCCTTGTATTAAATGACACAGTAGCTACACTGCTGGCAGGAAAGTCTGCATCGCCCGACCGCCAATTTGACGGTTATATCGGTTTTATTCTTGGAACCGGTACGAACATATGTTATGCAGAAGAGTGCGTGAATATCGTTAAAGTGCCTGCACTAAAGCAAAGCACCGGTTCGGTTTTGATTAATATTGAATCGGGTGCGTACAATAAGATAGATAGGGGCGAAATTGATCTGGAATTTGACAGCACCACTGCAAATCCTGGGGATTTTGTTTTTGAAAAGACCATATCCGGCGCATATCAGGGAGGCCTTATTCTGACAGTGATTCACAAGGCTGCCAAGGAAGGTGTTTTTTCAGCGGCAGCGGCATCAAAGCTGAATGAATTGAAGGAGCTGTCTTCCAGAGAAATAGATGATTTTCTATATTATCCCTACGGGCAGAACGCTCTTGCGTATTGCTGTGCAGATTCTACTGGGTGTGAGGATCATGCCGCGCTATATTATCTGATCGATGGATTGCTGGAAAGAGCAGCCCGGTATGTGGCATTCAGTCTGACTGCGGTACTTGAGAAAACCGGAAAGGGTAAAAACCCCTGTGTACCAGCCTGTATTACTGCTGACGGCTCGACATTCTATAAGTCGAAGTTGTTCAGAGGGAAGCTGGATCACTATATTAAGACATACACAAATGATGCAAAAGGGATTTACTGTGAGTTTGTTAAGGTGGATAACGGAACGCTTGTCGGTACCGCTATTGCTGGACTGCTGAATTAATATGCCGGTTGGGCGGAAGAAGGCCGTAATACGGCAAAGGGTAGAATATCTGATAGGGTCATAATCCCGCGAGATTTTATGAACCTGGATGGACGCCGGGCGGAAGTAAGTTGGGTGAATATGAGAAATATCAAGCTGACAATCGAATATGATGGAACAGCCTATCATGGATGGCAGAGCCAGGTCAATGCTGCAGCTGTTCAGGATATCGTGACAAAAGCGGTTGGTAAGCTGACAGGTGAGTGTTCCAGTATTACCGGCTCCAGCAGAACAGATACCGGTGTACATGCCCTTGGACAGGTGTGCAATTTTCTTACGGAATCGACCATACCAGCGGACAAGT
>JAEZLF010000237.1 GCA_023435925.1 Bacillota bacterium
ACATGGCAACCAGATGTGAATCACAGGGACGAAGCCTGTTGTGGCTTGCAGCCGCGAGATCCCCTGATTCCGTTACGGCACTCTCCGCCGCCAGCATCCCCATTCCCGGTCTTCCGACTTCCTTAAGAGCTTTGTGGAGGTACTCCATTTCACGGCAAGTAGCCAGCACCTCCGTGGGGTGGTTTCCCCTGACTTTATATCCGTCCACATCAATCAGGGACCCGCAGGTCAACAGATCAATGATTGGCTCCTTTACTACACTGAGAACATTTTCGTAATAGATTTCTTCCGGTGTCGGGCAGCCCGGATTTCCGGCCCAGATGGCTGGTGCACGCTCATCCTCTATCTTACGGGCATGCAGCGTGTAAGCATCCTTGCCTTCTCCCATCACCAGTTCCGTTTTCATATTTTTTAAGCCTTCATCGATCTCTTCTTCCGATAATTCGATGATACGGCTTGTTGTCATATTAAAGATTCCTGTCTTGCAAACCAACTTTTTTCCTGCTTCATACATATGATCCAGCAGCTGATCGTCGGTTGGTATCAGCACGTTCTTATCCCAGGAAAACTGATATTCCTCAACAAGCTCCCTGACCCCGTCTATGATATAATCTACATCCCAGTCATCCTTACTGACTTTGGGTCCCGTATAACTTCTTTCACAGATCTCAAGATATTTTTTCGTATCCATTCTTTTGTTCCAATCCTCCTGTATCCTATCGATATGCAAATGGTATTTTATTGGTAAATGGCATCTATTCCTTTGATTCATCCATATCCGCTTCAATGGGAATAAATACGGACCGAGTCACATCAAACAGCCCCATATCCGTAAGCTTGATTTCCGGTATCACCGCCAGCGACATAAAGCACAGTGTCATAACCGGCTCCACTTCTTTGCTTACACCGAGCAATCCGAATGCGTCTTCATGAATACCTGCCAGTTTTTCGCTGACCCATTCTCCCTGCCGGTCGCTCATAATACCGCCGACAACCAGCGGCATGTAATTGATAACTTCCCTGTCCCTTGTGAGAATAATACCTCCGCCGCGCTTTGTCAATTGTTCTACTGCAAGGGCCATATCCTCGTCGTTGGTGCCGACTGCAATAATGTTGTGTGAATCGTGAGCAATCGATGTCGCCACAGCCCCCGACCGGATCCCATACCCTCTGAGCAGGCCCAAAGCAACCTTACCGGTATTCTGATGGCGCTCCACAACCGCTACTTTTACAATGTCCTGATCCGGCTGACGGACAAATTCTCCCCGGATATTGCGCACAATCTCTGCTGTGCCTTTCGCTGTCAGTACACCACCGGGCAAAATATCGATCACATGGACACGATCCGACTTGCTTACAATTTTCAGCTTCTCTATGGAAAAGTCCTTTACACGGAAACTTCCTATGACTGCCGAATTGTCTGCAAGCTTAACCTCCGGGAGGTATCTTCCTTCCTCGGCAACCAGCTCTCCCCTGATAAATACCTGCCGGACACCAAAATCCTTAAGATCCTCCAGCAGAACAATGTCTCCCCGAAGTCCGGGCGCAATAGCACCCCTATCCTTCAGGCCATAGCATTCCGCCGCATTCAGGCTCGCCATCTGAATGGCAATAAGCGGGTCAATCCCCTCTTCCACGCAAATGCGAAGGTGATTGTCCAGATGCCCGGATTTCAAGATGGTCTCCGGCTGACGGTCATCGGAACAAAACAGACAGCGGCGGCTGTTTGCCGGCGTAACGGCTTTCAGAAGCGTACGCAGATCATGACATGCCGAACCTTCCCGAAGAAGTATATAAAGGCCCCGGGAAAGGCGGTCCAGCATCTCCCTTTCCGAAGAGCATTCATGGTCTGTGTGAATTCCGCCGGCTATGTAGGCATCCAACATAGAGCCCGCCAGACCGGGGCTGTGGCCATCGATTAATTTTCCCTCGTTTATTGCCACAAGCAGTTTATCCAGCACATTTTCCGACGCACCGGAAACTCCCTGGTAATCCATGAATTCACCCAGTCCAAGGATTCCTTCCTCCTTGATTGGGTCTTTCATCACATCCGCGTCAATCGCAGCGCCGGAATGTTCAAAGGGTGTAGCCGGAACACAGGACGGAAGCATATAACGGATATCGAGCTTTGTACCCTTTGCCGCCTCCAGCATATACTTCATGCCGGCCATACCGCACACATTAACGATTTCGTGAGGGTCTGCGATAATGGTAGTTGCTCCATGCGGAACAAGGAGCCTGCCTATCTCTTCCGGTGTCACATAGGAGGATTCAATATGTATGTGCCCGTCAATGAACCCGGGAACTGCATACCGGCCTTGTGCATCAATCTCCCGGATGCCCCGGTAATCACCAATCCCCGCTATCACTCCGTCTGCTATGGCAATGCCTTTCCCCTCAATAAGAGAGGAATTATAGACATCCACAATGATGCAGTTGTTGATTACAAGGTCGGCGGGAACTCTTCCCGCCGCCACATCAATTCGCTTTTTTAATGCATATCTTTCCAAATCAGCATCCCCTATATATCACTCTTTTATGTAAAATTCTCCATAAAAACTATTGCTTTAGTTCCAGTCACCGATGACATTTTCAACTAAAAATTCCTGTGTATTGATCTTATCATCGCTCATAGTTTCTCCGGAAGCAACCAAAACATTTCCTTTATTATCTTTCAGTTCTCCGCCGTATACATTGATTTTACCTGCAGCTATATCAGCTTTGACCTGAAGTACTTTTTTCTGAACATCTTCCGGAACCAGATCCCCATTAAAATCGGTGATATTAGCACATTCGCCACCTTCATAATAATAATTGTCGCTGCTTGATGTTCCCTCTGCTACCGATGTAATGATTTTGCTGAAAATCGGCGCAAAATTCCAGGTGTATGAGAATAATACCGATTTTGGAGCCAGCTCCTTCATGTCTACATTATACCCAATGCAATAAGCGCCGTTGGCTTCACAGGTTTGTGGGATTGCCGGAGAGGAAGCCTCCATACCCATATATTTAATACCCTGATTGATCAACGTCTTCGCGCTTTGTGTTTCCAGATCAACATCATACCAACTGTTTGCCCATACCAGCTGGACCTTTGCTTCCGGTTTCGCATATTTCGCACCAAGGGCGTAACCGTTGATAGCGGCGCGTACGGATGCTTCCGACATGCTTGCAGCAAAGCCCAGCGTGTCATTTTCAGACATCAGTGCGCTGGCATAGCCGGCTAAAAACATACCTTCATAGTTGCGGATCTGATAACCGATCAGGTTCTCTACCTTATCTCCCTGCTGTGCAATGACAATATCCTTGTTCTCCGCAGCAATTTTGGAAAGGAAGGTTGCATAGCCTGCGCTTGCACCAATAATCAGATCAACATTTTCACTTGCCAGTGCATCATATGCATTGGTAACCGCCACTTGTTCTTCCGCCACATTTTCGATTACAAGAAGGTTCTCTTCCGGAATCCCCAGTTCCTTCATAGCAGCCAGAAGACTCTGGTGAGTTGCCTGACACCAGCCGCCGTCATTAACAACAAGGGATGTGATTTCTCCGATTTTGAAGTTGGAATAGTCAGACACTTTCGAAGCAGCACCTTCCTTTGAGGTTTCTGCCCCACCACCGGTGCATCCTGTAAGAATTGCAACTGTCATTACTGCTGCCAGCAATATGCTGAGCAATTTTCTCTTTTTCATACCATATTCCTCCTAAATTATTTAGATTCCCGGTCATATTTTTGGCATAATGCCGCCGGTTCTTCCGAGTGGTTTCGGAATAAATTGCCTGTTGTTATAATGAGGGCAACCACTGTTGCCACGTACGGAAGCATTCCATAAAACTGTGAAGGAATTCCCGGCAAATAGATCTGCATATTCATGCCGATAATACTGATTCCTCCGAACAACAATGCGCCAAGCACCGCATAAGCCGGATTCCATCCGGAAAAAGCTACCAGTGAAAAGGCAATCCACCCTTTTCCACCCGTCATCCCTTCATTCCAGAAGTTTGTGTAGGATAGGGAGACGCAGGCTCCACTGACTGCCATCATTGCGCAGCCAAACATAACATAGGCATATCTCAGGGCAAAGACATTGATACCTGCAGCATCCAATGCAGCCGGATTTTCTCCCAATGCCCGAAGAATCATACCCGGCCTTGTCTTATATATGTAAAGCATGCTCAGTGGAACAATGATGTACATGAGATATATCAAGATATCCTGTTTAAAAAAGATATCACCAATTACAGGAATCTGCGAAAGCAAAGGAATGTTGAATTTCTCAAATTTAACGGCAGAAATCATCCCTGTCACGTTTTTCCCGATGAACCCGCTTAAACCGCTTCCGAAGATCAAAAACGCCATGCCGCAAACCGTTTGATCCGCCTGCAATGTGACGGTCAGGAAGGCAAAAACCAACCCCAGCAAAGCTCCGACAATCAGAACAGCAAGCATAGCCAGCACCAGATTTTCCGTATAATAGGCCGTTAAAAATCCAGAAACCGCCCCCATGAGCATGATTCCTTCGACTCCAAGATTCATAATACCGGCTCTTTGGGAAAATATTTCACCGATTGCCGCATATAATATAGATACTGCATAAACAACTGCCGCTGCGCATACAGAAATAATCAAAGCAGTCATATTTGGACTCCTTTCACCATTTTGTGTTCCGGTCTATTGAACGAAATCCTGTAATGATTGAAAAACTCACCTGCAATAACAGAAATCATGATGCAGCCCTGAATCATGGTTGCAATCTGTGAAGGTACTCCCATAATCTGCACGACAGCACTACTGTTTTCCAGCCCACCCAGCAGGATGGACACAAGGATAACCACTATGGGATTGAAATGGCTCAGATATGCTACGACAATTCCCGTATACCCGCTGCCGCCAGGCATTTGCGCCTGAACGAGATGGACTACACCCGTAATCTGGACAAACCCGGCGAGACCGGCTATGGCGCCGCTTAGGCTTAAAACAATCAAGATATACTTTTTAACGTTGATCCCTGCGTATTCTGCCGTCCTTTTGCTGTTTCGAATCACATCGATCTGATATCCTGCCGTCGTGTATTTAAAAAACAGGTACATCATTGCTGCGATAGCAACTGCCACAATAATTCCCGTACTGATTCCTGTGCTTCCAATATTGGGAAGGAACATTCCCTCCGGAATGTATTCCGAAATTGCAGATGTCTGTTTTTTTGCCATCCATGGACCATAGCACAAATAATCCAGAAACAACAAGGCAATATAATTCAACATCAATGTAACAATGGTTTCATTTACATTCCAAAATGCTTTCAAAGCTGCTGCAATCACAGCCCATAGTCCACCGCCCAGAGCACACAGCAGGAACATAACAATAAGCCGGATGGGGTCGGGCAAAGCCGGTCCGAACAGCGCAAACGCACCGCCGAATATCGCACCCATTGCATACTGTCCTTCCGCACCGATGTTATTCAGGTTCATTTTAAATGCAATCGAGACACTCAAACCACACAGCATCAGTGGAAGACCCGCCGTTATACTTCCTTTGAGTCCTCTCATGTTCAGAAATGAGTAAGATACCATTTTTGAATATACCTTCAACGGGTTAAACCCAACCGTCAGGATCAAAATCGAGCTGACAGCCAGCCCAACAAGAACAAACACTATGGGATTCATTATTTTATGGAACAGAGGCACAACCTGCCTCTTCTCGATTTGAACCATTCTCCTATTCATACCCTTCTCCTTAATGCACACTCTCCGGACATCAATTGCCCAATCTCATCATAATCTGTTTCAGCCGTATTCCGGATTCCCATCAGCATTCCATCACATAACACGGCGACCCTGTCCGACATTTCAAAAATTTCGTCCAATTCCTCCGATATCAATAAAACACAGGCTCCTTTATCCCTTTGTTCCATTAAAATGCGATTGATTGCATTCGTTGCGCCTATATCCAGGCCTCGAACAGGATAGGCCGCAATGACAAGTGCAGGATCCCCGGCGGTTTCTCTGGCGACCAGGAGCTTTTGCTGATTTCCGCCCGACATCACACTAACCGGTAAGTCCAGACCACCATTCTTGATATCATACTGCTCTACATATTTTTCAGTAAATCTATGTATTGCCTTCCTCTTCAAGATACCGCCTTTACTGTATTCCGGCGTCATAAATTGCTTCAGTATGGCATTGCGTTTCATATCCATACCGGGGATCAACCCCATTTTCAGCCGATCTTCCGGGATAAAGGAAATTCCGGCAGAAATCCGATGCTTTGCATTTGTTCCAGTAATGTCAACGCCTTTGAACGTGATTTTGCCGGAAGTAATTTTTCGGAGCCCCGCAAGGGCTTCTGCCAGCTCGCGCTGCCCGTTTCCGGCAACACCGGCGATTGCAAATATTTCTCCGGCATGTAGATTAAATGAAATATTATCCAACGCAAGCAGTCCTTTGTCATTATTGGCACAAATACGATCTGCTTCCAGAAGCACCTTCCCGGTTTCCTTCATGAGCTTCCTTTTGGTTTTGTCCAGGATTCTTGAACCAACCACTGCTTTTGTAAGGCGCTCAATGGTCGCCTCCTCCGCAAGCATTTCATCTTCCACTCTACCGTCTTTGAGCACCGTGATACGGTCCGCATTCTTCATCACTTCATTCATTTTATGAGAAATAAAGATCACGGATTTGCCGTTATCGGCCATTTTTCTCAGCGTTACAAACATCTCTTCCGCCTCCTGGGGTGTCAATACAGCGGAAGGCTCGTCCAAAATCATGATTTCACTATCCAGACATAAAAGCTTCATGATCTCGACCCGCTGCTGCTCTCCTACCGAAAGCTGCCAAATTTTTGCGCCGGGCTCCACCGGAATGGCAAATTTCTTTGAATAGCTG
>JAEZLF010000022.1 GCA_023435925.1 Bacillota bacterium
TCTTCAGCCTTACCCTTGTCAACAATCACAAATATCGCATTATACATTACAGCATGTACACCTCTTTCTTCAACAATATCACACTTCGTGTTTCTGGTACCAATAACATTTGTAACAGGAATGCTAAAAGCTATACCGTGATTGGGTTTATTAAGATGCAACTCATGATTCAACTTTTCCATAGCATCGTATGCTACAGTTTTTTCGGCCGCCATTAAAACAATTTCCTTACGAATATCATACATGTCCAAAAACTCTAATATTCGGTTTTTCATAGTACCCTTACCAAAAAAGATGGTTCCTCCCGATACTCCATTATGCTTGGCAATCCTTAAAACCTTGCTTCCCAAACCATTATTCACAATTATAAAAAATAATTCAACTTCCTTTTTATTTAGTGTTTCCATCATTTCCCAATCCTCCTTTCCTGGACTTTATCTTAAAGATTAAGCCTAACGCCTGTAAAGCTATAATCGGCGTCAATGCAACCATTGCAATCATTCCAAACCCGTCAATAAGTACATCCGCTGATTCAATGGAGTCGGCCACCCCCTGGGCAAAGGCCAGTATGAAAGTGGCAGTCATCGGCCCGGATGCAACTCCTCCTGAGTCAAAAGCCATTCCTATAAACAGCTTGGGAACAATATACATCATCCCGACCGAAATAATATATCCCGGCAGCAAATAATGCCAAAGCTGAACTCCCGGGACAATAATTCTGACCATAGACAGAGCTACTGCAAAGCCAACCCCTATACAAAGCGATACCATAACAGCATTCCGCTTAACGTAGCCGCTGGTAACATCCTCTATTTGGTGTGTCAACACATGGACTGCCGGTTCGGCAAGTATCGTTACCAATCCAAGAACGAATCCTACTATAATGACGTAAGTCTTGTTTTCCAACGACGCCACCCGGTGACCAACCTCTGTTCCAACATCCATAAAGCCCGCGTTTACCCCTGTCAAAAATATGGTCAACCCGATAAATGTATATATAAACCCTTTAATTATCCTTCTAAAAGGCTTTTTATGCAATTTAAATGATGTTCTTTGAAAAATAACAAATATCAGAAACAATGGGAGAAGCGCAACAAAGGATTCTCCTACTATCGTTGGGAATTTTTTGATAAAAGGAGCCAAAACTGATGTCGAATAAGATGAGCTGGATTCAAGGCTGCCGGTTATTTGGTCCGTTTTTTTCAGGATGCTCATTACCATAACACCAAGAATAGCACCTGCTGACGTAATTCCAACCAATCCGAAGCTGTCTTTTTCTGATGCTTTACTATCCTTTTTCATACTGGAGACACCGAGTGCAAGTGCAAGCATAAACGGCACTGTCAACGCACCGGTTGTTGCTCCGGATGCATCAAAAGATATTGCCAGAAACTCGGAAGAAGTGAAAAAAGAAAGCGCAAGGATCACTAAATATATAGCAGTCAAAATTTTATATAGAGGAACATTAAATACAATTCGAACAAGTCCCAACGACATCATAACCGCAATACCAATGGATACAACAACGACAATACTAAATTTGGATATCAGGCCCGATGTGACAGCGCCGACTTGCCCCGCAAGAATATGCAGATCAGGCTCAGCAATTGAAATGAAAAAGCCAAGTATCACACCACCGGCTGCAATGATCCATAGTTTATTTGATTTAGTTAGTGTGGAACCCATTAATGTACCAACGGGTGTAATGCCAATATCAACTCCAATTAAGAATGCAGTCAATCCCACTATTATGAATAGTGCCCCAAGAAGAAACCTTACTAACATTACGCCCTCAAGAGGTGCAATGGTAAAGTTCAATATTAGTACAATCAGTGTTATAGGAAGTACTGAAAATAAAACTTCTTTAAATTTGTCTGCGAGTATGTTCAAATACAACTCACTTCCTTTCTTTTATTCTTTACCTAGATTATTCTACTATTCCTAAATAGATCTTTAGTCCGTCTTCGTTTTTAGTTTCATCGTCTTTCTCTGCATTCACAACATGATTGTAACAAAATTCCTGTTTGGGGGAGCTCCAATAGCAATTACTCCTATTACTAGCATGATAGTGATAGTGAGACCAGTACCCTACCCTTTTTACTTCCGACCCAGTTTATTTTATGCACTGAAGCGGCTGGTCTTGTACTTGCTCCCGTAAAACTGCTGGGGAATCGTCTCAATAATTGTCCTTCTTATGTCGACGATCTGGGAAAATGCCAAAGGCGACTTGCTATATGACCATATGGGATCCACTTTATAAAAATCAAGGTGAAATTGGTTTACAGGTACTTTTTGAAACACAGGCCGTGATGCACTGGTGTTAAGAGCAGGTACAGAATGATGAAATGATTTGCCGGTAAATAATAACAACTCTGCTGAAGCATGGCCGTCAACACAATTAGAAAAAAGCAAAATAACAGGTAACAATTGGCAAACCATTATTAGTGTAATCAGGCATATGATGATCATTTTTCGCTTGCCTGTTTGCATTCCATATTCCTTCCTATTAATATATTTATTATCTGAACTTTTTCCATTATACCAAAATAAGTACCTCCCGGCAACGTAATTGCAGCGAAATTCCAAGATCAATTAAGATCAAAATCAAGGGGACGCTTCTCAACTTTGCTTCTATTTTATTTAGGGGGACGCTTCTCAACTTTATCATTGTTTCATTTTTTTAGTAACCCAGGTTACCGATTAGCAATTTTATTTTGCGTATAATTTATTCATAAGATCAATGAATTTTGAGAGGAGTATGAAAATGAGAAGAAAAATTATCACCATAGATGAAGAAAAATGTAATGGATGCGGGCTTTGCGTAAATGCCTGCCATGAAGGTGCATTAACGATAATAGAGGGTAAAGCCAAACTGATATCAGACAGCTACTGTGACGGATTAGGCAACTGCCTCCCTGAATGCCCTACAGGCGCTATAACAATAGAAGAGCGTGAAGCAGCTGATTTCAATGAAGAAACTGTGAAAAAGAATATGGAGTTGAGAAACGTCCCCGCGATTACTCCGCCGACACAACATCTCGGGTGTCCCGGATCCCGTGCTCGAGTTATTAGCAGAACCGCTGCAGAAAAACCGCAAACTGTATCAACTCAGCAACCAATTGAATCAGTGCGGTCGGAATCACAGCTTGGACAATGGCCGTGTCAGATTAAGTTGGTACCGGCAAATGCGCCTTATTTTGATAATGCACATTTACTAGTTGCTGCTGACTGTACAGCTTATGCTTATGCAAATATTCATCAGGACTTTATGAAAAATAAGATAACAATCATTGGTTGCCCAAAGCTTGACGAGGTGGATTATTCCCAGAAACTGTCTCATATCCTGGCAAATAACAATATTAAAAGCATCACTGTCCTTCGTATGGAGGTACCTTGCTGCGGCGGTATTGTAACCGCAGTAAAAAATGCACTTGTTAACAGTGGAAATATGGTGCCCTGGAACGTTGTAACAATTAGCACTGACGGCAGCATTATTGATTCATAAAGTACCTGATTGACAAGCTTTATCTATGTCTTCAGAAGGCGCTGACCTCTACAAGACTACAATGAGTAAAAACGAATCCATTAACTTCCTTGGTCAGGTGGAGTTCAGTCTCCACCTGACTACTTGAGCGAAGCGAACTGACTAACCGAGTGCTACATCCAGCACCATCATAATAGTAAAGCCAATCAGCGTACCCATTGTCGCGAAATCGGAATCGTTGGAAGACTGTGCCTCCGGTATCAGCTCCTCAACAACAACATAAATCATAGCACCTGCAGCAAAGGCTAATGCATATGGCAGTAATGGTCTGACAAAAAGCACCGCCGCAGCGCCTAACACACCGGCTACAGGCTCAACAATCCCCGATAACTGCCCATACCAGAAGCTTTTTAGGCGCGAAACTCCCTCACGCCTAAGCGGAATGGAAACAGCGGCTCCCTCTGGGAAATTCTGGATACCCATACCAAGCGCAAGAGTTATTGCACCGGCCAGTGATGCTGACGGAAGCCCAGCTCCGACTGCGCCAAAAGCTACTCCTACTGCCAACCCCTCAGGGATGTTATGCAGTGTAATTGCTGCCACCAGTAATATACTGCGTTTCCAGTTGGATTTCACACCTTCCTTTTGTTCCATGGGCATTCCAATATGTAAATGAGGTATGATTGAATCCGCAAGCTTGAGGAAAAATCCTCCACAAAGAAACCCTATTGCCGGAGGCAGCCATGGAAGCATCCCTTCAGCTTCAGACATTTCAATAGCCGGGGAAAGCAGTGACCAAAAACTGGCTGCAATCATAACACCTGCGGCAAATCCAAGCATTGTATCAAGCACTTTTTTATTAATAGTTTTAAAGAAAAAGACAAGACTTGACCCTAGAGCCGTCGAAAACCAAGTAAAACCTGTTGCAACTAGAGCTCCGACAATTGGGTTAATATTAGTTGGTATAAAGCTATCCATAATTGGCCTCCATTTTTAGTTTTCATAATATCCCGAATCTATCTATTTTATATTCCTGTATAATGTGGCGATACCTTTACTTTCGCACCATGTTGATATGTTCTATTCCCGCTTCAACAAAAACTTCGCCTTCCTCTTCAAATCCCAGACTTTTATAAAACTTAACAGCGGTAAGCTGTGCGCCAAGATAAATCATTTGAGCACCACTCTCATCCGCAATGGATATTAGAAGCTTGCATATGCCACTGCCAATACCGTCTCTGCGCATTTCCTTTTTAACAGCTACCCTGCCGAGTTTAGCCCGATCCCCTTTAATCAGCAGTCTGCCACAACCCGCAGGAATTCCATCAACATAAGCTAGCACATGAATTGCTTCGTTATCGAGTTCATCCATTTCAAGCTCTACAGGTACGCCCTGCTCTCTAACAAAAACCTCCATACGAATTTCTCGTACTAACTCCATCTCAGCCTCATTCTTAACCCTGATAATCTCTATCATACGTATCGATCTCCTATTTTATTGGGGACGTTTCTCAACTAATGCATATTTCTGCGAGAACAATACAGGTGTTCGATAGTTGAGAAGCGTCCCCTAAATTACTAAATCACTGTAGCATTAGCAACCAGCATAAAGGACTCTCCGGTGATATAAGGTTCCTTGTTGAACCCACCGTAAAAACTAATTGACTCAAATCCCGCACAATCTAATATTTCCCGAAAATCTGATGATAAAACAGGGAACAAATCGACCCTATTCTCATATCTATCTTCCCGGTTCCCATCTTTTATTGTAAGTATCGTGTCAAAATGAATTAGCCCGTTGATTGGATCCGAGACGTAATTTCGTTGAAATTCCAGCCCCACATTTTCATTCACTATGGTAGGCAGCGAAGTGATTCCTTTTTGAAATATTCTATCAAAGTTAATAATCTGTAATAACAAGCTGCCCCCGGGGCTCAGCCTTTCTTTCATCTGGAGCACCGCCGCCAGAATGGCTTCCTTACTGCCCAAGTGTACAATCGAATTTCCAATGCAGAATACACAATGGAATTTCTCATCCATGTGCTTGTCAAGATTAAGCATATCAGAAACCAATGTCTTTATGGAAATGTTCTTATCAGAAGCTGACTTTTCTGCGCGACGAACCATTTCAGTATCCACATCAGTAGCCCATACTTCATATCCTTCCCTTGCCAGTTCAATTGAATAGACACCTGTACCGCAAGCAATGTCCAACAGCTTTTTGGGCGGTTTCCCGGCTAATTCCTTAATATATGTGCACTGATCCTGTCCGGCCGGAAAAATATAGTCATAGTATGGTGCAATTTGCTCATAAAAACTCATAAAAGCAATCCTCTTTTCTTACTTTCTCATGTTCTCATTTTCTACAAGTTGGATAATTTGCTCCTCCAATTGCGGCTTTCCCAGCAAGAACCCTTGAATTATATCACATTCAACTTCCTGAAGATAGTTTAATTGATCTGCTGTTTCAACTCCTTCAGCTACCGTTATGATGCCCATTTTCTTACTTATAGATATAATGGATCCAATAATCACCTTACTGTCTTCCACAATACCAATGCGTTCTATAAAGGATCTGTCAATTTTGAGAGTATTGATAGGCAGCTGTGTCAGATAATTTAGTGAGGAATAGCCTGTACCGAAGTCGTCCAGAGCAATTCTCACTCCATTTTGCTTCAATAAAGTAATATTATCCCATACATCATGGAGGTATTGTATGAGTACGGACTCGGTTATTTCGAGTTCCAGATGTTCCGGAGACAGCTGATTCTGTTCAATGATATCAAGTACCATTTGTGCAAAATTCGGCTGTTGCAGCTGAAGTATGGATATATTGATTGATATAGTCAGACCCGCACCGCTCATTTTGTTCAGCCTTTTCATGAACTCACAGGCCGTTCGCAGCACCCATTCTCCTATCGGCAGTATCAGTCTGGTCTCTTCAGCAGCAGGTATAAATATTCCAGGCGAGACGGTACCCATTTCCGGACTTGTCCAGCGTATTAATGCCTCAAATCCGACTAGTTTCTGATCTTCTGCTGCAAAAAGTGGCTGATAATGAAGTGAAAACTCCTTATCAGAAATTGCTTTTTTCATATAGCTCTGCATTAGAATTTTTTGGTGAATTGCTTCATTCATCGATACGTGATAGAATTCAAATCCATTCTTGCCTTTTTCCTTGGCCTTATACATTGCAGTATCGGCATTCTTCAGAAGTTCGTCAAAATTCGCAGCGTCCTCGGGATAAATTGCTATACCAATACTGCATGAGACATTTATATTATAGGAGTTAACTTTAAAAATATCGTCAATACGCTGTACTAACGTTTCTGCCATATGAGAAAGAGAATCCTTGTTTTCAAAATCCCTTGTAAGTATTACAAACTCATCTCCCCCAAGCCTTGCCACAATATCTGTTGGGTTGTTAATCCCCCTGAGAGATTCTGCAACCATAATAAGTAGCTGGTCTCCTATTGCATGACCATATGAGTCGTTTGTCAGCTTAAAATTGTCGAGATCCATATAAAACAATGCGACTTGTGGGTATTGGTCTGATACCATCTCGCTGAATTTATCCATTACAGATGTTTTGTTGTAGAGGTTTGTTAAAGAATCAAAATAAGCTAGCTTGGTAATCTTATGCTCATACATCTTTTTTTGCGTGATATCGGATATAGCTCCTGCCACACGTAGAACTTTGCCTTCTGAATCCCGTAAAGCTCTGCAAACGGAATAAATCCATTTATACCCCATTTCAGCATTTCTTACGCGATATTCGGCTTCAAATACCGGTGCTTTACTATTAAGGTAATGTTCCATCTTATCTTCGAACATCCGCCTGTCAATCGGGTGGATCTTATCCATCCAGTTTCTCAGTCCATTTATTGGCTCATTCTGCTGATAACCCATGATTTCCTTCCAACGCTTTGAGAAAAACATTTCATTATCAGCTGCATTAAAATCCCATATGCCAATACTGGAAGCTTCTATAATCAAAGCATACCTTTCTTCGCTTTGGCGAAGCTTCATCTGATGTGCGATAATTTCCTCCAACTGCTGCTTCAGTTCTTCTTCGGAAGCTGCGAGCTCTTCATATACCGATGTCAGCTCATCATGCTTTTCCTGCAGCATCATTTCATTTTTAATTCTTTCGGAAAGGTCGATTCCCATTAATTCAATCTCATCGTCCGTCTCCTCTTCCGTATGCTGGTTAATGTTGAACATGAAATACACATTTTCCCCATTAGATGCTTTAATCGCCAGTTCAAAATCTTTATCTACAATTCCGTTTTGCAGATTTGCCATAACCTTATCCAACCTGTCTGCATTTCTGGCATCAAGAAAATCGAAGATATTAATTTGATTCGCTGAATCGTCATATGAGTAACCCAATTTCATCGATGCATATTCATTACTTTCTTTAATATGTCCGTTATAATCCAACCGAATAATTGCAATATTTGCTACATCAATTGCGGTTTGTGATGTTATCTGATGCTTCTTTGCACTTTTTTTCAAATATGAAAAATATATGTTTACCATAATAAACGTTATTGTAAAGAGAATACACGAAACCAGTATAATATTCAGCAACCTGCTGATTCCGCCTAACACTTCCTGCTCGGGGGCTGTAACACCTATAGTCCAGCCGGTTCCTTTTACAGATGTATAGGCCATGTATTTCTCTATACCCATAAATGAATATTTCCCTGCACCTGTTTCACCTTTGATCATGCGCTCCCCAAGATCTGCAAGTTGTTGAAGCTCATGATCTGCTTTTGCGGCCTCAAAAATGTTGAATTTCGTTTTTACAAGATTTCTATCATTATGTGCAATCACAGTACCATTGGAGTCAATTAAGAAAGCGGTTCCATTCTCAAAGAAGGATATTTTTTCAATCACCTTGCACAACTCTTCCAACAGATACGTGGCTGTCAGCACATACTCGACCTGATCTCCATGATATACAGGCACCGCAAAAACAACAATTGGCGTCTCATCAACCAAGCTGCTGAGCGGATCGGAAATATTGCTTATTCCGTTAAGAGCCTTTTGAAAATGTTCACGGCTGCTAATATTAAAATACTCGTTATTTGTGGACATCACATTGCCGTTTCGGTCTACAATGTTCAATCGTATGAGTTTATTATCACCACTATAGTGTTTCAATTGCTCCAGTTTTTTTTCTATCTTTACAGAGGGATTTGCAATACTGTCCATCTTCGCTATGGTCTCAAGAATATCCAAATGGTTTCTCAGTTCCATTGTGACACCAGACGAGCCTTGTACGGCCAGCTCTTTAAGCGACTTTTCAACTAAATCTATAAGCATGGATGAAGTTGAATAATATAAAACAAAGCCAATAAAAACGCAGGAGAGGATAACTATGAAATACTTTTTGAGCAGTTCAAGATACCGGAAAAATGTTTTCATCCGCTGTCCTCCCAAAATGCAAAAAATCAAAATAAGTCATGCCGGCTTAACTTCTGCCGTATGAGTATTCTGTATGTTGAATGCCTTAATGCATGAGTATTCTGTGTATAGAGTGCCTTAATACAGGAGTTTTCTACGTTTGGAGTACCTCAATGCATCTGTGATTACTGATGTCCCGATACAGTTATTTTAACTCAGAAGTACAATTGGGGCATCTTGTAGCATCAATGTGTATGCTGGTATAGCAGTATGGACATCCCTTTGTAGTGACCGGTGCAGATGCGGGCTTGGGTTTTAATTTATTAATTTGCCTGATAACTATAAAAATCACCAGTGCTATAATAAGAAAATCAATAACATTGGTGATAAAAAGGCCATAATTTATTGTTGCTGGAGGAATTTCCGCAGCCTTAGCTTCAGCGAGACTATTGTAGTGCTTCCCATCTAGACTGATAAAAAGATTTTCGAAATCAATTTTTCCTGTAATTAACGTAATCAAAGGCATAACCATGTCATTAACCAGAGATGTTACGATTTTGCCAAAAGCACCGCCAATGATAACACCTATTGCAAGGTCCAATACATTGCCCTTCATGGCAAATGCCTTAAACTCCTTCAAGAACGACATTATTTTTCCCCCTTTTTGTTTTATATTTATTTTACCACAAAACCCGGCAAATAAACAAAAATACGATGAAACAGATTTGCTTGTTCTTTACCTTTTGATACTGTAAGGCAATTTTACTCATATCATCCACATACTTCAATTGAAAAGAACCCAAATTTCTATTGTACTATTGTTGAGGTTTTTTCCAAGATGCGCATAGTAAAATGTAGAAGAGAAAGGTGTAATAGCGGATGCATAAAATAGTAATGTATGCTGACAGAAATGGAACTCCATTAACAGTCAGGTACATATACTGCAAATCAGACTGTCATAAAGAACAATCTGAGTACGCAAAAGCACTACGCATATAAGTGTTACTATAAAATTATGGAGTTTCATTTGCTGAGTTATCTTGTGAAAAACATACGACACTATAAAGCGTTCTCTGCGGTACTGTAAAGCAACCTCCGTGATGTCGGGAAGTAGCCTTCGCAGTGCCGGATTGTATCCTCTACGATACCGGAAAGCACCCCTGCAGTGCCGGAAACACTCCTGCAGTGTCGGAAAGCACCACCGAAATCACAGTTTTTCAGCAGTGCATTCCTGCTTATGTTATTTACGAAGAAACGTCCCCAGTATACCTCTCACCAATTGATTACCAACCTGTCTACCGATTGATGACATCGCCGATTTTGCAAAGCGGTCAAGAGGGGTATCTGATCTGCGGCTTTGCTGTGTAGTTCTTCTGCTGCTATTACTGCTATAGCCGGTTCTGCTGTTCGTCCTGCGATTGTAGCTATTTCCGTAGCCATCTGTATAGCCGGCTGAAGAACTCCTACTACTATTGTTTGCTTGCTGCCTCATTTGCTTCTCATAGTTTTTCCGTTCTTCTTCAGCAATTTGGGCAGCTCTTTGCTGTTCCTCAACTATCTGCAGGCTCTCAAATGCAGATATTCTGTCGATCATCTCCTCATATTTCCCATAAATCGGCGACTCTCTGGTGATTCTTTCACGCTCCTCAACAGGAATCGGCCCTATATTGCTTTGAGGCGGTAATACATGAGCTCTTTCAACAATACCGGGGGCTCCTTTTTCATCCAGGAAAGAAATGAGAGCTTCACCGACACCAAGTTCTGTTATTGCAGTCTCGACACTGAATTCAGGGTTCGCTCTGAAAGTCTGAGCCGCTGCCTTAACTGCATTCTGGTCTCTGGGAGTAAACGCTCTTAAAGCATGCTGCACTCTGTTTCCCAATTGCCCCAGGATTGTTTCAGGAATGTCATCTGGATTCTGTGTGATAAAATATACGCCGACGCCTTTTGATCTGATAAGCCTTACCACCTGCTCCACCTTTTGCAGCAATACTTTTGACGCTTCGTCAAAAAGCAGATGAGCCTCATCAAAGAAAAAGACCATTTTAGGCTTGTCCAGGTCACCAGCCTCTGGCAGCTCCTCATACAACTCGGATAAAAGCCATAATAAGAAAGTAGAGTAAAGTGCCGGCAATAAAAACAATTTATCTGCCGCCAGTATATTCACAACACCTTTCCCATCGCCATCCACCTTCATAAAATCTCTAATATCGAGGGACGGTTCTCCAAAAAAATGATCCCCGCCTTGCTCCTCCAAGGTTAACAGTCCACGCTGAATGGCGCCGATAGACTGTTTTGATATCGTGCCATACTGTGTCGTAAATTCACCGGTGTTGTCTCCAACATACCGCAGCATTGCCCTCAAATCCTTTAAATCGATTAACAGCATGCCCATATCATCGGCAATTTTAAATACAATATGCATAATTCCGCTCTGGGTTTCATTCAAATTTAACAATTTGGAGAATAGCAATGCACCCATTTCAGAAACGGTTGTACGAATCGGATGGCCCTGCTGCCCGAAAACATCCCAAAATACAACGGGGAAATTGGTAAAACTAAAACCTTCAAGTCCAAGATCGGCTATACGATCATCAATTTTTGCATTTCGTTTTCCCGCTTGGGATATACCAGACAAATCACCCTTAATATCTGCTAAAAAAACTGGAACGCCTATTGAACTGAACCT
>JAEZLF010000055.1 GCA_023435925.1 Bacillota bacterium
TACCGCTTGCAGAAAATTCTGCTTACCGTTTTATGAAAAAAGTGCTTACCATGGTAAGAAAAAACTGCTTACCGGACAGAGAAAAATCTCCTTACCGTATGACTGTAAAATCATCTTACCACCCACACCTAATATATAGCTATCTCGTCGATAGAGTTGTCGCGTAGTTTTAAGGGCAAAAGCCAGGCGAGACGGCATACTGGAACTTATAGGCCCCGGAGAAAAAGGACATTATAACTTTAAAATACAGGTTATTGATGGAGTTTAAGAAATAGATAAGTTGAAAAATTATTCCATATACTCGAGAGGTAAACGGATTGTAACGGTTGTGCCGACATTAACGGTGGACTCCAGTTTCAAACCGTAGCCTTTACCATATATAATTTGAATGCGCTTATGCACATTCGATAAACCGATATGTGTTGTTTCCCTGATTGCATCTTCGGATAACATGTTTAACACATTTTCCAACTCATCTGAAGTCATCCCTATCCCGTTATCAGCAATAGAAATAATTAAAGACAGATTTTCTGCATATACCGAAATTGCAATATGCTTTTCGGTTTTTTTGCTATGAACTAATCCGTGTGAAATACAATTTTCTAAGATTGGTTGCAAAATAAATGTTACCGTTTTGCAGGAGAGTAGTTTTTCATCAATGTTTTTTGTAATAACAAAAGAGTTACGATACTTTATATTTTGAATTTTCAAATATTTTTCAGCATTTTCAAGCTCTGTCGAAAACTTTACAAGATAATTGATCGTATCAAGATTGCTCTGAAGGATATCGCACAATAGTGAGATGATTTCTGTAGCTTCATTATCGGCCTGTATTGTTTTAATGATATTTAGATTGACAAAATTTAAGGTGTTATTTAAAAAATGTGGATTGATTTGTGTTTGCAATGCAATGGCCTGTGATTTCTTAAGCTCAGCAAATTTGGTAGCAAGCTCCTGTTCTATTTGCTTGTTTTTTTCCATCATGTTGACAATATTATTCGTTATTGCAGTAATTTCACTGGTATTTTTCCCTGAATGTGAAGGCGATTCCAATAATACGAACATATTAATGATGTACTTATACATTTTAAGAGATACGATAAATGCCAGAATAATAGAAAGAATAAATCCTATCATTCCACCAATAGAGAAGATAAAAAAGGTATTATTTTTAACCGCAGCATAGGTTTTGGGAACAGAAGACAATAGATAGAGACTTCCCTGCCGGGATTTATTAAGTGCTGAAATCGTATTGTCATTTAACTCTATAATAGAAGGATTCATAATATTACGTTCTGAAATATTGTTAAAAATTGCATCTGAAGAGTAGTGGTTTATATTTTTGTTTATTCTATCGGTTACGGAAGAATAAAAAATATTTCCTTCACTGGTCAATAAATCTATTTTTAAGGAACCATTTTGATAGTCCTGGTTGATGGCATTATCAAATTCATCGAAATAGATGTTGAATATAACAATAGCGGACAAAGTATTATCTCTGGTATATATTTCTTTGATAAAACTAATCATGTCATATGATGGATTATGAGCATATTTTCGCCTGGAATAGATTGGGCTTTTTTTATTTTCATCTTTATATTTCGTATACCACAAATGATCATAAAAATCATCAATTGGTTTTTCATCATTATCCGTTAAAACGGATTTACTTGATACGTTAAAAATATACACCGATTCAATGTTTTTATTGGATGCAGCAATTTGGAAAAGCTCATTTTTGATTTTTCTTGTTAGATAATTATATCCTACGGAATCAGCAGTGGTTTTATCATAATGAATCCACTCTTTAACATCATAGCTTGTAGATAATTTGTAAAAATCTCTTTCAATATTAAAATTGATCATATCAAATATTTCAGTTGTTTTGTTAAGCATCTTATAAGTAATCGCGAGGGATTCCTGCTCGACAGAATATCTGTAAGACTGCATAAGCAACCAGCCGTAGAGAATAACCATAATTAAAATAATCAGCAGAAAGTAAAAAAAATAGCTAAAAAAAATGCTCTGAAATTTATAGTTCTTAATAAAATCCCAAGTCTTGATTTTCCTTTTTTTATTCCTCATCGATGTCACCCGTACTCATATGCAGTATGGTATTGCGGTATTTTGTGGGGGTATAGCCGGTATGGTTGCGGAACAACTTGTAAAAATGTTTCAAGCTTTTGTATCCAACTGCATTTGCTATTTCATAAACCTTAAGCGTAGGATCCGTAATCATTACAAGAGCCTTTTCCATTCGGACCTTACAAAGATAATCCATAAACCTTTCTCCTGTCTGCTGCTTAAAATAGCGGCTGAAATAAGTCGGGCTGAGTGCAACACAACTGGCAACATCATTGAGTGAAATATCCTCACTAAAGTGCTGATCGATATATTGCAGTGCCATGTCAATAAGACAAAGGATATAGGAATTATTTGTATAAACCCGTTCCAATGAACGAATATTATTCTGTAGGATTTCTTTAAGCCTGATAATAGTGGACGCAGCGGTGATGTCCGGTATACAATCATTAAGCTCAGGTAACCTGCTTATTAAATTCAGGGCGGCTATACGCAGTACTTCCAGATTGTCTAGCATGTTATTATTTTCATTAAACAATAGGTTAACAAGCTGTTCACACTGGTCAAATTCGCCATTGTTGATATGCAGAATGATGGTATCTACAAGCTTTATATGGGAGGTGGAAAGATTGCTTTGAGTATTTGTATATACATATTGCTCTCTCAGCTTATATAAATCATCTGTAATTGTGCTTCTGCCGTAAATATGACATTCAACATGAAATATCTCAGAGAAATCTCTCCTAATACTATCAAAATACTTTTCAAAGTCAGAAATTTGTGCATTCAGATTTTTCGAAATGGCCACTGCATAAAGCCCATTTTTCAAATTACTAATAGGTACCATGAAAAAAGCACCCCTTATTTCTTTCAAAATATGTGCAGTGGCAACCTGAAAACTCTCTTTTTCATATTTTAATTGGCTTTTTAAATAATCCTCCAAATTTATAAAATCCAACTCAACAAGCCTGTATATTTCATTGCCGGAGTGTTGAGAAATCAGGGATGGTGATAGTATTCCTTGAGTGATGGAGGACAAATCAGAATCTAATAGGATATCTGTAAATAATTGCTGCTTAAGTATTACTTTCTCAGAGTGTTCTCTGTCAAGGAGTTCCCGCAGCTTTAAAAAAGTATTTGTGACAGCTGAGTAGGTTACCGGTTTAATTATATAGTCAAAGCTTCCGATCTGAATTGCATTTTTGGCATATTCAAATTCACGGTAAGCACTGATAAATACAAAATGCACTTCCGGCATAAATTTCTTTACTTCTTCGGCAAGCTCCAGTCCATTCATCTCCCCAAGCCGAATATCTGCTATTATTAAATCTACATTTATCCGATGCGTATCTTTAAGCCACTCCAAGGTAGACTCCGCATCAGAAAAACTCTGCAAGTGGCAATAACCCATATTGGACCAGTCAAATGCCTGTAACAAATGCTCATGGATAGAGATTTCATCATCAATGATTATGAAATTATACAAGGATATCACCGTTTCCTTTATACTGTAATACCATTCTATTATAGATTTAGTAACCATTCAATAATTTATAGTCGTATAGATAAGAGTTGTCAATATGCTGCTACTAAATGACAACAAAGAACCATTTACCTGAGTATTGTAAATCTATAGAATGTGAAGAAGTCACCAAACAAGACAAATGCATTCTTTCACCCAGATGGAAATACCGAGTCCATATATTCAGACTTGATTGAGATTGGTGTGGAAGGATCCAAAAGAAAATTCAGAAAATTGGTGTAGTTTCTTTGGTGCTACATATGAGAACAAATTCGAAAAGGTTCATTTAAAGCCATTTGAGTGTATAGAAATCAAATAATTAAGCAGTAATAGAATGTCATTTGTAAAATTTAATCTGAGGGGGCAAATTGAAACAATGAATAAAATACATTTGATCTGTAATGCGCATCTGGACCCTGTTTGGCTGTGGGAATGGGAAGAAGGCGCCGCAGAAGCGATATCTACATTCCGCGTAGCGGCAGATTTCTGTGAGGAATATGATGGGTTTGTATTTAATCACAACGAAGTGATGTTGTATAAATGGGTTGAGGAATATGAGCCTGATCTTTTTAGGCGTATCCAAAAGCTGGTTGAATCCCGAAGGTGGCATATTATGGGCGGGTGGTATCTTCAGCCTGACTGTAATATGCCATCCGGTGAATCAATAGTAAGACAGATTTTATCAGGTAGGCGATACTTTATGGATAAATTTGGAGCAGAGCCATCGACAGCTATTAATTTTGATCCATTTGGCCATAGCAGAGGTTTGGTGCAGGTTTTAAAAAAATCAGGATTTGATTCATATATTTTCTGCAAACCAGGCATGGAGGACATGACACTGCCCTCTGAAGAGTTTATCTGGCTAGGTTATGATGATTCTGAGGTTACAGTACATCGGGGCTATGAATATTATCTTTCATTGCGTGGAGAAGCGCGAAGTAAAGTAGAGAAGTGGATGAAGGATCATAAAGATAAGCCGGCAGGAATGGTCTTGTGGGGAATTGGAAATCATGGGGGAGGACCTTCCCAGGTGGACTTGGAAAATCTAAAGGAATTAATGGAGGAAGCAAAGGAATACAAAATCGTACACTCCACTCCGGAAAAGTATTTTAAAGAATTGAAGAGCAGCGGTTGCAGTCTGCCGACGCATACAGGTGATATAAACCCCCATTCCGTCGGGTGCTATTCATCACAGATCAGAGTCAAGCAAAAACACCGTTTATTGGAAAATGAAATATATACGTTAGAGAAAATGATGTCAAATGCCTCCATACAATGCAATCTGGAATATCCGCAAAAAGAAATTCATGAGGCGTTATGCGACCTTATGGTGTCGGAATTTCACGATATACTTCCAGGATCATCCATTCAGCCTGTTGAAGAAGCTGCATTACGGCTTTTGGATCACGGACTTGAGATTGTCTCCAGACTGAAGGCAAGAGCGTTTTTTGCATTAGCCGCAGGGCAGGATAAGGCTAAAGGTAAAGAAATACCTATTTTAGTATATAATCCTCATCCCTTTAAGATAAAAGGAATTTTTGAATGTGAATTTCAACTGCCTGATCAGAACTGGAAAGGTGGGTTTTCATATCCACGGATATATAAAGATGGAGAGGAGATTTACTGCCAGGCGGAAAAGGAGTTAAGTAACCTCAACTTCCTGGATTGGAGGAAACGAGCAGTTTTTGAAGCCGAACTGGAGCCTGGACAGATGAATCGATTTGACTGTATCGTCGATCTTTTGCCGGAAAAACCAGCTGCTGTGCTAAAGAAAGAAAATGGAAACATTGTTTTTAAAACAGATGAATTGGAAGTGGTGATAAACTGTAAGACGGGCTTAGTTGATAAATATGTTGCTAATGATGTATCCTATCTGATGGAAAATGCTTTTGAACCGCTTGTTATTGATGATAGTGATGACGCATGGGCTATGAATGTAAAGAGTTTTCCCACTGTAATTGGAAGATTCGGACTTATGAACAGGGAAGAAGGTACAATTTATTCCGGAGTAACCGAACAAGTTTTGGATTCTGTAAGAATTATTGAGGACGGCGCAGTAAGGTCTGTAATAGAAGCAGTGTTCTCATATGGTAATTCGTATATATGCCAAACATATAAACTACCGAAACATGGTACTGAAATACAGGTTAATGTCAGGGTACATTGGAATGAAAAATCCAAAATGCTGAAGCTTTCTGTCCCGACATCGATTAAAGATGGTAAATATATTGGCCAGGTGATATACGGTGCGGGAGAGCTGCCTGATAATGGGTGCGAGGCTGTGGCGCAAAAATGGGTAGCAGTTGTCTCTGAGAAAGCTAATAATACAGTGACCTGTATTAATGATGGTACATATGGATCAGACTTCAGGGACGGGGAAATGAGGCTGACTTTGCTCAGATCACCGGGATATTCAGGACATCCGTATAAGGAAGAAATAATTATGCCCCAGGATAGGTATTCTTCACGCATTGACCAGGGAGAAAGGGAGTTTAATTTCTGGTTCAACGCTGGTGAGATGAAGGAGCGGCTGGAGCACATTGATAGGGAAGCTCTGATACATAATGAAAAACCCTTTGCCCTTTCATTCTTTCCTTCAGGTACAGGTATGAAACCTGCTGCACTTGCGGTTTTATCTGATAATGTTACACAAATGACGGTATTTAAAAAAGCAGAAGACTCGGATGATTATATAATCAGATTGTTCGAGCCAACAGGGCAGGATAGGTCTACGATAATGCGTTTTCCTGCCATAGATTTGGACTGTCAGGTAGATTTGAAAAAGTTTGAAATAAAGACCTTAAGGCTAAATGTGGAGAAAAGAACGATTACACCAGTTAATTTAATGGAAAAGTAAGGTCTCTAATATGACAGGGAGAGAGCGTTTTTTATCTGCAATCAATAATCAGAAACCTGATAGACTGCCATGCCAGGTTCACAGTTGGTTTTGCTAGTGGTTTGAATGGCGTTGAAGAAGGTATTATGTCGACGTTTGACGAGCCTGGCTGGATTGTGTATATTAAGGATAATGTGGCTGAAAAATGCCCCTGTTGAAAATTACAACACAAAATGGTGACATAGAAAATATAAAGCTTTTGTTGAAGCTGCCCAGGAGTGCACATATTAAGGGATAAAAATATCATTAATAAGGAAGGGTACCAATATGCTTGAATTATCACCACGTCAGGTTCATCTTGATTTTCATACTTCGGAGCATATACCGGATATCGGGGCGGAATTTGATGCCGAGGCCTTTGCAAAGACTGTTAAGGACGCAAGTATCAGCTCTGTTACTGTGTTTGCCAGATGCCATCATGGATGGTTGTATTATCCGTCAAAGAAATATCCTGAGTTGGTTCATCCGAATCTTCAGAAACCTGAGCTAATGCTGGAACAGGTAAAAGCTCTGCACAAAGCGGGTGTACGTGCACCTGTTTATATAACAGTTCAATGGGATTACCATTCCGCCACGACACATCCTGAATGGCTTATCAGGAAGAAGGACGGCTCTCATGAGGGCGCATCGTTTACCGAACCAGGTTTCTACCAGTCATTATGTGTAAACACGTCCTACTATAATTTCCTTACGGCTATTACTTCCGAAGTATGTGAGCTTCTGGGAGATGAGCTTGACGGCGTGTTTTTTGACATAGTGGGTATCCGACCATGCTGGTGCGCATCCTGCCGTACAGAAATGAAGAAAAAGGGCATTGATGCTTCTGATAATGAGGCTGTAAGGAAGTTTGCGAAATTTGTAATGGACCGCTTCAAAGAAAATATCACGAAGCTTGTACGCACGCATAATAAACAGTGCTCCATATTTTACAATGCCGGTCATGTGGGACCTTGTACAAAGGAAAGCAGGGATCAGTATACTCATTTTGAACTGGAAAGCCTTCCGTCAGGTTCCTGGGGATATCTGCATTTCCCTGTTACAGCAAAATACGCCAGAACTCTAGGCAAGGACTGCATGGGCATGACAGGCAAGTTCCATACCGAGTGGGGAGACTTTCATTCATTGAAGAATCTTGCTGCTCTGGAATTTGAGTGTTTTCGCATGCTCAGCTACGGCTTCGCCTGTTCAATCGGTGACCAGATGGAGCCATATGGTGTATTAAATCCTGCTGCATACAGATTAATTGGAAAAGTTTACAGGCAAATTGCCGAACGGGAAAAATGGGCGAGGCCCTCCAAAGCTCTTACAGAAGCGGCGGTAGTGACACCTGAAGAAAGCGTGGCCGAATTCAACATTCCTGAAACGATCATGGGTGCGGTGCAGATGCTTGATGAGCTTGCTCTTCAGTTTGATGTAATAGATATGGATATGGAGCTTGAATCCTACAAGCTCATCATTCTCCCTGATGATCTGATAGTCAATCAAGCCTTTCAGCAGAAGCTTAATCGATATGTGAAAAATGGCGGAAGCGTGATCGCTTGTTCAAAGGGTGGTTTATTGAAACGCGCTTGCGATGATAATGCTCCATACTGGAGCTATCCGGAGTGCTTTGGTGTAGAATATGCCGGAGAAGCAGAAAAATATCCGGATTTCATCATTGCTGAGGGCGATCTTAGTACAGGGCTTGAAAAAGGGAATGAGTATGTGATATATCGTCAAGGCGAAAGGGTTGTACCTGCAGGCGCGCAAGTTATTCTTAACGCCAGGGCACCCTATTTCAACCGCGATAAGGACTGGTTCTGCTCACACAGATATACACCTTCCGCAAAGGGAGAGGGTTATCCTGTTGGATTTAGAAATGGAAGGGTTATTTTATTCAGCCATCCCCTATTCAGACAATACAGGGAAAATGCTCCCGCATGGTGCAAACAGCTTATATCCAATGCAATTGATTCACTTTTGCCGTCCAGACTGGTGCGCCACAATGGACATTCAGCAATGACAGTCAGTCTTCTGGATCAGCCGCAGCGCAAATGCCTGAATGTGCACATTCTTTCGTATATACCAGTGAGAAAATCTGCAACGATTGATATTATTGAAGAACGCATAAAAGCATATAATGTTACCCTTGAGCTGCAGCTTCCGTACGATATAAAATCTGCAAAGCTTGTTCCGCAGAATCAGGAACTCAAACTGGAAAACGGAAAGATAATGGTCCCGGAAGTAGACGGATATTCAATTGTAGAGCTGATGTACCGGTAAAAG
>JAEZLF010000115.1 GCA_023435925.1 Bacillota bacterium
TATGAGCAATTTGGACAATCATGATTTTTATACAACTATGATTTTATCCTTTCCATGAATTTCATACTTTGCTATAATAGGAGAGGTGTCATTCTGTACGAAGATGTCCCGGAGTGCACCTGCTAAATATTAATAGTGAATGGAGTAAAATTCAATATAGATTGGAGATTATACTGAAAATGAAATATATCGTCGTTTTAGGGGATGGAATGGCTGATTACCACGTAGCCCAATTAGGAAACCGCTCTCCTCTGCAATGCGCAAATAAACCCAATATAGATCGACTGGCGGCATATGGTGAAATCGGAATGGTCAAAACGGTTCCCGAAGGAATTGCTCCGGGAAGTGATGTCGCGAACCTTGCAGTTATGGGATATGATCCGCATCAATTCTATACCGGAAGATCCCCTCTGGAAGCTGTCAGCATGGGTGTTGAGCTGTCAGCAACTGATCTTGCCTTCCGATGTAATCTGGTGACGCTGGCGGTGGATGGTCCATATGAGTCTGCGTCCATGCTGGACTATAGTTCCGATGAAATATCTACAGCGGAAGCTGCCCAGTTAATTAAAGAGATCAACAAGTACCTGTCCAATGATGAAATTCAATTTCATCCGGGCATCAGCTACCGTCATTGCATGGTTTGGAATAACGGCACCGGCAGGAGAACCACGACTCCACCCCATGATATCCTGGAGAAGAGTATCAGAACGTATCTTCCTTCAGGTGACCATAGTGAATTGCTGTTATCCATGCAGAAAAAAAGCTATGAAATACTGAAGGATCATCCCGTCAATCTGAGCCGAATTGCCCGCGGACTCCGCCCTGCCAATTCCATATGGCTCTGGGGTGAAGGACGTAAGCCTGCCATTCCGAAATTTACAGAAAAATATGGCATTGAAGGCTCTGTTGTGTCCGCTGTGGATCTGATTAAAGGAATAGGCCTGTGTGCCGGGCTGGACTCTATTGATGTAAAAGGTGCAACCGGCAATATCCATACCAATTTTAAAGGTAAGGCTGAAGCCGCGCTAAAAGAACTGCAAAAGGGCAAAGACTTTGTATACATTCACATAGAGGCACCGGACGAGTGCGGTCACCGCTTTGAAATAGAAAATAAAGTGAAATCCATCGAATATATTGACAGTCAGGTTGTGGGAACGCTTTTGGAGGGTCTTTCAGATTACGGGAACTATCGTATTCTGGTACTCCCCGATCACCCCACTCCTCTCTCACTGAGAACGCACACCTCGGAACCTGTGCCCTATATACTCTATGAGAAAAACAGTGAAAAATCTTCCGGAGTAGCAGGTTACGACGAATTTCAGGCAGTGAGAACAGGGATCTTTATTGAAGATGGTTATACATTGATGGACAGGTTTTTAAGTAAATAATACTTCCATCCACTTATGTTTCTTACTCTGCTTAAATGGCACTATTGTCCTTAAGCGTGTTACTGGCATCCATTTCTCCCTGTTTTGTTCTTATTTCCTGATACAGAACAAAAAGGAATGAAAGCAATACCGGAATTACAATGGCCTGGTAGATATACATCAGAATGCCGAATGGCGATCCCAGTATTGAAGTAATATCCTGAGAAACTGCATATAAAACCAGCGTCGGCAGCATCAACACTGCTGCCGCAGCAACAAGTATCCTATATTTTTTCACTCCGGCCCTGACTCCGTTTTTAAAGCAAGCTACCACACCGTCATTCCGGTCGATGAAAATTGCAGGAAGCCACAGTAAAACCAAGGGATAAAGGAAAATCATAGCCACACTTATCACAATCTGCGTGATCCTCTGCCTGCCAAGCATCATTTCAGGATTAAAAGAAGTCTTGCTTACAATCCCCGCAACTGTGAAGGGTATGGAAACAATGGAAGTCAAAATGCTGAAGCCAAAAATGATTGCTAAAAACAGCAGCAGGGATAACAAGGTTTTCCCGAAAAATTTCTTTATGCCGAAAAAGAAAATTTTAATAGAGGCTTTGCCGCCATTCATTGCTGCAGCAAGCATGTTCCCCATCCCAGCAATAAAAACAATGCCCAGTCCGCTGGTGACCAGCGAAAAACCGACTAGCTTGAGCATGATACCCAGCATTTCTGTAAGGCTTTGAATATTCATCCTCTCCGGATCGGCCGGAATAGCGGACATTTCTTTGGAGATCTCCATCATTCTGTTCGTATCCTTCAGCAGTAGCATTGACGATGCAGCCGATAACACAATCGCCGCAATAAGCAGGATACTTATCAAAGGGTTATCTTTTAAGGTCATCAACGATCTTTTCAGCATGATTTTCACCTCATTCATTTCATTTCCCGAAGCACTACAAAAGAATTATATAGGCTATTACACACTTATGTCAATGTTATCCATTTCAAAAATATGGTTTCGGTCTATATTGATATTAACCTATTATTAACAAATACATCAACAGCATATTTTATACTCAAATTGTGACAAATATAGCCTTAGTGAAGGTTTCCTATGAAAAAGTTTCTGATATTATTCTTATTATTGATATTCCTCCTTTCTGCATGCCAGAACGGGTTAGAAAGCCATGTGGAAGCTTACGGCATCTCACCGGCACCTTCTCTTTCTTCTGTCAATCACAATGAGCCGGTCAACGTTGAAGCAGCAGCTGCAGCAATTACTCCACATCCTGCAGGTATTAGCGTAATGGCATTACCCGACGATATTTTCAAACTCGAAATGGTCGATAAAGGATATGAAAGGATTCACACATACGATGTATATCCGATGCTTTATGATTTTATCGGTAGCTCGTTCTGCGGCAAAAGCTTCGAACTCGTAGACAGTGAAGAGATCCTTGATTATGAGACCTTGCAGGCAAAAATTAATAGGACAAAAAAAGAGAACCAATGTATTTTACTCAACTTCGTCTCAAGCGGCAGCTGGCTTCAAATAACTCCGGCTGAAAGTTCTAAGGAATCCCCCACTCTGTATTGCCTTACCATCGCGAAAAATCCCCGGGAACCTGGCAGGTATACCCTGATTACAGATACAATGGCTTATGATATCAGAGTGGATAAAAGTTTTGATGAAGGCTTTGATGCACTCTTTTCCAAGAATGGAACATCCGGCCAATATCTTACTCCGGATGAAGTAAAGTCAATTTTTGAACATAAAAAGCCATACTACATGGAATACATTTGTAAGAACCTTGGTATAAGCGAGTGGCACGGAAGAGAACCCAACCGGCTCGAGATTGGAAAGATGACGCTGAATTCCGAAAGCAAGCCGTATACCGTTG
>JAEZLF010000204.1 GCA_023435925.1 Bacillota bacterium
CCCATCCATTGTCAATACAATCCTCCGCATCATTTCACCCCATAAACTTTTTATGAAGCAAATTATACACTGCCTCCAAGACAAAATCACTAACGGCTTATTAAGACAATATCAAAAACGGGGCACATTTTTACAAAATATTTCAAAAAAGACTTGATATTCTGCGCCGCATGTGTTAATCTATTACCATATAAATGCAATTGGAGATAACTTTTCAACGATAATAGCAAACCGGTTGAAAAACCGGGACGCAAAGCTATAGGGCCTGAATGTAAAACAGTAGTTTTACATGTGGCAGCCAGTTACCGAAAGGGAAGTTTTTTATTTCCCTCAAAGTACATAGCAATATCGTTTAAAAGTGACTTCCCAATGGCTGGGAAGTTTTTTATTTTCCGCATTTAAGATCTGAAAGAAGGAAGAAAGGGTGGTGCTTGAACAGGTACAAAAGCTTGAACAGGTACAGTTCCAGATGCCGGGGTGACAGGTACAGTTTCCCGGGAAAATTGGAACAACAGCAAGAGAAACCAGACAGAAACAAATTGAGCAAAGACATTTAAGATGGTGCGCATAATCTTAAATAGGTTTCGGAGTCTGCCCTTGATAAAGGCAGACTTCGGGGTCTTTTTTTTGTCTTTGTACATTTTATGGGAATGAGCTATATCAATGGGTTTTCTATACTTTTACAAAAATTATACAAAAACTTTACAAAACTTGGACATAAAAATGAAAAAAGTATTGCATTATGAAAACTATTCGGTTATAATACCTATGTACCTGTCAATAAGAGATTTTGTAAATTAATATCAATGAAAAGAGCAAACCGGTTGAAAAGCCGGGACGCAAAGTCAGGAATCTTAGGTGTAACTTATCACTACATGATGATCGTCCGACTGCCATGGATATCACAGCTTATGGCAGTTTTTTTATACCCTTTCGCTGTGAATCGTTTATAAAACCATCATTCTTTCTTTATACATTTTAAACAAAACAATAGACACACTCAGAAGGTTAACCACGTTTCTCCTTAAAACGCGGCTGAAAAAAGAGTGCTTACCTCCAGAACAGTAAGTAAAAAAATATTGGAGGGTCTTATTATGAAGAGAGGTTTTAAAGGGTTATCTATTTTACTATCTATTATTATGGTATTCTGCCTGTTTGCGCCATACAGCGTTTATGCTGATGACGGATCTGAAGGCGGAGAAGGAACATCACCTGCAGCAATTAATGCAGGAGGTGGAGTCGTTGGAACGACACAAGCCGGACTTGAATTCACAGGCGGCGAAGAAGGCAAGAGAAAAAGCGGAGAAGAAGATGGCGGTGACGAAGGCACAGAAGGAGAACAATGGCATTGGACATACACGTTGTCAGCATCATCTAATGATACTGCAATGGGAACAGTTTCAGTGGATCCAAAAATGGATTGGTGCTTATTTCATTGGTATGATCATTATGATAATGATGAACTTGTAACAATCACAGCAAACCCTAAAGATGGGTATGAATTTGATAAATGGGAATACACTACTGAGTTTTGTTCTCATCGTCATATACTTTCTAAAAGGCAGTTTAATAATCATACCCATGACATTATGATGCCCGAAGGCAATGTCATGAAGATTGAGATGAAGGGTCCAACAGAGAACAAATTGGTTAAAGCAATTTTTAAAGCAATACCCAAATATAACGTTGACGCACAAGTGATCCCAGCATCAGGTGTCGGAGCTGTTTACGGGACCGGAGAGTATGCCGCTGGTGCGACAGTTAGCTTAACTGCATCGGCTATCTCAACCGAGTACAAATTCAAACAATGGTCTGGCAATGATTTGCCGGATGGTGTTTCAATAACTTCATCAGCAATTTCATTTGCAATGCCTGCAAAAAATATTTCTATTAAAGCAGAATTCGAAAAACCGAAAGCAAAGTTTTTGGTTAAAGTAGGTATTGCTCCCAAAGATACAGGTAAGTTTACTGTTGAGTTAAATAATGAGAGTTCAAGTGACGAAATTAGCAAATATGAAAATCAGATTAATTCGGGTACATCTGTTACATTAACGGCGGTTCCATCAAGTGCGTTATATGCTTTTAAGGGTTGGTATACAAATGGCAAAGACGGAGTTTTATTGTCAGCAAATGCCAAATATACTTTTGAAGTTGATGATAAAACCGATCTAATTGCTAGATTTGAAGATGCTTCGGGCGAAACCGAGCCCGTACCGGCAGGACAAGCTATTATCAGAGACTTCCGGAGTGACCATCCCGACTTCCAAAATAAGCAGCATGGGACTGGCGAGCCGGGACTTGTTAGAGATACCCTGGGTACAGATGGAAACCCCGAGAAATCATCAAAAAATACCAACTCAATTAAGGACGATATATCATTTGCTCAATGGTTCACCAATGTACCGGGTAAAAACTTTGGCATACATTATCCAATGTCTTTAGTAGGTCCTAATAGTGATGGTTACTATGGCTTCTATGTTCCCGAGGATTTCTTCCCAATTGACGGGAAGGGCTTTGGCAATGAAAACGAAAAACATAATTACTTTTTTACATTGGAGTACGAGACTAAATTCAACTATGATCCCGCTAAGAGGACCATCAAAGTAAAATCAGACGATGATCTTTGGATATTTATTGATGGCAAACTAGTTGTTGACTTGGGCGGAGTACATGAAGCCGGCGATTACAAAACAATTACTATTCCGGATACATTTTTTGCCGGAAAGAGTAAGGGAGATCCCTGCACATTCAAGTTGTTCTTTGCTGAAAGGAAAATAGTTCAGTCAGCATTGGCCTTCGGAGCAAACTTCCTGGCACCGTATGTTCCTCCGGTAGAACCACCGACGCAATATACATTAACCACAGAAGTCGAGAATGGTACGATTTCACCGACATCTGGAACAAAATATAACGTGGGTGAAGTAGCTACAATAACCATTGCTCCCGATAAAGACTATGAGTTCGACAAATGGGTGGAGGATAATGGCTATACGAAACCGACGCCAAAAACAGGAACTGATGATTACGAAGTAACCATGGACGGTGACAAAAAGGTAAAGGCAATTTTCAAGGCTAAAACTGTAACGCCAATACAGTATACATTGACTACCGAAGCTGAACATGGTACGATTTCACCGGCATCAGGAGCAAAATACAATGAAGGCACTGTAGCGATAATAACCATTTCTCCAGATGAAGGCTATGAGTTCGATAAATGGGTAGAGGATACTGTTTATACGAAACCGACGCCGAAAACAGGAACTGATGATTACGAAGTAACCATGGACAGTGACAAAATGGTAAAGGCAATTTTCAAGGCTAAAACTTTACCGCCGATTCAGTACACATTGAACACAGAAGTTGAAAATGGTACAATTTCACCGGCATCAGGAGCAAAATATAACGCTGGTACAGTAGCGACAATAACCATTACTCCGAATGCAGGTTTTGAGTTCGACAAATGGGTAGAGGATACTGGTTATACGAAACCGACGCCAAAATTAGGAACTGATGAATACGAAGTAATCATGAATAGTGACATAAAGGTCAAGGCAATTTTTAAGCAAATACGAGGCGCAATCTTTGTTTACAAGGATGTTGTAGGCAAGATGCTGGGACAGCGTTCAATGGCTGATTATGAGGATATTACTGACAATACAGTATTTACCTTGACACTGACCGGATCCGCTCTAGAAGCGCCTATTACGAGGACAATTTCGGAAGACACCAGCGCTGAATTTATTGATCTGCCTCTTGGCACGTACTATCTGGTGGAGACGTTATTGCCAGGTTATGACCGTGTGGATGATCCGGATAACTATACTGAGATCACTCTTACTGAGGAAGAAAACGGCGCAGAGCTGGGTGTTGTGAACATGCTGGTAAAACAGAAATTGTACACAGAAGTTGTGAATGGTACCATTTCACCGGCATCAGCAACCGAGGGTTTGGAATATACCAGAGGAACTGTAGTTGAACTCACGATCATTGCTAATTCCGGGTTCGAGTTTGACAAGTGGATAAATGACGAAGGTTATACAGTACCGACACTGAATACAACCAGTCAGAAATATGAGGTGATCATGAACAGTGACATTCGTGTGAAGGCACTCTTCAAAGCGATATCCACTCCGCCGGTTAATCCGCCAACTCCCCCCAGCACACCTGTTACTGAGGATACTGGCAGCTACACACTACTGATGGCAGTTGTAGGTCAGGGTACAGTCTCGCCGGGAGTCGGAGCAAGCCTACAGAGAAAGGGCGGAGATGTCCAACTTTCAGCTACTCCTGCAGAAGGCTGGAAGTTTGATGGATGGCAGGGAGATTCAGTGAATGCCGCCAACGTGATCAGAATGGACAGCAACAAGAGCGTTACAGCGGTATTTAGCCAGATTACTACGGTAGTAAACGACGAGCCTGCTCCACAAGCACCGGTATCGGAGCCTCAGATTGTTGAGATGGACGAAGAAGAGACACCGGCTGCTCCGGCTGATGTGACAGAACTGCCAAAGACAGGCGGAGTACCGGCAACAGTATTCTATGGATTGGGCGGATTCATCGCAGCAATGGGAGTTGCACTCAGAAGCAAGACAAAAAAGAAAGAGGAAGAAGAGGAATAATCAGAGCTGGTTATTTGAACAGCTAAATGGATCGTGATGATATAAAAAGCCATAGTATTAGGTGAGGCAGGCAGCAGACAAAGCTGTCTGCCTTTCTTCATGTTTGTGGAGATGAAGATGGCTTGAATAAAACGCAAACCGTGTATCGGGGGGAAGGACTGATGCCCTCTGCCATATAATCAAATCAATAAGCAATGGATTATATCCTGCTTATTTTGATGTTTTCCAAGTTCTTTGTTTCCTGGACGATATACAAAGGACGGTTTTTTACTTCGTCGTAAATTCTGCCGATATATTCGCCGATGATACCAAGAATAATAAGGACGATACCGTTGAAGAAAAGGCTTACAGCAAGAGTTGAAGCCCAGCCTGTGACAGTTATATCCGTAAAAAGCCTCTGATAAATAACAACGAGTAGCTCATCACGTATGTATTCAACACCTGCTTGCTTGAAGCCCAGCCCTATATAAAAAATGATAAAAACGTATTGAATAATAACATAAAATGGTATATAATAACAACGTACCTGAAAACTCGAATAGAAATTAATCAACTAATCCATGAAAAAGGCAAACCAGTTGAAAAGCTGGGGCGCAAAGTCTGGAGTCTAAGGTGTAGCTATCAATACACTAAGACCGTCCGATTGCCATGAATATTACAGTTCCTGGCGATTTTTTATTGCCTGGATTCAAGAGCGATCTTGGACAAGCTGTGACTACTCTATTAAGCTCAATACGTTACTCGTCAAACAAAAGCGGAAGGTTAACCACGTTTCCCCAAAAACGAGGCTGAAAACAGAGAACTTACCTCTAGAAAAATGTAAGAAATAAATTATGAGGTGAGATAATATGAGCAAAAGGATCAAAGCACTCATTTTAGCATTGATGGTATTGCTGACATTTTCAGTACCAAGCATTGCTACCACAAATGAACTGGCAACTATTGACAAGACCATCGATGAGCATGATGTACAGAGTGGACTGTATGATGTGACGCTGAGCGTCACAGGCAGTACAGTAACTGCACCAAAGCCGGTTGACGTTGTACTGGTCATTGATGCATCAGGTAGTATGACCAATAAAACATCTAATGGTAAAAGCACAAGGCTTGAAGATGCAAAAAATGCCGCAAAAGCATTTGTTGATATTGCTTTCGCAAACAATAATGCAAATGGCAATACAATTGCCATAGTCAAGTTTGATAAAAGCGCGACTATTATATCAAATCTTTCAAATGTTACAACAACTGTACTGAATGGCATTAACTCTATTAGTAATACGAATAGTGGTACAAATATCAAAGACGGCTTTGATAAGGCTAAGCAGATTTTAGATAGTCGTGAATCAACAAGAGATGCCATTGTCGTTCTATTAAGCGACGGAGAAGCAAACGGATATAACCAAGGCGGTAATATATCCGATTCTCAAGCTGCTCAGGCAGCCATAGCTGCGGGTCGCGCTTTAATCGGAACTGCCAGGGTTTATACCATTGGTCTTTCCGTAACAGGTACAACTGCTCCAGAAACTTTGAAACAAGCTACACGGTCAGCGGGGGGTGTATCGAACGGCGGTTACTATTCAGCTCCTGATAGCGATAATCTGAAAGCTATATACCAGAATATCGGCAATAACATCAATCCGGCAGTTTTAAATGCTAAAGTAATTGACGAGGTAGCATCCAATTTTGAAATTGTCAGTATTGGAACACCCGTCCCCGATATTGGAACGGTTACTACTTCGGCCCTTACGATAAAGTGGGAGATCGGTGATTTGGGCAGTACGAATGTAAAGCTGACTTACAGGATCAAGCTCAAGGAGAATTGGTCGGATGCGAGCGGTATTGACAGTGATGATAATGACGGGAAGCTCGATGCAAATGTCGAAGCTAAGCTGACTTATAATACAGACGTTGAGCAGTATTTCCCGGTACCAGGTGTCAAATATTACAATCTGACCACTAATACAAATCCATCCGACGCAGGAAATATTGTCGTTAAGCTCAACGATAATGTTACTTCCAAGAGACAGTTTGCTGAAGACGTAAAAGTAGCTGTTTCACAAACGGCGAAATCCGGATATACCTTTAAAAATTGGACAGGCGATGCTTTGGATTCAGCACAAAGTATCACAATGAATGCGAATAAAACAGTAATTGCAAATTATCAGCAGGATACACCACAGACTGTACTGACCGCTGCCAATGATGCATATTCAACCACGGAGGGTGTGCCGCTGGTTGTACCGAGCCCCGGTATACTTTCCAATGACACTATAACAGGTCTTACCCTTAATGACATTATCATAACCGAAAGTATTACCGAAGGTTCAGGAACACTGACTCATGGAAGTGAGTTAGGTGCCTTCACATATACCCCGGCAGCCGGATTTACCGGTACTGCTGTATTTAAATACAAACTTCGGTCAGGTGAGATTACAAGTAAAGAAGCAACGGTAACGATCACTGTTAACGCGAAAGAGATCGAACCCAATGCAAGCATCGATATTGAAAGTACAATAAAGAGTCTGCCGAGTGGTGCAACGGCTTCCAATGGCGAGTCGATCACTTCCTATCAGATGGTAGTAACAAATAACGGCAATCAGGATTTATACGATGTTGAGATTACCAACGATGGCAATGGGAACAGTTATCTTATCGGTAACCTGTCAGCCGGAGCAAGCAGAACTCAAACTGCAAATAGCTTTACCGTCTCAGGAGAAGGTACAACAAAATACCTGACAGCAACGGTCGTTGGATATCTCACGCCTGATAGTACTACACCACCGGCATATGCATATGTATCAGAAGAGGGCTCCAATACAGTTCAGCAGGTGCCAGATGAGTATGAAAGAGCGTCTGTAACGGACAGTGACACGACAGATGTTACAATACCAAGTGTTTACATACCGCCGTACATACCGCCATACACCCCTCCTGAAACGCCTGTGGTTGAGAATGTAACACTTACAACAAGCGTGTCTGGTCAGGGCTCCATTCTTCCAGGCCCGGGAGCTTCGACATATGGAAAAGGAACGATGGTACAGTTGAACCCCACTCCTGCAACAGGCTGGCAGTTCTCGAACTGGCAGGGTGATACGGTGAATGGTTCCAACCAGATCTACATGGATGGCAACAAGAGTGTCACTGCAGTATTTACAGAGATTCCGGTGATCATTCCTGTTGAACCTGCAGCAGCGGCACCTGCTATAGAGGAGCCGGTATCGGAGCCTCAGATTGAGGAAATAGCTGAGGAAGAAGCACCGGCAGCACCGGCTGAACTGCCTAAGACAGGCGGAGTACCGGCGGCAGTATTCTACGGATTGGGCGGATTCATTGCTGTAATGGGAGTTGCACTCAGAAGTAAGACAAAAAAGAAAGAGTAAGAGGAATAGTCAGAGCTGGTTATTTGAACAGCTAAATGTATCGTGATGATATAAGAAGCCATAGTATTAGGTGAGGCAGGCAGCAGACTAAGCTGTCTGCCTCTCTCATTGTTTGGGGAGATGAAGATGGCTTGGATAAAACGAAAAACCGTGTATTTGAGCAATATCTATGGTACAATAAAACAAATTCTTAGATAGATGAAGATCGGGATTCCCAGATAAAAGCAATTATCGACAAAAGGAATCCATATAAACAAACATAAGAAGTATTTTAGAGTTTAATCAGGGAGGATAATGAAATGCCACATATTGCTATTACAATGTACGCAGGGAGAACTCAGGAACAAAAGCAGAAGCTCGCCAACAGGATACAGGAACTCGTTCAGGAGGAACTCGGAGTCGACAAAAAGGTCATTTCTGTTTCGGTGGAGGATATACCAAAAGAGAAATGGGCAGATAACATGAAACAGTTCCCTGACGACATTATGTATGTGAAACCGGGTATATAGCCTTAAATCGCTATAGCTTCGCTGGATGAAAGGAAGTTGGTTTTTTTGTGTGTCAACAACCATCGTCTCGTTGACATATGTCTAGATTATTTCCTGCTTATTTTGATGTTTTCCAAATTCTTTGTTTCCCGAACGATATACAACGGACGGCCTTTTACTTCGTCATAAATTCTACCGATATACTCGCCGGTGATACCAAGAATAATAAGGACGATACCGTTGAAGAAAAGGCTTACGGCAAGAGTTGAAGCCCAGCCTGTGACGGTTTTATCCGTAAAAAGCCTCTGATAAATAACAACAAGAAGATATACAAAGCTCAAAAATGAAATGAATGTACCGAAGTAGGATGCAAGTTTCAAGGGCTTGTAGGAAAAAGAAGTGATGGCGTCGAAAGCAAACTTGAGCATTTTCTTTAAGGGATATTTTGTTTCACCGGCAAAGCGCTTATCACGTACGTACTCAACACCTGTTTGCTTGAAGCCCAGCCAGCTGATGATGCCTCTAATATATCTGTTTTTCTCATTAACGGACTTAAGAGCATCACACACCTTCCGGTCAATCAGTCTGAAATCGCCGGCATCAACCGGGATGTCCACGTCGGTCATGCTTTTCAGAAAACGGTAAAAGAGCTTTGCGGTGATCTTTTTAAACAAGGTTTCACCTTTACGCTTTAACCGTTTACCAAAGACAACATCATAGCCCTCGGACCATTTGTGGATCATTTCAGGGATGATTTCAGGAGGATCCTGAAGATCCGCATCGATGACTACGATGGAAGCTCCAGTAGAATAATCCATACCGGCTGTAATTGCAAGCTGGTGTCCAAAGTTTCTTGAAAAGTCAATCAATTTAACATTGCGGTCCACATCACAGATTGAGTGAACCATCTGTGCAGTTTTATCCCTGCTGCCATCATTAACAAAAATCAACTCATATGGCTTACCAATCGTATCCATTACTGATTTCAGCCTCTTATAAGTTTCCTTTACGACAAGCTCCTCGTTATACACAGGTACTACAACAGAACATAGAATATCAACTGCCATTTCGTTGTCCTCCTTCCAAACTAAGACACCTACCGAACCATAAAACACCGAACCACCTTAAAATACCCAACGATCCTTGAACCACAGCAAGAACTGTTCCACATAGTTACTACTGACTTCCATGCCTGGCAATACTGGATAGAACATAATAAATAACAGCATAACCAGTCCAAGGCAAAAATAAACAGCAAGCTTAAACATAAGATTACAAAGGCTAGTGCATTGGTATGACCACAAGTGCCGTAAACTAACAGGAAAAATTTTTTTTATACAAAATGCGATTGAAAAATTTCAATAGTGGTATACAATATTTATATAAATAAATTTGTCAAAGGCAAACCGGTTGAAAAACCGGGACGCAAAGCCAGGAATCTAAAGCTATACAGCTATGATCGTCCGGTCGCCATACAAGTAATGATGGCGACCTTTTTTATATATAAATAGATGGTTAACCACGTTTTCCTTAAAACGAGGCTGAAAACAGAGAACTTACCTCCAGAAAAATGTAAGAATTATTTATTTCAAGAGGTGACAGTGTATGAAGAAGAGGTTGCAGCTATTCATTTCATTAGTACTCGTCGTTACAATGATGTCAGCATTGGGCTTGAGTACTATCGCACAGGACTACAGCAATTCTGAAGCTCCTCAGACTCTGAGCCCCGGCAGCCAGGATAAGCAGAATGGTTCAGGAAATTCCCAAGGAAATGGGAACAGCGGCAGTATCAAAACTACAAACAGCACGGGTACAGTAGTAAATGAAAATCATTATGAAACAAAACAGGATGTATATGTTACTGGAGAAGGATTTCCGAACCCGTCTAATGGTTTATACTATTTTATTGTCAAGCAAACAGCGCATAATACTGTTCTGGCAAGGAGCAGTCTATACAGTATAAATGGTAGTTTTGCTCCGATAAAATTGTGGGATTATGTTTGGAATGTAAATAGCTCTCAGACCAGAGGATTTGATGATTCAATAAATGGGGTATATTGAGTCGAAATATACAGGATAGACTCTGATGAGAAAATCAAGGAGGTCGCTTCCGACAACTTCAAAGTTGATTCGGGAACCGATCCTGGAACCGATCCGGGGACAAATCCTGGAACCGATCCGGGGACAAATCCGGGAACCGAACCTGGAACCGATCCTGGAACATTACCGACGCCATCCCCGGAACCTCCAACACCGCCAACAATTACTGTTGAGAATGTAACACTCACAACGGGCGTATCCGGTCAGG
>JAEZLF010000215.1 GCA_023435925.1 Bacillota bacterium
AGTATCACCGTATTATCCCATCCATATACCAAATATTGCTTCTGTCATTTTTTTTAGCGGGACTGACAGACTTGGCACACGTATACGCAATGAATATAAAAACACCAGCACATATACAAAAACCATAATGAAGGAATAGACCAAAAAAAGCTTCCACTGCTTTTTTTGAAAAATTGGAACCAAATCAACAAAAATAAAAAATGCTATGGTTATTGTAAGTAGAACGACCATATTATTCCTCCACTTTGATAGGTTTTGACAATAGACCGGAATTTATTATTTCAGCCGATGCACTTACCTGAACGTCTAAATCAACAAAAATATTATTCCAGTCATTTTGGACCTTTTTCCATACACTGGGCATTTCTCTGTGTACCGTTCTCCCGAAACCAAAAACATCCACCCCATACTCCTTCTGAACCTTTTTTATCACATTACCAATATTCTCATTTAAGTATTCATCTGCATACTTTTTCAACATTTCTCTGTTTTTTGTATCCATCAGATTTATTTCAATGCCCTGCTCTGCAATGGACAAAATGGTTTTTACCTGAACACGGATAATAATTTTCCCATCCACATACTCAGGCTTGATTTTTGTTCGGCTTTCGACGATCTCCATCGACACATTTGCATTGCTTACATTTGGTAGGTTCTTGAAAACAAGGAGACCTCCCTTGATTTTGTTCATTATAAAAAGAAAATACTTGCACTGCTCGTCATCCAGAAAGCCCAAAAACCTGTCGCCCTTAAATATTGCCAAACCTGATATTTCGGATGTAGTTATTCCTGCATTTTCTTCCAGATAAATGACGGAAAGATAAGGAACATTCCCTTGACAAGGCAAATCATTCATAAACTGGTAAAGCTGAACCTTCGGCGCCTTTCCAAGATCCTTTTGTGTATTCAACATCTCATTAATCTCGAAGGACCGTACTTCTGTTGAAATGCTTTGTGAGTACAAAAGCTCTTTTGCCGTCTTTTCCCTGGATACCAAAAGATCTATCGTTAGTCTTGGTTCAATATCCCTGCTTAAAAAATCCACTATCCCAGTGACACCTTCCTTTGCAACTTCCTCACTGATGATAGCAATTTCTGTATGTCCGAAATAAAGCTTCGGTGAAATAAATTTTAAAGCATTTCGTATTGCATCAAATACCGTTTTCCCTTCTGCCTCCAGAAGCTTTGATTTTATAGAAGCATTTTTGGTACCTGTTTGCAGATCGACAATTTCAAATGTGATATCATATCCTCCCGTCCGGCTCTTATCAATTGCTAATCCTGATACAATGGAAAGCTTATTGATCTCCCGGTAATTCCAGCAACCGGTTGATGTCATCATCATCAATATAATAAGCAGTAAGACTACTATGAATAGCTTTTTTTTCATCGTTTTTTAACACCATCCAACTGTCTGATTCTATTATTTGTAAGGAGCTTCGGCCGAAGCCTCATATGCCACCAGGGTGCTCTTATTACGGTATCTCCCAGTTCATCAGGATCAAGTGTCATTAATGTCAGCATATAGGGAACCCCAAATGAGCGCAGGTCACATAAATAAATCAAGAAGCCCATAATACCGAAAATGTAACCATACAATCCAAGCAATGCAGATAATAGAAGAAGTAAAAGTCTCAAAAGGATGACTGTACCTTTAATTCCAGGCAGCATTAGTCCGGTTATTGCCGTAACAGAAACAACAATAACGATAGGAGCGCTCACTAATCTTGCTTCTACAGCCGCTGTACCCAAGACCAGAGCTCCAACAATACTTAATGCCTGTCCAATGTAATATGGCATGCGTAATCCGGTCTCTCTCAAAATTTCATAAACCGTCAGAAGTATAATAATTTCTACAATTGTCGGGAAAGGCACACCCTCTCTTGCAGCGGAAATGCTTAAGATCAACGGCGTAGGTATGGCCTCCTGGTGGAATGTCACCAGGGCCGAATAAATACCAGGAACACTAATGGTAATAAAAAAGCTGAGGATTCTTAACAATCTATTTATAGATGAAAAGTAGAAATTATTATAATAATCCTCATTGGATTGGAAATTTTCTATAAATACAAACGGTATTGTCAATGCAACCGGGGTACCATCTACAACAATACCGATACGACCTTCCAAAAGTTTTGCAGCAAATGTATCCGGTCTTTCCGTAGTTCCTATTGTTCCCAGAGGTGAATATGGCGAATCGCGTATGAGTTCAGTAATATAGCCGGAATCCAGAATTCCGTCAATTTGAATTTCATTTAGCCGCCTATAGGTCTCAGCCAAAACCTTTTGATTCACGATACCATCCATATAGCAAATACAAATTTTTGTTTGTGTTTGTGTACCGATCGTCATGAACTTCATCCTTAGATCTGTTGTCTCCAGTTTCCTTCTGATCATTGTCAGATTCACCATAATGGATTCGATAAAACCTTCTCTTGGACCGCGGGCAACCCTTTCTCCCTGAGGCTCCGTGATTGATCTTGTTTGCCATCCCTTTGTGTTTATGATAAGTCCATTTGATGAACCGTCAAGCACAAGTACAGTCTCACCACGGATAACAGCTGCTGTAAGCTCATCTATATCTGCTGCTTTCGTCACATTGTCTGAAACAATAACCTTACTTTTCAGACACTCCACTGTCTCATCAGAGTCTTTAAGGATTGTGCTCATAATGATAGGCTTAATAATATTTTCATTCACAATAGTAATATCAACCATACCCTCAATATAGAAAATGCAGCACTTAATCTTTTCATTATGCTGATTTTCGAAATATCTTACTGTGAAAGTGCCATCATCAATAAAGATCTGCTTAAACAACTTTATGTTACTGTCGATGGATTTGTCCAGTCTATTCTCACCATACTTTTTTTGTTTTGTACCGCTCTCAACCTTGCTCTTTTTTTTTCTGAACTGCATAATACCACCCATCAATATAACATTTATTGAATATCATGTGTATCTAGGATGAAATTCATACATTTTCTAAGCTGCGGTGAAGTGTGGGCGGTTTGGATCGGCAGGTTTTCTCTTGAATGTTTCCTGCGTAAGAAATATAATGAACGAAATGAAGGAGGTGCTGCATATCAAAAAAATAATGGATAAGCACAGGCTGCTGCCTATTATAGTGGCCGCACTTTTCACAACAGTAGCACTGACGGTACTCCTCAGCCTGAACTGGCGAACAGGTGAAAAACAAAAAAGCATTGTCATCACAGAGAAAAACGGTATTTATGACCTGACGATCATCCGTGATTTTGAGAAAACGGTTATTAAGCTTCCTCCCGGAACGGCCTATTATCCGGGTACATACATAATACCGGAAAGCGTAAACACCGCCGTACCTGAAAGCACCGACCAATTTGAAGAAATCAGGGCAGATTACCTCTCACAGCGATTTGTTCTGAAGGTTCCGGATAGCAGCGAAGTATACAACATGACCCTTAAACTTTCCGGCCGCCATGCCATGAAGGTATATGTAAACGGAAATCTCACAGCGCAGAACGGTCAGCCTGGTGTTACCAAGCAGGACACAGAGATTTGGGAAAACAACATCTCCTTTCAAGGAG
>JAEZLF010000284.1 GCA_023435925.1 Bacillota bacterium
ACTCAAACTACATATCAGTTGTCAGCGGACTTCCTTCAGGAATGAAGTTATCCTCATCAAGAGGTGGATCGGGCAACAGGAATAAGATGACGCTGACCTTGAATAATAATGGCACGAATTACGGAAGTTCAGAAGATACTGAATTGGTTTTAAAACTTAGTAGTGGCACTATAGATGGCTATTCAGGAGAGATGACATTAAACATACCCATCCATTTCAAAGATTCTGATAGGAAAATGACGTACTCTACGGACACTTTTCTGGAAAAGCTGCCTGAAAATGATGGCACAATTGATACTGTTGTAACGGTATCTTTAACTGGATCTGGAATCAAGTTCAAGGGAACCAATGGATCAACGTTATCAACCCAAATCAGGGGTAGTAATAATACGGCACGATATGTTTACTTTCCCAATTTACCTGCCGGTTTGAGTGCTGAAGTCAAAAAGGTTGATGATTTGAATGTTACCATAAAGCTGACCAATCGTGCGACAAACCATACGAATGCGGATAGCCTGGACAAAAGCTTTAAAATCCAATTCAACGACTCGGCATTTACTCCAAACACAGCCGCAACGATAGATGGATCCACTCGAGATGACTTGTCCATCACTTTTTATGATCCGGTAGCTATGACTTACGAACCGGGTTCGTTTACAGAAGCTCCGATCAATGATGGCTCCATTACAGATACAAGAACGATATTTCTTGAAGGTGCAAGCTTCAGAAATGGTGAGTTTGAAGATGCCGATTATTCTTCAAATTGCAGCAGTATTCTGCCTGGACTTCGGCTAAAATTGTACAGAGTTAGCGAACATCAGGCAATGATTAAGTTGGAAGGCAATGCTACAAGCCATGCGGTTACCAATAGTCTGGCTAATCTTAATATCAGCTTTAGGCAAACTGCATTTAAGAATTTTACCGGGAACGTTGCACAGTTTTCAAAAAATGATATGAAGGTTGAGTTCATTGATGCAAAGCCTATTAGAATTCTGGAAGTATATCCAAGCGCTATCGGAGGCGGAACGTTTAATTCAAGCACCGGAAAATACAGCAGTGTAAAGTATCAAGGTGATTATAAGGATGTTACTGCTGCATTGAACGGTTTGTCAGGGTATGAAATTACGTCCATGAGTCTTAATAAGTTTATATCGCTTGTAGAGGATGTAAATGGACAGTATGATATTGTATATTTTGGAAGAGGAACCTATTTCAAGAATGCTGCTGATACAAAACGATATGGAAATGATATTACAGACAAGAGAGCCAGAGAGGTTTTGCGGTTCATTAATTCGGGACAGCTTTGTATATTCCATCCGGATGCTTTTAAAGCCGATCCTGTAGATAACAAGTATGACACTAAAATGTATAGGAATTTTTATAGCGTGACGAAGAATAATGTCATCAGGCTTGCTAATGGAACTACTGATCCCAATACCTCCAACAGATTGAAAAATGCGATTCTCACTTATACAGATGCTTCAGTAACAAGTATAAACAAAAAACCGGTTTTATCTGTATATGAGAAACCTTTATCCTATAAAAACCTGACAAATCCGCTGGAATCCAGATACATAGGGTATGATTTTAAAGTGTATGATAAAGAGGATGAGACCGTCAAAGCAAAGCTATACATTGACAGGAATAATGACAGCTTATTTGAAGAGAAGGAATTGGTTGAGGAAAAGACTGTTAACAGCAGGCAGGCGGCATCAATCCTTTATAAAATGCCCGATGGACTAACAGGAATATTCTTCTGGAAGCTGGAGATCGAAGATTCAAAAGGCGCAAAGGATGAAATGGTGGATGTATTCCGGCTACTTGGAGATGAGATAAATGTAAAGGTACTTCAGATAACGCCTAATAGCATGAGCGTTAACGGGAGCCTGACTGCCATGTTTAACCGGCCTTTTGATGGAGAACCGGGTAATACGCTGGGCCACCGGAAAGGTGAATATAAAGTTGATGTAGTTGAGGTGACACTGGATCAATTCAATACTGGAGCAAACAGTCCGAATCATCTGGGTAGTGAACTTAATGCTTATTATGATATGATCGTGATAGGTTTTCAGGATTCCTACGGTCAAAATGTATTTAATGCCAATGCGTTAGCCAGACTGGACTCATTCATAAAAACGAATCAGGGCGTAATGTTTACCCATGATACAATATGGGACCGTGATAAAACATCGCTTACAACAAGTTTTATGGATGAAACAGCGCAAACATCGGCATATAATGCGGGAATTGTTACATATAGCGCTAGAAAAGATAGTTCTAGTTATAGTAATTATTTCACTGAAGTAGGTGGATACGATAAGGTTAATGAGGACTATAAGCTTGATGAATTTAGAAATGTGGATCCTACAAATGTAGCGACGCTAATTAGAAAAGTAAATTCAGCGGCCATTACGTTGTATCCCTTTAATCTTGAGGATACACCTCAAACCTCTATGACTGTTGCTCCTACACATTTTCAATGGTATAAGCTTGATTTGGAGCAGGAAGGTGTTATTCCACTTTTCAATATGTATAGTAGCAAAAATTCAGAGAGAATCAATGATGACGGCATGAATGGTTTCTATACATATTCAAATGGCAATATAACTTATTCAGGAACCGGTCATGCTACGGCAAGTACACCATATCCTGATTATGAGGTTAAGCTGTTTGTTAATACCATGATGAAAGCTTATTCCTCACAAAATCACAAGCCAGAGATAGAGATAATATCACCGGAGAACCAAAAAAGAGTCAGTGCTGGTGAATCTCATGTGGATGTCCGTTTCAGGGCATATGATTTTGATTTTGGTGACGACGTCCTTGATTACAAAGTATATATTGATCGCGGAGCCGGATATGAGGAAGCTGGAAGTGGATCTATGGATAATGGGTCTGCAGTTTCATTAAGCGTTGAAAAGAAGTTTACCAATGCCAGAACATTTATGGTGAAAATTTCTGTACAAGATCGTGGTAATAATGGCACATATACACCGGCTGAGAATTATGTCGAACTTACGCTTTATAACGTAGATGCTCCACTAATAACACCTTCGATTTCCTTTGCGAATGATAAGTTGCTGGTTGGTGAATCGATACATATGAATGTGCTGGCAACCAGTAAAGGTTCTGCGAACCCAACCATTACCATTCAACCTAAATTAACATCAACCATACCAAAGGGCTTGACATACGGCGGCAGCCGCGATGGAAGTACAGTCACAACTTTGACTCAAACCTTCTCTTATACGCCTACTGGTGCATCTCCTACATCAGCTGTTGTTGGAACTTATTCCATAGGCACTTATCAGCTGGATCAGGATGCGAATGAAAAGAGTTTCACATTTAGCAGCAGCATTGATATGCAAAATGGTACTTCTGCGAACAATGCAGCAGGAAGTGTTAATGTACGCAGCGCCAGCTTAAAGGTTGAAGCGAAGGACAACTTTGGTTCGGGCAACTATTTGAGGGACTATACACTATCCGGTGTGGGAAGTGCAAGAGTGAAAAAGGTTGGAGGCACCTATGTGTACATGGATATTTCAGGGGGCAACGGGAAAGAATTTGTTTTAAATGTACCTACCGGATATACATTCGAAAGATTGGAGTTGTACAGAAACGAGAGTGCAAACCCAGACGGAGAGAATTGGGTTGCATATAATGATGGCATTCCGGATACAGAAAACAGAATAAAAATCGATATCAACTACGATAATTACAGGTGGAAGGTAGTATACCATTTGAAACTAAATATACAAAAAGTTCCCGTATCATACTATAGAGTGGTCACTCCCTATAATGATGTTGATTTTATCGGAACAGATCCTGGAGACCTCACTGCTGATCCGTTGTACCAGTTGCCTGTAAAAAGAGGTTCCAAAGTGTTACTGGCAGCGCTATTTAAAATTGATCCGATAATTGGAACCAATGTAACAGATTTGGAAATTGGTGTCGAAGCCAAGGATAAATATGGAAATATAATCCCAACAGGAGCTGCAACTGCGGCAAAGATTCTTGATACAAACATCACTTTTGCCAATACTTCGGACACAGCAGTATTCAGGACTGCAAGTACCCGATGGCTCAAGTCTAATCCAGATGCGCTCACTACCGGTACTTATGCCGATGGCACTTATTATGTTTTAATTGAAATACCAAAAGCAGATGAACAACAAATCAGGATGAGTTCACTGAAGTTGATTATGGACAACGGATCGACTCCTACGTTCTATACAAGTGAAATTGGCTTGATTTCAATTACGGATCTTGAAGTGCCGCCACTGCGATAGCTAGCTGAGTAGACCGCGTAGACTCGTATTCAATGAGTTTACGCGGTTTTTTACAGTCATGGGATTTGTCCAATGTGCAATCTGCAATGTGTAATCTGCAGTGTGCAATGATTTACATTGTCACTGGAAGAACTCACGCAGGACTTCTCTGGTTTCTTCCTCGTCCGGTAACCATACCGACTTTTTGTTGACTGTCTTGCTGTACCCCGGAATCATGCTGTAGCTGATATCATCCTGGGATATTTCGCTGGCCAGCTTCGCAAAGCTGATGAGCTGTTTGGGTGTCATGCTGGTCTTAATATTCTTGCTATATTTTAATATCAGCTCGGCGGCCTTTACCATACGGCCTTCGTCCCGGAGCTTTTTGTACATCGCTTTTGCGAATTTTTGCTGACGCTTTATTCGGTCAATATCACCCATGGCAGAGTATCTCCAATGGATATAGTCAAAGGCTTTGTTCCCGTCTAATAGTTGATATCCCTTTGATATATCAGCGCCATGGGTTTTCATATTAATTTCCACATCCAGATATACACCACCGAGCGAATCAACGATTTCAGGTATTGGCTCCATTTCCAGAAGGAAATAGTAATCGATTACCGGCAGCTCCAGAAATGCTTTGACTACATCGATGGTAGCTTCCACGCCTTTGCCGTCTTTGCTTCCATAGGCATAGGCAGCGTTGATTCTATCCTTTTTGTTGATGATCGGCAAAAAGGTGTAGGTATCTCTTGGGATATTTAAAGCACGAATTTCTTTTCCAATTAAATCTACTCTGGCAATGACAATGGTGTCCGTCCGATAAACACCCAGAATGGAATCTCTTTCTTCTGTCCGGTCTGTCCCGAGAAGCAGGATATAGATGATTCCTGATGGATTTTTTGTTACAGAGCTGATGCCATCTTCTTCAATGGGAGTCACAGTTTTTGCTGCAATAGCTGTCGAGGATGATGAGGTTACAGCTGAGGTGACGGTGCTGCTCATGCCGGCATCGGTACTCATACCGATGGCAGCATCCGTTGAAGCGGCAGCTATTGAAGCCAGTGCGCTGGGAATCGGTTCGTTTATTGCTGCGCGGTTCACACCAAGGGTTTTTTCATAATCTGCTGTATCTTTTATCAGCATAAAATATAGGGTGCCAAATACTATTACAAGGATACTAATAATAAAACAACATGCAACAAGCAGTTTTTTCTTCATAAGCTCACATCCAATCTTCACAGGAAGTTGTGTATATGGCTGCAATCCTGTGTTGGATTGTTATATACCACCATATGAGCGGCTTGAATAATGAAGAACAGCTTTGTTACGATTATTTAATCTTTCAGTTATTTTATTTTTCTGCATTCCAGGTAGTAGCGTTTCTCCTCGGCTTCGCCCATGGAGAAGGTTTTCCTGGGCAGGACGCCATCGCATATCACAGTCCTGAAAAGGTCGTGCTTATCCATGACGGGCAGATAAAAGCCCATGCAGTTTTTTTGGGAGCCTAGCTCTGTTACGACTGAGTCACCGTGAATGTAGTCAACCTCTATATTTTTGTTGGTCTTGACCAGCTCATCAAGCAAGTTTTGCAGCGTACCAACCTCAAGGCTTAAGGAAGGATTGTGTATAGTAATCAACCCATAAGTTCCTTCCATGATAAAGGGGAGGAGATGGCGGGAGCTGCTGCAGAAGGCCGATTCGGCGGAAGATTCAGCAGTGACTTTCATGCCAGCTTCGGCAGCGTTGGCAGTAGATGTGTCTGCCGCAGTTCTTGCAGTGCCATCCATACCGGTTTTCATGGCGGCCATATTCATGGCAGCAGTTCTTGCAGTTACATCCATGGCGGCTTTTATGGCAGCTTCCAGGGATGATTTGGAGTCATACAGGGTGTATTCCATTTTCGACTGACTATTGGTACTGTGTTCGTATAAGCTCTTCAGACTTTCCAGAATTGTTGTACTGTCGATACCAAACAGCACCCTGTGGATCGGTTCAAAGACCAGACCTTCATCGTGAACGTTGACGACCTCAACCAGGGCATATCTTGCCGGATGGTCGGGAATGCAAGATGAGGCAGTGGCATCCGTGTCAACTGTGTCATTCACGGCGTTCGCAGCATCTGTACCTTCATTTTCCAGGCAGTTGGATGCAGTCCCTTGTGTTCCGGCAGGGTTGTTTATCAAAGCAGCTTTCACATTCTCCCAATGGGCTTTTGCAGAGGCGAGAGAATGATTGCCGTCACCGGCGGCAAAGAGCATAACCGAAGCAGAAGAACTATCCCGTTGATCAGAAGAAATGTCTCCTTGACCTTCAGAAACGTCCCCTTGACTGGAAGAACCGGCAGCCGAAACAGCCAGCTTCTCAAGAGCACTGCTTATTTGTGTCAGGCTTTCCGTATCTTCTACCTTCCAGCCGCGGATATGACCGCCGCCCTGCATCAAATCGAAATCATACAGCTTATGATAATCGGCTGTTCTTTTAAACAACGGTTCAATAACAGTTTTTTCTGGATCATCAATCAGCAGCATGATATGGGGAAGCTCTATAGGGGCGTTTTCCCGAATTTTCACCCGCGGAGGGATACGGTCCAGCACGGTTCCCTCCGTTGCTCTAATGAGCGTCTGTGAGCCTTCACGATAGTCATAGCACTCCAGGTCAACTGCTATTATTAGACCTTTTCTGGACGCAGCGTGAGGTGTACTTCTGTCTACCAGTACAAAGCCGGGTGTTTGCTGCTCCAATATGCCTTCATTAAGATAACGGGTCATTGCTTCATTGATTTTTTGTATTCTGGAATCTGCATCATGATCCTTGAGATAGATTTCGGGGAAAGTCAGATGAAGCGTTGACGGACTGCTGCCTGCTTCATCCTTGACCTTCTGCCAATAGTCCGGCTGAGAGGTATATTGATCACAAGCTATGACTGACCATTTTGTCAGATCGATGCCATTTGCAGGCATTAATATTTCAGGTATTGTAACCCCGTATTTTCCAAATAAGTAATTCATTTTTTCCTCCAACATAAAATAACTTTTTCATTGCGATAATCGAAATAAAACAGAATAATTCGCCCAAATCGTTGAATTATTCGATGCATCAGAAATCATTCTATACAAATAGTTTTCAATTGTCTATGCATTTTTTGCTTTAAACATTGCCATAATAACTTTGAGAGTATGCGCAATCTTGACTGTAAATTTGAATGAAATCTGTTGCGGAGAGCGTATTCCGCAACAGAGCTTGCGGAGGCTGGATTATGCTGCACAGGTATAGCGAGGTGCTGAATCTCCCGGTACTTTGTGCCGACAGTGGAAAAAAAACCGGGGTTGTTAAGGATATCATATTCAGTCCCGGCAGTAGGGAGGTGAAAGCATTTTTGCTGGAACACAAGGGGCTTTCCTTGAATAAAAAGGTAGTATTCCTGAAGGAACTACTGAGTCTGGGATCGGATGCTGCGATAGTAAATAATAGCAGCTGTGTATCCGATATGGACAAATCAGCTTACACCGAAGCTTTTCACGATGAAGGCAGCTTGCTTGGACTAAAGGTGTTTTCGAAGGCCGGAGGAGAGCTTGGAGTTGTAAAAGATGTCCTATTTGATTATCAGACCGGCAAAATAGAAGGATTTGAAATATCTGACGGTATTTTGCAGGATGTGGTGTCGGGCAGGAAGATTCTCCCGTTATTTGGGAAAGTGGAGCTGGGAGAAGAGTTTGCGGTAGTAGAACGTGAAGCGGTTGAAGAAATGAAGGACACCGGTGGCGGAGTAAAAAATAAATTTCTCAAATAATTTTTGGAGAAATGCTATGCAGAGATGTATTCAGCAGAAAGGAGTCGGAAAGTATGCGAAATGGTTTTGTTAAAGGAATGATGGTTGGAGGCATTGTAGCCGCATCCGTCGGAGTGATGATGAGCTCAGATATGGTCCGGCCGAGAACAAAGAAGCGGATGCTTCGAAATGGAAGGATGCTCTTAAGAAAGTCAGGAAATATCATAGAAGACGTTGTAGATATATTCAGATGATTCGCATACACATATTCTCTCAAATCCTCGAAAGACCGGGTAGGAGCACATGCCCGGTTTTTCATTT
>JAEZLF010000298.1 GCA_023435925.1 Bacillota bacterium
AAAGAAGTGGTACCTCTTTGTTTATGGGTTGTAATAGCTTGTTTGCTATGGTAAACTTTAAATAAATATTTTGTAGTAAAAAGGAAATAGAATGCCAAATCATAAATTCGTCCTTTTTATAAAACATAACAGAGGTCTGGCTAAAGCATTGACAACGCTTATAGCTGCGGTTTTTGTACTGCTGTTAATACCAGTATTTGAAGAGCCATTCAGTAAGATGATGAACGTTGCAAGCTACCTGACATGGCATAATCTGTTTGAGCTTACCAGCGTCATAGCATGCCTTGCGATATTTCTGGTAGCATATTATGCATATGACCAGAGTCGTATGTTGAAAACGATTTTTGTGGGGAACATGCTTCTTGCAACAGGTTTCATTGATGTATTTCACATGCTGAGCTATAAAGGTATGCCTGCATTTTTTATCGAGAATACGACAGCAAACAGAGCAACCACCTTTTGGATTGCGGCCAGGTTAATATCAGGTGCATGTTTTCTGATGGCAAGTTTTATGGATGAGAAAAGAAAAAGTAATATTAAAAAAGTCTTTTTTTTGGCTGCTTCGTTGCTAGTTACTTTTGTAATATTTATTACGGCAACCTATTTCCCATCCCGGCTGCCTGTCATGTTTATCGAAGGTGTTGGTCTGACACTGACCAAAAGGCTTTTGGAGTATTTCATCATGCTGATGCTTATTATTTCTTCCATTCGGCATATGATAAGATATTTGGAGCAGAAAGACGTTGTACATATCAACATGGCTTGCGCACTGATGCTGAGTGTACTGAGTGAATTCGCATTTTCACTCTATACCGATGTGTATGGTTTATATAATTATATTGGACATATTTTTAAAGTGATTTCATATTTTATTATTTTTTCGGCTGTATTTTCAAATAGCGTTCAGTCTCCATACATAGCACTATATGCTGCGCAAAAAGCTCTGAAAGATTACATAGGCAAACTGGATTTTATTGTAGAGCAGCGTACCAGTCAGCTGAAAAATATTAATAACAGACTCCTTGAGAATCTGGAATATGCCAGGGATATACAGAAATCTATGCTTCCGGTATTCTTACCGGATACATTGGAGATCGGATTCAGTGTGTTATATTTACCTGCTGAAAAGCTCAGTGGTGATTTTTATGATGTGTTTCATCTCGATGATCGCCATATAGGCTTCTACATTTGTGACGTTTCAGGCCACGGCGTGCCTGCCGCGATGCTGACAGTATTTCTGAAACAATGTATAGACAGCTTTGTGGAATCAGATCGGCGGAACGGTACAATATCTTCTCCGGCATATGTTCTGAAACGGTTGTATGAAGCTTTCAACAATACGAATTTTAGAGATGATGCGTATATATTGCTTCTCTATTTTGTTTATGATACAGAGGAGAAAAGGCTTGTTTACAGCTCAGCCGGACTAAACGAACCACCGATTCTGGTAAATCGTGAAGGGTATATTAGTGAAATGGTTGTAAGCGGATTTCCTATATGCAGACTCCGGGAAGTATATGATGTGGAATATACGGAGCATCACTTGAACATGAAGAATGGAGATAGGTTGTATTTATTTACAGATGGGCTGGTTGAGGCGCAGAATAATGAAAAAAGGAGATATTCCACAATTAGATTGAAGCAAGTATTACAAAACCATACCGATGCTCCCTTACTTGATCAAACTGTAAAGATTTCGGATGATTTTATACGATTTTCTTCAGGCACTAAGCTGAAAGATGACGTTACATTACTGGCAGTAGAGTTCAGATAATAAAAAATATATGAAATGCAGGATTTAAGGGTTTTAATATCGAATTATGCTATAGCGGGGACCGATAATGTCGGTGCAGCGGTGTTTTGGAGGTGCAGGATGTCAACACATTTTACGGTTGCAGCCACAATTGCCATATTAATAAGTGCAGTTGTCATTTTTTTGATATTCAGCAAGCTGAAGCTGTTAAGTCTGAGGCTGCTTATATCAACAACAGTTGCGGCATTGTTAACTGCCATATCATTACCTGGTGTGTATAGTATACTTTCTGTCAACGAAAAGAGTATATCAGTTTTCTCTGCAATATTACCTGTTGCTGCAGTAACGATAGCAATATACATCGTATTGGTGATTGTATTGAGTGTCGTGATCTCACATGTTATACCAAAGATCAGTGCAAAGCAGGAAGAAACAGTCCTTCAGGCAGATGAAGCCGCATTATCTGAATCAGATCCTAGTGTGAACAAGGCAGCTGATGGAAACTATCTGGAACAGATTTTTATCAATATGAATCACGAGGAGCATTTTGAATTCACTGGCGGTGCCGAGAGAGAAAATGAGCCGGAAAGCGTAGAAAAGGCAGAAAAAGTGGATGTTGAAGAAAATAACTTCGAAAAATCTGTTGACAGTGATGAAAATATTGATAAAATGGGAATAGAAAATATAGTGCAGGAAAGTGAAAATCTTACTATTGAAGAGTGTATTGAGGAAGCCTTCAGGCTTAAGGCCCAGGGTGACGGAGAAGGTGCTATACTTTATTTTATGTATGCACTGGATAAAATGCCTGATCAGGACCTTACCTTCTGGATTGTACTTGATATATGTGTTTTGTATAAAGCTTTGGGACAAAGCGCTCTTGCATTTGACATATTAAACGGTTATTATGATACCTTTGGAGAGAACATGGATATCTCTGTCAGAAAAGAAATTGAGAGTAATTTGGCTGAAATACAGGCTTGACGATAAGGTTGGCTTTGCGCAAAATGAAGGAGGGTATTCATACCATGAAAAAGACTCAAAAAATACTTGGGTTGCCTATTATTAGTATATCTGACGGACTTGAAGTCGGTAAAGTAAAGAGTATCATAATAAATGCAGACAAAGGTGCCATCGATTACATTGTTGTAGACAGTGGAATACAGATATTCAGTGCAAGGGTGATACCTACCGAGGACGTACTTGGGATAGGGGAATACGCACTAACCATCGAGAATGAAGCGGCTATTACCGATATCAGCAGGATACCGGCGGCTATTCAGCTTCTTCAGAATGACATAAGGGTAAAGGGCACCAAGGTTCTTACTAAAAAGGGAAGACTTGTTGGTGAGATTGGCGATATTTATATTGATGATAATGATAATTGCAAAATAACCGGACTGGAGTTTATAGCCGACATTACTCAGAAAAAAATCAGCCTGATACCACGCGATACGGTAATCACCTTCGGAAAGAACCTGACAGTTGTAAAAGAGGATATTGAAGCTTCGCTGCTTGATACTCCGGAGCAATTGGGTGCAGATGTAGTACTTCACGAGTTCGAAAAAAAAAATAACCCTTATATAGATGAAATTGGTGGACTTACTTTTAATGAAGCAGCTTCTTTGAATGAAACAACCAATGCAGAAGAACTGCCGTATTTTGAAAATACGAATGTTGAGCCTGCCACATCAGAAGAGGCCAGCGGTACTGGTGACAACGCATCTATACTCTTTGAGCAAAGGCAAAGACAGTATCTCAACGGAAGATATGCTACCAGGACCATCAGTGACAATATGGGAAATATTATTGTCGCTGAAGGGACACAGATTAATGATACAATCATTGATGAAGCAAAATCCAAAGGCAAATTGGTTGAGCTTGTAATGAATAACAGAGCATAAAAGCTACAAAAGAAAAGCGCTATGGAGTTGTAAATCTGTGAGAAAAAACTACAATACACTGCTTGTTTTTTTACTAATAATGGCACAGAGCATTCTTGGCATAGGGGCGGGAGCAGCCGCTTTGTTAAATACGTCCAGAAAGGCTTTGCCGGCAAGCGTTTATGTAGAGGAATTGTCTTTAGGGGGCATGAGTTACACCTCAGCACAAAAGAAAATAGAATCAAGCTATTCGGAAAAATTCGAAAAAGGGACGATTCGTCTGGAAGTTGAAAAAGGGAAGACTTATGAAATCCCTTTTTCTCAAATAAATGCCGGTATTGATGTTGAAGCTACACTGCAATCGGTTGGCACAGTGAAAAGCATCAGGGACATACCGGTTCTTTTTCATTCTTTTTTCGGGCATTCGAAACACGTACTTCAACCGGTTATCCGTTTTGATGAAGGAAAGTTGAGACAAGTATTACTTGGACTCTCTGAGGATATTTATATACCACCTGTGGATGCAAGAATCAGTTACAAGGATCATGTGATCCATAAACAAGCAGAAACCAGCGGCATTGCGCTAAATGTATCAAATGCAGTAGATATAATACGCATGCAGCTTTCCGCCGATCCTTGGGGTACGGTTTTGCTGAGTGGTGACAAAAATTATGAACTGCAATCTGTGGAGCCTTCCGAAAAGCTGAAGGAATATGATGATATACAACAGGTCTTAGCTGAATATACAACAGAAATTTTGGATGATGAGCTTATCGGAAGCATTGATTTTGCTGTGAACAGCATTAACGGTGTTATAATGCCGGCAAAGACCGATACAGGTGACCCGCAGGTGTTTTCATTTGTTGAATGCCTGAGGTCGAAGAGTGACAGCTTTGAGAACGATAATGAAGGCTATGATCAGGTGGCATCCACACTTTATGCGGCGTTACTGTCAGCAGGCATACCATATGGTTCTATTACCCGCATGGCGCATAAGCTGGAAGTTGATTACATTGAGCCGGGCCTGGATGCATGGATATCAGGCAATGCCGGCGATTTGAGGTTTTCGAATCCATTCGGCAATAAATTAGCGGTGTTTGCACAGAGAGAAGCAAATAAGGTTAGAGTTGTGATAGCGGGCAACATAGGTGATAAAAACGAGGACTATGAAATCCACACGGAAATCACTCAAAGGTTTGCACCGCCCGTCTACAATATAGAAAACAGCAGCCTGAAGCTGGGTGAAATGATCGTACTGAATCCAGGAAAAGAGGGTATAGCAGTAGAAGTATACGTGAACGGCGAACGAATTTATACGGACACCTATGAAGCAGAAAAAAAGATTGTCCAGATCGGACCGGGAACCAATTGGAATAATGATAACAAATAGACCAATCAGAAGTACTGTCTTAGTGTCTCAAGAGCATGATATTCTATTATTTTTTCTCCGTATTCATTAAGGTATCCTTCAAAAAAGCTGATATTTACAACTTTTGTTCCATATTCATTCAATATCAGTTCAAACATTTTTGGACTGAAGGCTGTTAGCCCGCTTCGGGTAAGACTGAGATAATAGGTTTCTTTGCACTTGTACAAGGTGCTTTCACCCGCATACAGGTTTTCCAGTTTACCGGCAAGATTACATATGTCATCTATGCTTCTAAATGAATACAAGAATAATGAGGAACATACCTTACGGCTCTTCTTCTTGACCCGAAGATCACTTTTTTTCAACCTGCTTTTAATATACTTCTGAATGGATTCAAAATCACCATCTTCATCGATCTTGGTAATGGTGATGACAAAGCCATCGTTTGAATCGGGAAATGGTTCAATAAGCAATTGGGAATCAGATAAATTGAACCCCAACTGTTCCTCAGCCTGTTCCATCATATCCCAGAAGAACTCCTGCGCTGCAGGTGTGTTATAATTAAGCGTGTTAAAATCGATGTTTCTCTCTTCGAGATCATTTAAAGAAATTGTTACTCTTATGATATTATCGCTTATTTTTTCTATTTTCATTGTTTCACCATAATAATTTCATTCATGAATAAAAGTTATCGTTTCATATTACACTTATATTATACTTCGAAAGACATAAAAAGAGAAGCATATTATTTTTACAGTTGTATGTTACTTGTATCTGGTACAGGTGATTGAAAATGTAAAAAACGCGATTCAAGCAGAGATAGTTGATAAAAGGGGGAAAATAGTGTAACATTTGAGTCTACAGAGGTTTCAATGGAGGATAAATAATGAGAAAGACAAAGATCATATGTACGCTGGGACCAGCTGTTGACAATGAAGAAGTTTTGAGAAAGCTCATGCTTATAGGAATGGATGTTGCGCGTCTCAATTTTTCCCATGGTACCCACGAGGAACATAGAAAAAGGGTAGAGTTATTCAAAAAAGCAAGGGAAAGTCTCAAGCTTCCCATACCTCTCCTGTTGGATACGAAGGGCCCTGAAATCAGGACTGGTAAGTTTGAAGCAGGCGAAGTAAAGCTCAATGAAGGAGAGGACATCACACTTGTTAATGAGGATATCATTGGTGACAGCAGCAAAGTCAGCGTTACCTATAAGGAATTATACAAAGATGTTGAAAAGGGCGGACGTATACTGGTCAATGACGGGTTGGTGGAGCTTGAGGTTTGTGAGATCGATGGAAAGGATATTCGCTGTAAAGTATTGAATGGTGGTGTAATAGGGAATAACAAGGGGATCAATGTACCCGGTGTTAAAATTCATCTGCCGTCTATAACGGAGAAGGATGTTCAGGATATTCTTTTCGGTATTGAAAATGACTTTGATTTTATTGCTGCATCCTTTGTACGTAAAGCATCGGATGTCATAGAAATTAAAAAATTACTGGAGAAACATGGAGGATACGGCATTAAGGTTATTGCAAAAATAGAAAACCGTGAAGGCATTCTGAATTTTGATGAAATCATAAAGGTATCGGATGGGATCATGTTGGCGAGAGGCGACCTGGGAGTAGAGATACCTGTACAGGAGGTACCGGTAGTCCAGAAACAGCTTATAGAAAAGTGCTATAAAAACGGTAAGCCGGTTATTACTGCGACACAGATGCTGGATTCCATGATACGCAATCCGAGGCCTACAAGGGCTGAAGCTAATGATGTTGCCAATGCGATATTTGACGGTACAAGCGTTATTATGCTTTCAGGAGAAACGGCAGCAGGGAAATATCCTCTGGAGACTCTCGAAATTATGTGTAAAATTGCGGAGACAGCAGAGAATTCCATGGACTATTGGAAAAGGTTTACCACCGTGAAGTTTGATATTACGGCCAGCGTTACAAACGCTATTAGTCATGCTACCTGCACTACTGCATTGGATTTGAATGCGGCTGCTATTATTACAGTGACCCAGACCGGACATACTGCAAGGATGATCTCCAGGTTCAGACCGGCTTGCCCAATCATTGCCACTACTACGGATGAAAGAGTACATCGCCAGTTGTCTCTATCATGGGGTGTAAGTCCATATCTGGTGGAGGAAGCCCGATCAACAGATGAAATGTTTGACATGGGTGTTGAAAAAGCATTGGAATCGGGGCATGTAAAAAGTGGTGAGCTTGTGGTCATAACAGCGGGGGCTCCTATTGGTGTAAGCGGTACTACCAATATCCTTAAGGTGCATATTGTTGGGAAAGTACTGACGCAAGGAACCGGCATTGGAAGTGGTTCAGTGACGGGAGAACTGTGTGTGGCATGGTCTGCTGAAGAGGCTATGGATAAATTTACAGATAGAGCAATCCTCGTAGTACCCTTCACAAATAATGAAATGCTGCCGGTGATGAAAAGAGCATCTGCCATTATTGTAGAGGAAGGCGGAATCGGATCTCATGCAGCCATTGTTGGGCTTGCCCTTGAAATTCCAGTGATACTTGGGGCAACGAACGCCTCTCATATACTGAAAAGCGGTTCGGTGGTGACGATAGATGCTGACAGAGGCTTGGTGTATTATGGCTCAAATGCCACGTGAAGCGGGGCGCAGGTGCAGCCGGGATGCATGGCGAGCAATGGAGCGGAGCGGAATGACCAGCCGGGATGCATGGCGAGCAATGGAGCGGAGCGGAATGACCAGCCGGGATGCATGGGCGAGCAATGGAGCGGAGCGGAATGACCAGCCGGGATGCATGGGCGAGCAGCAAGCTTTAGCTTGCGACCAGCCCCGGTTGCATAGGCGAGCAGCAAGCTTTAGCTTGCGACCAGCCCCGGTTGCATAGGCGAGCAGCAAGCTTTAGCTTGCGACCAGCCCCGGCATAAGTGTTTAGCATAAAAGAAGGGGGAAGATAATCTTCCCCCTTCTTATTACAAATCAATCGGCTTTTACCTCGGTCCAGATCCTGTTATACTCTTTATTGATTTCATCGCCTGGATATTCAAATATTTCACAATTTGCCAAGTCTTCTGTCTGGGGATATGCAAATCGATCGGAAGCCAAATCAGGATCAAGCATTTTCAATACCTCATTGTGGGGAGTGGCGTATCCTATATAATCGGTATTATTATAGGCAATTTGCGTATCACACATGAAATTAATGAATATTTCAGCCTCTTTCTGGTGTTTGCTGGTATTAGGGATAACCATGGAATCGAACCAGTAATTAGTCCCTTCCTTTGGTATCGCATATGCCAGATTTTCATTTTCGGACATGCAATAATAGGCATCACCTGACCAGACAACTGCTAAAGCAGCATTTTCGCCTATCATGATATCTTTTACCTCGTCGACTAGATAAGCCATTACAAGTGGTTTTTGCTCCATCAACTTTTTCTTTGCCTGTTCCAATTCGGATATGTTTTTGGTGTTCATGGAGAAGCCCAGCATTTTTAGTGTAACGCCAATACTGTCTCTTTCACTGTCCGGCATGACGATCTGCTTGCTATATTTCTCGTTCCAGAGAATTTCCCAGCTGTCTACAGGATCAGATACCATGGTCTTGTTATATAGTATTCCTACCGTACCCCACATATACGGTACGGAGTATTCATTGGCCGGGTCAAAGGATAAGTTCTTAAAACGGTCGTCGATATATTGATAATTGGGGATGTTGTCCATATTGATTTTATTCAACATCTTTTCATCCAGCATTCTCTTTATCATGTAATCAGACGGGATGGCTACGTCATAGGGCGAACCGCCGGTCTTAATTTTGACAAACATATCTTCATTGGTGGTAAAATTCTCATAATTAACCTTGATATTTGGGTAGGCTTCTTCAAAGTCAGCGATGGTTGTTTCACCGATATAATCTCCCCAATTAAAAACATTGATGGTGACTTTTTCATCAGAAGCGGGTTGATTTCCGTCAGTATTGCCCTGATTTGCTCCTGTACCGCCACATGCTGCCAATATGGCTGCGATAATAAAGACAGCAGTTATCATCGCAAAGAATTTGTTTTTTTTCATTTCTTCATTTCTCCTTTTAATTTTGCTTATTGTATCGCATAAGTTCAATATAAAAATTTCCGTCTATAGAAAATTCTTCTTACTTCATAAAAGATTGCTAAGCTTTGCAGTTTCTTTTGTATTATTCCCTGAACCGTTACTTCCTGATGTACGTCTGTTGATGATTAATAGCAAAATCAATACCGTCACAAACATAATGGTTGAGAGCGCATTGATTTTTGGATTCACACCGCGTCTTGCCATCGAATAGATGGTGATGGAAAGAGTGGATACTCCTGAACCGGTGGTAAAGAAGCTGACGATGAAATCGTCAAGTGACAGTGTAAAAGCCAGAAGAAAGCCGGTGATAACACCGGGCATGATTTCAGGAAGAATGACCTTTCTGAAAGCAAACAACGGTGCTGCACCAAGATCAAGTGCCGCTTCATAAAGGTTCTTGTTAAGCTGTTTGAGCTTTGGCAGTACCGACAATATGACATAGGGCAAATTAAAGCTGATGTGTGCAAGCAAAAGGGTTAGGAAGCCCAGCTTCATATTCAGGAATATAAACAGTATCATCAGTGAGATACCTGTGACAATATCCGGATTCAATACAGGCAGATATGTGATATTCATAATCACTGACTTTTTGAACTTGCTCATATTATGGATACCGACTGCAGCAGCAGTGCCCATCACAGTTGCAATCAAAGAGGCCAGCAATGCAATTGCCACTGTGTAGTAAAGCGAAGACATAATCTGCTTATCTCTGAAAAGGTCTGCATACCATTTTAAGGTAAATCCGTCCCAGTTGGCTCTTGACTTTGATTGGTTGAAGGAAAAGACAATCAGTACGACAACAGGAGCATATAAAAAAGCAAATATGATCAGCAAATACAACCTCTTAAGGACTTTACTCATAACAGGCCACCTCCTGCCTCTTCATTATCAAAACGGGACATAATTGCCATGCTGATCAGAATGAGCACCATCATAACGATAGAAACCGCAGAGCCAAAGTTCCAGTCATAAACCCGCATAAACTGATCCTCAATGAGATTTCCTATCAATGTATACTGACTGCCGCCAAGTAGCTTCGAAATGACAAAGGTGGTCAGAGCCGGCATAAAAACCATGGTGATACCGGAAACGACACCCGGAAGACTCAATGGCAGCGTAATTCTTCTGAAAACAGTAAAGGAATTGGAACCAAGATCTTCTGCGGCCTCAATAATGCTCCTGTCAATTTTACTCATAACAGAGAAGATTGGCAGCACCATAAAGGGAAGAAAATTATAAACCATCCCCAATACTACGGCACTGTCAGTATAGAGAATATCAATCTGGGGCAAACCGATAGAGCCCAAGAGTGAATTGATAAGCCCATTCCTTTCCAGAAGTGTCAGCCATGCATAGGTCCGCAGCAGAAAATTCATCCACATGGGTATGATGAAAAGCAGTATCAGAAGGCTTTTTCTGCTTAAATCCCTTCCTGCCAGTATCATGGCCACCGGGTAGCCTAACAGCAGGCAGATCATTGTACTGATGATTGCCAGAGAAAGAGATCTTCCCAACACTTTCAAATAAATGGGCTGCATGAATTTCTGAAAATTCTCAAGGGAAAATACAGTACCGGAAGGCGTGTTGACAGTAATGCCGTAATAAACGACAAGAATCAACGGAACAAGTATAAATATCAGCATCCATATTACATAGGGGTACGCGGACCATCCCTTTTTCATTGGGCATTCACCTTTTTCATTATTTGTATATCGCAGGGTTGAATTTTTAAACCCACCTTTGAATCGACCGGTTCCATAGTTGTACTGTGTACGATCCAATTAAAGCCGTCTTCACCTGTGACCTGCATTTCAAAATGTACACCCTTAAAGGTCACGGATTTGACACGCCCCTGCACAAGATTATCATTTTCCCGCATCAGCTTGATATCCTCGGGACGCACCACGACATCTACAGCTTCATTTAGTCCAAAGCCCTTATCCACACAGTCAAATTCGTGATTTGCAAAGAAGACGCGATAATCCTGAAGCATCACACCTTCGATAATATTACTCTCTCCAATAAAGTCAGCCACAAATGCATTTTTTGGTTCATTATAAATATCCTGCGGTGTACCGATCTGTTGTATGGAGCCCTGCTGCATGACCACGATGGTATCTGACATCGTCAGAGCTTCTTCCTGGTCATGAGTTACATAAATAAAGGTTATACCGAGGCTTTGCTGTATGTTTTTCAGCTCCAGCTGCATTCCTTTGCGAAGCTTTAAATCCAAGGCGCCAAGAGGCTCGTCCAATAGAAGTACCTCAGGTTCGTTGACAAGTGCTCTGGCAATGGCGATTCTCTGCTGCTGGCCGCCGCTGAGCGAATCGACGGATCTCTTCTCAAAGCCCTCTAAATTAACCATATGCAGAACATTACCAACCTTCTGGCGAATGATCTCTTTATCCAGCTTTTTTATTCTCAGACCGAAGGCAATGTTTTCAAAAATATTCATGTGAGGAAACAGAGCATATTTTTGAAATACGGTGTTAACCTTTCTTTTATACGGCGGTACCTCGTTTATATTCTTGCCATCAAACAGGACTGACCCGGAGGATGGTTTTTCAAACCCTCCTATTAGCCTTAATGTAGTAGTTTTACCGCATCCGCTGGGCCCCAGCAGGGTGATGAATTCGTTTTGCCGGATATATAGATTGATACCCTTAAGCGCTTCCTGCCCATTATAATCTTTCGCTAAATCAACCAGTTCAATAATATGCTTAGACATAAGATATACTCCTTGTAAAAAATCAAATCATAGAAGCCTAAAAGCTCGGTGGGGTAGAGACCCAGAGCAGCTTTGCTTCCGTTTTCCCTCCGTTTGATATATGGTGAACAACGTTTGGCTTAAAGTAAAAGCTCTCATCCTTTTTCGCCCGGTACTTTCTGTTACCCAGATGGATATAGATACTTCCGGATAGAACATAGCCAAATTCTTCACCTTCATGGGGGTCATCCAGCTCAGAAGTTCCTCCGGCTGTTAATACGAGCAGGATGGGCTCCATACGGTTTTTTTGGGAATCAGGTACAATCCACCGTATTTCATGGTTCAAATCACGGTTTTCTTTCACGAAGATATCATCTTTACTGAAGATGATTTTTTCATCAACAATTTCGTTAAAGAAATCCTTCAGATTGGTGCCAAGACATTGGAGCAGATCCACCAGCGTAGCAATCGAAGGAGATGTGAGATCCCGCTCTATCTGCGAAATAAAGCCCTTGGACAATTCACTCCTGTTTGCAAGCTCTTCCTGAGTGAGTCCATTTTTAATTCTAAGCATTTTTATCTTGTTACCAATTTTCATTTAAGCACCTTTCAAGTCTATAATGCTAAACATTTTGTTTAGAATAACTAAACTTATAAAACAATTTATTATAAACACAACGTGCATTTCTTGTCAATAATTAAATAAAAAATGCTTTTCCCGACGTAAGCGATGTAAGCGTTTCGCTTAAATGAAAGGGGCGGAGTACGTAAACCGCACTCCGCCCCGATAGAATTTGTTTATGGCCTAATCCATGGTATCATAGGTTCTCACCGACATAAGAATAGCTGCTTCACGGGTAGCCATGCCGTATCCGGCCGCCGTCTGAGCTGTAGTGGTGGCTTTCGGCATGAAATTGCCGGAGGAATCGCCCTTGATTATGCCCAGCTTCGACATGTATTTCGTAGCGTCTACTGCCCATTGAGATATATGTTTCTGGTCGGGAAAGTCCTTCACTCCCATGACGCTGTAATCAGTATCCGGCGAGATAGCCTTGATGGCCCGGAAAAGCATTGCAGCGCACTGCTCCCGGTTTATAAGTGTCTTAGGCGAGAATGTAGTGGCTGACGTTCCGGTTGTAATACCTAGTGCATATGCCTTTAGTATCTGCTTGTTGGTTGTATCGGTAAAAGGATTTGACGGCGCAGGCGCTGCCGTGGTTTTCGTAACCTTTTCATAGAGAAGCACGGATAGCTCGCAGAATTCCTCGCGAGTGATGGGCTTTGTCATATCGACACCCTTGAGGATGTCGGGGATAAGACCCAAATCAGATGCATTCTTCAATTCTTTTGTTGCCCATGTGCTGGCATTACTCCATGATGGAGTGTTAACCGAAATTACATTTGACCATTCGGATGTCATGGCTCCGACACTTTTACTGCCGTCATAGGCATAACGCATGCGGACCTGTATGTATGCTTTGTCTACCTCGACAACCTTCCCGTTGTCATAGGTTGTCGGTACGCTGATGCTGCGGGTTTCCCCTGAAAGCCACCAGACGCCTGCCTCTCCTTCGATCCAACCGGTACCATTTATATTGATCTGGTGCTGTACTTCGATACTAGTTGCGTCCTTTGCCTGAATATAATTATTTGCATCTTGTACCTGTTTTGGAGTAACTACCGTGAAGGTAATCTTCGGAGAACCGTCATTGTTCTTTCCAACGACCGGATTTGAAATGCTTGGCGCCGTAAGAGAGGTAGGTTTATCAAGTGCTGTGGCATTTTTCCCATAAGCCAGAATCTTTGACCACGGTGATAAGATGAACTTGTCTTCTCCGGAATTAGTCGTATTATAACTCGCCATCAGTCTTACCCTAAAATAAAATGTATTATTTTTTAGGTCTAGCCTGTTGTTTTCACCGTTTGCATCAGTACCGCGTATCATAGCGCTCCCCAGCAGTGATTGCAGTTCTGTGTTTTTACTGTCTCCGTTTCTAAGATCAAAAATGCTTATCTCCTGTGTTGTTTCACCAGACAAATATCCGCTCTGCGCATAGAGTCCGGAATCAACGGGGTAGTCTCCGCTAAGAGTGTCCCAGTCCGATGTGTAATGCCAACTGCCGTCATTCAATTTCCAGTCAATTTGAGCGGTATGCCCAACACTATCGATGCCAAGCGCATCGTAATCCGTGAGCTCTTCATCAATGAAATCCAAGAGCTTTGAATCAACGGAAAAATAGATACTGGTCATATACGGAAATTGATCCGTAACACCCGCCACCAGTGAGCCGGGTGCTTTCCATGAGGTTGGTATCCCTGCTGCAAAAGCACCGGCGGGGAAAATAACAGTCAACAGTAACAGCGCTAATAAAATGGAAATAAATCTTCTTTTCATCATGAAATCTCCTCGTTTCTTCATAAATAGTAATCCGTTTGGTACAGAGTCATGTCTGTAGTTACGGAGGCAAAGACTCATCCTCCGGAGGCAGGTCATCCGGCATCAGCTTTACCGTGCGGTAGAGTCGGCTGATTTCCGTCTCATCGACGACCTGCAGCTTGCGGTACAAGGTACTAAACAGCCTTCGGGCCGTTTTCCTGTCAAGAAGCATCGTTTCAGCTGTCCAACGTGCTGTGTATCCAAGCCTGAACCACTCGAACGCTTTACGTTCGTCGTCTGCCAGCTGAGAGATACGCCATTGCTTTTCCTGTTCTGTGCCCATTCCTGCAGGTGGGCGAGGATCATCGGCTTTAGACGATGAGATTGACTTGAACCAATGCATTATGAACCTCCTTTCGTGTTTTTGCATTCAGTCATATTCTAAAAAGCATTCTTCCGTGCCACAATATCCCAATCTTAGGAGCAGAGACAAAAATACCCCCTCCCAAAATAGGGAGAGGGTATAAAAAATGCGGTTTTTCGGCTTATTTTTCTGTAATTGAACAACGTCAGTGATGAGTACAATCTCTCACTTAGGGTGCATAGGCGAGCAGATGACGAAGTCATCGACCAGCCGACGTTGTTCAAACGCCACGTGAAGCGGGGTGCGCAGGTGTAGCCAGGATGCATGGGCGAGCAATGGAGCGGAGCGGAATGACCAGCCCTGCGTGAGCTTGTGCCGGATTCATTCCGGCATAAGCGTTTAGCTTAAATTGAATCCTGTTCTTCGCCTTGCGGAGAATACCCGAAGAGTATAAACAATTCGGAGCGGCTGTTGATGCCTAGCTTTTTATAAATGGACTTGCTGTAAGTCGAAACCGTTGAAAAGGTGAGTCCCAGCTCCGGTGCTGCTTGTCTGAGCGTCATCCCGCGCAGCAGCAGTATCACGACTTGCTTTTCCCGAGGCGATAGATTGGTATCATCCAGGCTGAACCGGGCCTTTCGTTTTGATTCACTTGATGATAAAGCGATTTCTGCGGGAGAAGACATGTGTGTCAGACGAAATTCCTTTGACCAGTCAGCAAAAAACAAAAACTGTGAAAACGCCGGAGAAAGCAGCAGAAACACGGCAAACAAGATCGCTGCGGTAATGACGGCAATGGTTTGTGTTGGCATCATCATGTGCAGTACATCGATTCCTACATACAGAATACCGCACGCTGCCATGGACAGCAGAATGAGGCGTTTGTGCATACGGAAATCGCAGAACTTGTTGGTGACACAGCCCACCAGATAAAGTGAAATCAAAAAGCCGAGCTCCTTCAGCTCTGAAAGCAAAAAGGCGGCCTCCGGCAGCTCTGTATACCACATTACATATGCCATAATGGATGTGATAAAGAAGACATTACACAAGGTCCATACGCTTCGCTTGAATATCGCCTGAAGTGAGATGCAGAACAGAGTAAGGACCAGTGATAACAATCCCCAAAGCTGTGCACCCTGCGGAGGCGCAAAAGCCGGGGAATAAAAGCCTGTGATCCGAATTGCGAAGTAGGATAAAAAGATGTACAGAGCCAACCAGACGCTCGGATCGAATTTTCTTCCCACATTCTCTCCGGCGCCGGCGTAATCCCTTTTTCTCGATAAAAGTATACAAACGCATAAGCTGCCGATCATCACAAACGCTATTATCTTTCGGGTGACAAGTGGTATGGAAAGAAACTTGCCATACAAATCAATGAATTGAATAAGTAAAATCATTAACGCGCTTCCAAAAAAGCGCTCAGCATTGTTGAGCATGAACACGTAGGAAAAGCTGCTGCTGGATACACAACCACCAACACCGGCCATGAAAACCAGGGAACATATAAGAGAAGCATTGCCGCCCGGGAGGAAAAGCCATGGGATAAATCCTGCAATGGAAATAGATGCGGAAAGCTTCGAAATGGCGGAAATGTTCTCTTTGTCGGAAATGGAAAACATCACAATGGCACCTAATACGAACGCCATGAAGGTGACAGTGGTATATGTCATGCCGAACAGCTCGGTACCGCTGTGCAGAAAGAAGTCCTGTACATTAACAAAAGTCATCGCTATGGGGAAAGCGAAGAAATAGTGCAGATGGTCTGCCCTTATATTTCGAAGTGACAGCAGCTCCCGGGCACTCAAAAGATTGTGAAGAGACAATAACAGCTTGGACAGATATCCCTTATCTTCTTTCTTTAAATCGGGCATGATGACGTCTCCTGTGTAGCATTGTGTTTAGTTAGAGTATAACATAAACAGCAATGAAAAGAAGACATTATTTTACATATTTACACAAAGAACTTATGATTGCAATATGTCGAAGATTTTTACTACCTTATCCATATACAGTCTCTGCTTATTGCTGAGTACGGGGGTGACCAGCCTGAGACTCTTAAGCACCTGTGCGCTGTCCAGTCTATTTCCGTTGATCTCCCGGACTTGTTGTTTCATACTTCTGTAGGCACCGCAATAATGGCTGCCCTGCCTGAAGGCTTCACTGACTGAGCTTCCTCTGGTCTCGGGCAGAAAGCCTGCAACTGCTGTTAATGTTTCTCTAAATAACGATAATTTGTCCAACTGTATATCATCAGCATCTATGCCGTCCTCCTGCCGTGCAGCAGAAGCGTAAAGCCTCTTCAGCTTCTGCAGCGTGAGAAGGCTGTTTGTAATATGATCAAGACTCAGTCCTTTTTCCATTTTATGCTCACCGGTTTTTTTTCTTTCTTGTTTTATGTTATGTTAAACCGGCTGTAATGTTGATTAAAGTTTACAATGGAAAATCTCGATTCATATTGGTATGCCGGAAGGTTCGTTTCTTTGATGCATAGTCTGCAACAATCTGGCCATGCCCTATCAGTTTGTATTTATAGATAATGAGTCCTTCAAGTCCGACCGGACCCCTCGCATGAAGTTTACCTGTGCTGATGCCTACCTCAGCTCCAAGACCGTATTTGTAGCCGTCACTAAACCGCGTTGAGCAGTTCCAGAATACGTTGCCTGAATCTACAAGTGCCATAAAGCGTGCGGCATGCTCACTGTCTGCAGTGACAATGGAATCGGTGTGACCCGAGCCATAGGTGTTTATATGATCAATGGCTTCATCCATACTTTTTACAATCCGGACAGAGAGCTTGTAATCCAGATATTCGGTTTTCCAGTCATCCTCTGTTGCAGGCAAAACAGGAATAATGGATTGTGTATCGGGACAGCCAAACAACTCAAGTTGTTTACTGTCCGCGGATTTCCTGAGCTTCGGCAGGAACGCTGCAGCAATGTCCTGATGAACCAGCAATGTCTCAAGTGCGTTGCATACTGCAACATATTGTGTTTTGGAGTCTATTGCGATGTTGACAGCCATATCGAGATCGGCCGAGGAGTCGATATAGCAGTGGCAAATGCCGTCAGCATGCCCCATAACAGGTATATTGGTATTGTTCATAATGTATCTGACAAATTCGTTGGAGCCTCGTGGGATAATGAGATCCACATATGAATCCAGCTTCAGAAGCTCAGTAATGTCTGAACGGGTTTCCAGAAGGCTGCACCAGCCGGCAGGCATTCCGGCTTCTTCAGAAGCGGAAATAATGAGCCCGGCAAGGACACGGTTGGTTTCTTTTGCTTCAGAACCGCCTTTGAGCAGTACACCATTGCCGCTTTTGAGGCAGAGAGCGGAAATCTGAACCAGTGCATCCGGTCTGGATTCAAAGATAACGCCGATGGCTCCAATGGGACAGGTGACTTTATAGAGTTCCAGCCCTTCATCCAATTCTGTGGACATGAGGGTTTTTCCGACCGGATCATCAAGTCTTACAAGGCTTCGAATACCCTCTGTGACTTCAGTCAGCTTGGATTCATCAAATTTGAGCCGTTTCAGCAGCGGTAACGAGATGTTTTCCGACTCACTTCTCTGAAGGTCTTTCCTATTTGCATTAAATATTTCTTCTTTATGTTCAAGCAGCACCTCTGCGATATGCAAAAGAGCGTTATTCTTTTCTTCGCTGCTTGCGGCAGCAAGCTTCAGAGAAGATGATTTAACCTGGCGGCAAGCCTCTGTAACATTCATTTCAACACCTCATTGCAATGTTTATTTAAGGTATATCATATCAAAAGGGGACGTTTCTCGCAATGGACATTTCAGAAGCGTACCCTTTCTTCATACAGACGTTTCTCGCAATGGACATTTCAGAAGCATCCCCTTTCTTCATACAGACGTTTCTCGCAAGGTACCACTGAGAAGCGGTAGCTGGAAAAGGGACACTGCTGCAAACTGGCCATATAAGCCAATCCTGGAGGAGATTAGGCAAAAGTGATAGGAATAAGCAAAAGTCATTATTGTTATAAAAAAAAACCATGCATATAATTATTTTGAATCCACGGGTCAGTTGTCATTTTTTTATAAAGGAGTTATGTCAAATGTCCAACCTGAACACTTCGGCAGTGATTGTCAGCAGGACCGGCTCCCCGAGATCCAGATTTTCGGTCTATATGAAGAATAATTATTTGCTTTATTTGTTTCTACTTTTACCATTAGCATACTTCATCATTTTCAAATATGCTCCGATGTACGGCATATTGGTCGCGTTTAAGGATTATAACATCTTCCAGGGAGTGTTGGCCAGCCCATGGATCGGTTTGGATGCATTCAAAGAAATTTTTTCAATGCCCCAGTTTGTACAAGCTGTGCGCAATACCTTTCTGCTTAATACGCTGGATCTTCTTATAGGATTTCCGGCACCGATCCTATTAGCAATCGTTTTAAGCGAGATAAAAATATTATGGTTCAAAAAAGCATCGCAGACAATTTTGTATCTTCCTCATTTCTTATCGTGGGTTATTATAGGTAGTATTTCATTACAGCTGTTTGCACCTGAATCGGGATTAATCAACATTTTACTTGCGAAAGCAGGTGCCGGTCCTGTACCTTTTTTGACGGATCCTTTTATCTGGCTGGGAACCTATATCGTGCTTGGTATCTGGCAGAGTGTTGGCTGGAATACAATTATATACCTTGCCGCAATTGCCGGGATCAATCAGGAACTATATGAAGCGGCTGTTGTTGACGGTGCCGGAAGGCTTCGAAAAATATGGCATATCACATTGCCTGGTTTAAAACCCACAATTATCATCCTTCTAATCATGCAGATGGGCAGAATGCTTCAAATTGGATTCGACAGACCCTATATTATTGGAAATAACTTTGTAATGCAGTTTTCAGATGTTATCAGCACGTTTGTATACAGGATAGGAATTAAATCCTTTCAATTTACTATAGCGACTGCAGTAGGGCTATTTCAATCTGTTGTAGGCCTGATATTTTTGCTGGTGACGAATTATATAGCCGATAAGGTTGGAGAGCAGGGGATATGGTAACTCATTTGAACAACGTCAGTGAGACTTAATTTGAACATTGGGGGTATGGCATATGGGGAACAGAGTAAAGGATAAAATCTTTGATTGGTCGATGATACTGATTGTTGCAGCTACGGCACTATTATGCGTACTGCCTATGTTATATATTTTTGCAGTTTCTTTCAGCTCAAATCATGCCATCACGGCAAGAATGGTGACAGTTTGGCCGGTAGAATTTACATTTGAGTCATATGAAGCGGTTTTTGCAGACAAATCCATGATCAGCTCCATGCTCTTCACAATCTGGCTTACAATTGTAAGTTGTGTACTGAGTATTTTTATGACTATCATGGCGGCGTATCCTTTAACGAAGAAGAATCTGAAGGGACGCAATTTTTTCCTTGTGATCATAGTGATCACCATGTATTTCAGCGGAGGAATGATACCGGATTATATTCTGGTGAAGAGCCTCAATTTGATTGACTCGCCTCTGGCACTTATGCTGCCCTATTGCTTGAGCGCATTCAATATGATTATTCTGAAAACATTTTTCTCAAATCTTCCTGAAAGTCTGGAAGAGTCTGCTTATCTGGACGGAGCATCCTATCTTGTTATTCTTGTAAAAATTGTGCTGCCACTGTCCACGCCGGTTCTGGCAACTCTTGCTCTCTTTTATGCGGTAGGACGCTGGAATGGATTCCAGGATGCATTGCTTTACATTAACAGTCAGAAATTCTTCCCCCTGCAAATGAAGCTATATCAATTGATATATAACAACCAGATGTCTGAAATAGCTCAAATGGAAGGGTCTTCCATACAAGACCTTGCACCGGAGAGTCTGAAAGCTGCGGCAGTATTATTTGCAACAGTTCCCATCCTTCTTGTATATCCGTGGCTGCAGAGGTACTTTATTTCAGGAATTATGATCGGTGCAATTAAAGGATAGAAAGGAGGAACGTCTTCTAGATCTATTTACGAAAATATTATCAAAGGGTAATAAAAAAGAGGAGGGTGTTTATGAAAAGGTTTATTTCAGTTTTGTTGACTCTGATGATCATTTTATCTCTGATTGTGCCGGTAAGTGCCATCAGGATTGTTAAGGTCACCGGAATCAAGCTCGACAAAAGCAGTGTTACATTAGAAGTCGGCAGCACAAGTGATCTCATTGTTACATTCACACCGGCAAATACAACACAGAAACTGCTCACATTTACAACCAGCGACAAAAATATTGTTACTGTTACTTCATCCGGTATCATTAAGGCAGAAAAACCGGGAAAGGCTGTTATTACAGTAGTCAGCTCAAGTAATAATGCATTAAAGGCTACTCTGGCAGTAACGGTCAAGGCAAAGCCCGTTACAAACCTTAAATTGATGGTGTTTGACAGAGGTAATGTTGGTGGAACTCCGCCGGATAATAACTTTTATACCAAATGGATAATTGATACTTTCCAGAAGGCAAATCCTGATATAAAGCTTCAGTTCGTTACTGCCCCGCGATGGACTTCGGATGATAAGCTGAACATCTGGATGGCTTCAAACCAAGCTCCCGATATATGCCTGACATACTCTCCCGATCTTGTTTACAATTATTATAAGCAGGGCGGCATCACACAGCTTGATACAGCGTTTAATGTATATGGAAAGGAATTGAAGGAATTTCTCGGAAAGGATGTTCTTGACCGTGGTAAATTCTATGGACAGCTTTGGTCAATACCGGCTAAGAGAGTTATTAATGCAAAGAATACTACCTGGATCAGAAAAGATTGGCTGGATAAGCTAGGCCTTGATATTCCAGAAACCACAGAGGAATTCTACAATGCGATGAAGGCCTTTAAAGAAAAGAATCCAGGCAAGGTTGGAAGAGTAATACCTTTTGGTATGGGCAACGATGTGCTGTGGGTTGCCAATAACCTGCTTGAGTCCTTTATAACAGAGAAATCTGAAGAATCCCGCTACTATAGCAGCGGAAACTTGAAACTGCTGGCGCCCGGTTATAAAGAGGGAGTCAGGTTCATGAATAAAATGTATAATGAGGGTTTGGTCAGCACAGAATTTCCGCTTGACACGGAAGGCAAGTTACTGGAGAGTGAATTTGCCAAAGGTAATGTTGGAAGCTATATTCAGAATTACGATATGCCTTTGAGATCTGCCGGTACCGGGTATATCCCGACCATGAAGGAGAAGATCAAGGGGTTTGAGTTTATACCGATTGATCCCTTTACCGATATGGACGGTATTACTACCAAGAC
>JAEZLF010000113.1 GCA_023435925.1 Bacillota bacterium
GCCAGTACAGAAAATGTAGCTGCAATTGCAGGCTTTGCTAAAGCAATTGAAATAGCGGTTGCAAATCTGGACCAATATAATAAAAAGCTTCTGGCGCTTCGCGACAGAACAATTGCTGAAATTGAAAAGCAAATACCTTATGTCAAGCTCAATGGGCATAGAGAACAAAGATTGCCCGGAAATGTGAATTTCTCCTTTCAGTTTATAGAAGGCGAATCTCTTCTTCTAATGTTGGATATGAAGGGGATTGCTGCATCCAGCGGTTCCGCCTGTACATCCGGTTCCCTTGACCCGTCCCATGTGCTGCTTGCAATTGGATTACCCCACGAAATCGCCCATGGTTCTTTGAGGATAACCTTTGGAGAAGAGAATTCCGATACGGATGTGGACGCTTTGCTAGAGGTATTGCCGGGTATTGTTCAAAGACTACGAGAGATGTCTCCGCTCTATGAGGCACATTTAAAAAAGCAAACGTATTAATATAAGCGGATAAATAAGCAGATAAATTAGCAGGCAGAAAGCCTTGGAAAGAGGGAATAATTATGTATAGTGAAAAAGTGATGGATCATTTTATGAATCCCAGAAATGTCGGGGAGATTAATGAAGCAGATGGTGTAGGTCAGGTAGGAAATCCGAAATGCGGAGATATCATGAAAATGTATCTTAAGATAGAGGATAATGTGATTGTCGATGCCAAATTTAGGACCTTTGGATGTGGTGCGGCAGTTGCAACAAGCAGTATGGCAACTGAACTGGTGGTGGGTAAGACCGTTGATGAAGCACTGCAGATTACAAACCAGGCAGTTGCGGAAGCATTAGGCGGATTGCCCCCGGTAAAAATGCACTGCTCCAATCTCGCGGAAGAGGCCATTCGTGCTGCCATCGAAGATTACCAGCGAAAAAATGGTCTCATTGACGAAAATAGCGATTTGAACGCATGCAGCAGAAGGTGTGATGATCTCCACCACGAAATAGAAGATGAGGACTAAGGTGTAAAGCAAAATGTCAAAAGGCAAAGTAATGCTTGGAATGAGCGGTGGTGTGGATAGTTCTGCGGCTGCCGCTGTTTTGTTGGAACAAGGGTACGATGTCGTAGGCGTGACATTGCAGATATGGCCTGATCAGGGAGAAGAGAGGCAAAAAACAGAGGGAGGCTGCTGTTCTTTATCCGCGGTGGATGATGCACGCAGAGTGGCGGACAGGCTTGGCATACCCTATTATGTATTGAATTTCAAAGATATCTTTCAACAGAAGGTAATTAACTATTTCAACCATGAGTATATAATGGGGAGAACGCCCAACCCATGTATTGCCTGTAATCGTTTTGTCAAATTTGAAGCCATGCTTCAGAAAGCCATTTCAATGGAAATGGACTACGTAGCCACCGGTCATTATGCTCGTATTGCTTATGATCAAGCTAGCGGAAGGTATCTTCTCAAAAAATCTGTGACGTCTGCAAAGGATCAGACCTATGCACTTTATACCATGACGCAGGAGCAGCTTGCCAGAACGCTCTTTCCCATTGGCGATTTCACCAAGGACAAGGTAAGGGAACTGGCAAAAAATATTGGACTGTCTGTTGCAACAAAACCGGATAGTCAGGAAATATGCTTTGTAGAAGATAATGACTACGGCCGCTATATCAGTGAAAACACGGACGCGGATATCAAACCGGGATGCTTTGTGGACCGCGACGGAAAAAAGCTTGGCATGCACAAGGGCATTATCCATTATACGGTTGGCCAAAGAAAAGGCCTGGGCATAGCTTTTGGGAAACCTATGTTCGTTGTGGCAATAAATCCGCAGGATAACACCGTTGTGCTTGGTGATGAAAGGGAAGTTTTTTCACCTGAACTGACAGCCTCGGATGTGAACTATATTTCAATTTCCGAATTGAAGGATGAAATGCGTGTCAGCGCTAAAATCCGGTATTCAGCCAGGGAAGCTGCGGCAGTGATTCGTCCTTTGCAGGATGGTCGCGTCAGCGTGCTGTTTGATGAACCGCAGCGAGCTATAACTCCGGGCCAGTCTGTTGTGTTTTATGACGGCGATGTGATTGTAGGCGGCGGTATTATTGAATGAATATCAAACTAAAGCTTATCCCATACAGGTTTTCTTTCTTCAAAATGCACCGTATACTTAAAACCGGCATTGAGGATCATCTGTGAAAAGTCATCGAACCTCAGGCCGATATGATTGACTCTGTGAGCATCTGAACCGAGACAAACAAGCTCACCGCCAAGTTCTCGAAAACGCTTGAGAACAGAAATATCATACTCTGCCGAATCAGATGGGTTCCTGTAGGTGCCGGTATTCACTTCAAAGCCTCGTCCCTGTTTTATGAGCTCTTTGAGTATAGAATCAAACACATCCGAGTGATCAGCATATCTTATCGACCTGTCGGCATATCTGGCATATCGGATGATATATTCAAAATGCCCAACCATATCGAAGTCGTCAATGTGGGTGATCATGAAATAGATTTCTTCCAAATAACGCCTGTATGCTTCTTCTCTGGATTTGCCCTCATAATAGACCCTGGCATAGGGATCGATTTTATCGATTACATGAACCGATGCCAGGACATAGTCAAAAGGAACACTTTTCACGACCCGCAAAGATTCGTCAATTACATGAGGCTGTATTCCTACTTCAATAGCACGCAGCACATTTAGCCGGCCTTCATATTTTTCCTTTATGGCTGTAATTTGAGAGAAATATTGCTTAAAATCTATAATCCATGACTCGTCTGTACCCGGATAATCCAGATCCAGATGATCGGTAAATGCGATTCCGTCCAGTCCAAGAGCTATAGCTTTATTACATGCTTCTACTGCATCCATGTTGCTATCTGTTGAAAATTTCGTATGCATATGACAATCAAACATTGAGAACCTCCTTTTATCAAAACATTATTTTAGCATTCTGATTACTAGAATGCAACAGCGAGGCAGTAACAGTTTGCGCAAGGCATATCGGCTGGAAAGTTGTGCAATATGTGTTTATAAAGAGCCATTAAAGGTATATAATATAAAAGAAAAAGCATCCATATTTCAAAAGAGCAATGGCATTTGAAATTATTATTACAGGAGGACTTTGGCTATGGAAGAGAAAAAGACAGAAGGACAAAAGCTGCAGGAGGAATTATTTTTTAAACAGCAAACTGTATGGGATAAAGCCACTGAAGAGGATATCAAAATCGGATTTGATTTTAGTGAAGAGTACATGGATTTTCTAAATCGTTCAAAAACAGAGCGGGAATTTACGGCTAACGCTGAGAAACTGGCTGTATCAGCAGGCTTTCTGCCATTGGAGAGCTATATTAAGAATAGTAAGAAGCTTATACCCGGCTCAAAGGTTTATTTTATTAACCGAAAGAAATCTGCGGTTTTTGCTGTTATCGGTAACAAACCTTTGGAAGAAGGAACCAACATTCTTGGATCGCATATTGATTCTCCCAGAATTGACCTGAAGCAAAATCCGTTATATGAGGATACGGGGTTGGTACTTTTCAAAACCCATTATTATGGCGGGCTGAAAAAATATCAATGGCTGACGCTGCCCCTTGCTCTTCATGGAATTGTCGTAAAAGGCGATGGAACAACCGTAGAAATCGTTATTGGAGAAAATGACGATGATCCAGTCTTTACCATAACAGATTTGCTGCCTCATCTGGCAAAGGATCAGATGCAGAAGAAGTTGGGCGAGGCTGTTACCGGGGAGGGCCTGAATTTACTGTTGGGGTCTATGCCTTATAACGATGAAAAGGTCAAAGAAAAGGTGAAACTCAACATTTTGAATATTCTCCATAAGAGGTATGGTATTGTAGAAGAGGATTTCCAATCGGCCGAGCTTGAGATTGTACCGGCACAAAAGGCAAGAGACGTCGGGTTTGATAAGAGCATGGTCGGTGGTTATGGACAGGATGACAGAGTATGTGCATATCCTTCACTGAAAGCTATTCTGGAAATCGGTACACCGGAACGCACTGCTGTATGCCTTCTCACGGATAAGGAGGAGGTAGGAAGTATGGGCAATACAGGAGCACAGTCCAGTATATTGCAGGATTTTCTGGCTCAATTAATATCGCTTACCTCAGATCATTATTCTGACTTGAAGCTTCGCTCTTGCTTGGTGAAATCCAAAATGTTATCGGCAGATGTAAATGCAGGTGTTGATCCGAACTACGAAAGCGTATATGAAAAGAATAATGCAACATACCTGGGACGCGGCATCGTTCTGCAGAAGTATACCGGCTCAAGAGGTAAGTATGATGCCAGCGACGCCAATGCAGAATTCCTGGGTGAGGTCAGAAAGCTGTTCAATGATCACAAGATCGTATGGCAGACCGGCGAACTGGGTAAGGTGGATCAGGGCGGAGGAGGCACCATTGCGCAATATGCTGCGAACCTCGGCATCGATGATCTTGACTGCGGTCTTGCCGTGTTATCCATGCACTCTCCCTTTGAGATCACAAGTAAAATGGATATCTACATGATTTACAAGGCATATAAGGTGTTTCTTGGTTTAAAATAAACAAACCCGGCAGCTATGAACTGAAATTAAGAATCAACGAAATGAAAAGAGGGAAGGACACAGCCGATATGATCTACTGTGTCCTTCGTTTGTTTTGGTAAAGTTAAGTTTACGCTTTGACTTGGATAAAACCAAGTTATAGCTTTGGAAGCTCAAAAATTTTTGAAACAAGAGTATTTTGAGCCGAAATACAAGCTTGCTGCTTTATGGATCCGGCTGTTCCGTTCCTTTTATAGAGGACTCAGCATTCGAAGGACTATCTATGATGGCACTTTTGGTGGTGTTTGTTGCATCTGTTGATTTTACCGTTGTCTTTGGAGCTTTTTCCATTTTCACGCTTTTATATGCTTCAATTACTTTGGCGTCTGTTGTAACAAAGCTGTCATTACATGGAAAGCTTTCCGCCATAATCAGCCTTGCGGCGGGAATATCGCATAAGTAATACCATGGCGAAGCATCATAAGTCGTTCCGGGCATTTGGATGAATTCCAGGTTCTCGATCTTAAATTTACTGATATAACTGGTCATTTTGATGATTTCATTTAATGTGAAGTTCGTTTCCAAATTTTCGAATACGACATTAATGATACTGCTTAGCTTAGGGAGATATTGCAGGGTCAGTTTTTGCTTCATTAGCTCTTTTAGAAAGCTCTGCTGAGCTTCCATTCTTTTCAAATCACTGCCATCATAAAACTTTCTCAGCTCTTTGGTCCACTTGTTCGGGTGCCGGAACCGGATATACTGTTCCGACTGTGCTCCGTTCAAGCGCTGCTGGCCTTTTTTAAGATGTATGTGCAGATTCTGTGTAGGATCATCATAATTCATATCAGCCGGAATGTAATAATCGACGCCGCCCAATAAATCAATAATTTCCCTGAATGCAGCTGTGTCAATAAAAACATAGTATTTGATTTTGACATCAAGGAGCTCCGAGACCGTTTTCACGGTTAATTCCACACCTCCATGAGGAAAGGCATAGTTGATCTTACGGGCCTTATTTTCAATGGTGACCTTTGTATCACGGGGAATGGACATGATATTCACTTCGCAGGTTTCCGGATTGAAATTCGCCAGCATCATCGTGTCTGAGTTTTTGTTGACCTTGTCGCCGCCGAGCAACAGAACGTTAAAGGGCTCCTTGCTTTGAACAAAGGGTTCAAATATCTGTTTAATATGGCTGTTCGACGTCGTGGAGGTGACTTCGGAGATCAGCGTTTTGCTGTTTACATAATAAAGTAACCCAATGCCGGTGCAAAACAAGACTACCGATACGATGGCAGTCAATATAAAATAAAATTTACGTAAATTCATATCGTAACGACCTCTTATAAACAAAATACAACATCAAACAATCCATTTATTTGACTCGGCGCGCCGCACAATTGTTCCCGCCAATCCTTTTACTGTGCAGCAGCAAAGCGTAAGCAACTATTGCTGCACCTTTAAGCAAGAGCCTATACTATTATAATGATATTTCCGGTCCGTGTAAATAAAATAAATAACGAGGCAAAAAAATGCCCCCTACCCCTATAGGCGACGGGTACCGATTTTGTTTTTAGGCGGTGAGTATATCTCCCGCCTCGTTGAAACACCGCTGAGGTAATGAAATTTTTCTACAATCGAAAAATTTCATTTTGAATCAAGGCGTTATAAGCGTTTCGACTATTATGTGTTCTAGTTTTATGTATTCTAGCTTATGTATTCTGATCTTTATTTCTTAATTTTTATCATCTTTTTGTTATTCTTTATCCTTTTGATTATCATTTTCATCCTTATGAAGCGGTTCTTTAAAATCAAAATTCGCAAGGGGATTGCTGTTAACTGCGTTTCTCAGCTGGTTGCTATCCAAATGTGTGTATATCTGTGTTGTAGCAATACTTTCGTGACCAAGTAGCTCCTGAAGAGCACGGATATCCACATGGCCATATTTGTACATCAGCGTAGCTGCAGTATGTCGGAGCTTGTGAGTAGAGTACCTTTCAGGATCCAGTCCGGCAGCCTTTATATACTTCTTAACGATCTTTTGTACAGATTCTTTGCTGATCCGTTGTCTGCGCTCACTGATGAAAAGTGCATTTTTATCCTTTAATCCATTGGCGGGCCGTACCTTCTTATAGGCTTCAATCGCATTAATACAGGCATTGTTTAATGGGATGCTCCGTTCTTTGTCACCTTTTCCTATAACAGTAAGGGTGGTTCCGTCTTTGATATTATTCAGATTAATACCAACTAATTCAGACAGACGCAGGCCACAATTTAAAAATACAGTAATGATTGCATAATCACGCTCTGAAAATGTGCCTTCAACGGAATTCAGCAATTGTTTGCTTTCTTCAATATTTAAATACCTGGGCAGGCGTTTCAGAATCTTAGGTGATTCTAATTCAGCAGCAGGGTTGATATCCAAAAGCTTCGCCTTAAACGTAATATACTTAAAAAAGGATTTCAAGCTGGCAACTTTTCTGGCACGTGCATAGGAAGAATTGTCACGATTGTTACTGACATAAGCCATAAATGCATAAAGATCACTTAAGGAAATCAATTTTAAAAAGTCTGTATCAATATCAGTAATCGGTATGTCATTAAATTCAATGTTTTTATTAACCAAATTCTTATGAAGCTTCATAAACCGGAAAAAAACTCTGAGGTCATAAAAATAGACCTGAACCGTGTTTGCAGATTTTCCTTTAATGGTTTGCATGTAGCTTAAAAAGTCCCGAAGCACCGGAGGCATTTCAAATTCATTGATATTTTTCATCTGTAAAAAACCTCACTTGGATTATATAATTTATGTATACATATCCATAATAGCACATTTTCATTCCAATGAAAGTATATTTGTGTAATAAAGCAATTGTTGAGGAATTACCTTGGTAAGAGAAAAGAATCTATCAACGTATAGAAATATAAATCTACCAATCCACTTGACGGCATTGTTTACAAATAATACAATTACCTTATATATTATTTGTCTATACGAGCTATTTCGCATAAGTAAATACTGGTTTGGATTATGCGAAATAGTTGGTAAAGTAATAGTTATAAGAAATCAGGTGCAGAATGAACGCGACATCGTACGGGATGAACGAAAGACATGAAGTATAATTGACTAAGCCAAATCAGCGTAATCAGCGAGGGGAGAAAGCATGGAGTGGGAATTTGGAGAGTATAGGATTAGCAATGAAAAATCATTATTGTCGATTGAGAAGATAAAAGAGTTATTATCGAAGAGCTACTGGGCGAATGATCGTCCGGTCGAAGTAATAGAAAAAGCTATAAACAACTCTGATTGTTATGGAGTGTACACAGATAAAGAACAGGTTGGATTCGCTAGAGTTGTAACTGATTATGCCACTGTTTATTGGCTCTGTGATGTGATTATTGATGAAAAATACAGGAGAAAAGAGATAGGGAAAAATTTAGTAAAGAGTATTGTAGAGTCAAGCGATTACAAGGACTTAAGAGGTATTCTTGCGACAAAGGATGCTCATGGATTATACGAACAATTTGGGTTTGGAAAGGCAGCTGAGGGTAGATTTATGATGAAACCTTTGTACAAAACTTAAGGGTATAGAGGGTTTAGGGTGTTTAGGGCCCGCCATCCGTGGCGGTCTCTGGCTTCGGGGGGCACCTGACTTCGTATAACAAAGCAGTCAGCGCAAGGGCATGCATGGTCTGAGTCTCAGATTTGGTGGATTTACTACTCATCGACGTCGCGTCCTATAAGACGTTATATGAAAGGTGGCTCACTTACGGTGCTCGGGCTCCGACGTCGGGCGGAAAAGGACACTCAATGAAAATACTATAAAAATATTATTAAGGAGTTCAAAATGGTAAAGGTTCAGAATAAAGGGAAATATTACAAACTGTTTAGTAATTATACCCACAACATTCCTGTAATATATTCATCATTAGAAGGACAATATGATGGAGAATTATATGTGGATTCGGAGAATAACCCACAAATAGCCGTTCTATTTACACCATTTGCATTTCATTTTGTAACAGGTAATGCTGAAACAGATAATGCTGTTGATATAGTAGATGAGATTATTTTCAAGCAATATATACCTGAAACAAAACAAACGGAAGCAATTGTATTTTGTCCTGATACCAAGTGGGACGAAGTACTAGATGCAGTATTTAGAAAATATCATGGATTAAAGGACCGGCGTAAGATATTTCATCTGAATAAAGACAAGTTTGTAGAGCTAAAGGATAAAAGAGATGGAATTAAAGATGTAGAAAGTAAGATATCATATATACAGGATGGAGGAGCTAAAAAACCTTATCCTATAAGCCGCATCTTTAGAGGTGAGGAGTGCGTAAGTTTTTGTTCAGGTTTTATGCTAGGGCAAGGTTATGCTGAAATAGATGTTGCTACAGAGGAAGTATATCGTGGAAAAGGGTATGCCAAAGAAGCTTCAATTGCGTTGATTAGTGAATTGATTAAAAGCGATATTGAACCGAATTGGTGTACGTGGCCTTATCGAATAGAATCTGAGCAATTAGCGCTTTCTTTAGGATTCGAATTAGTAGATGAAATACCAGCACATATATGGGTAGAGAGTGAATGCGGTAAAATATTGTAAAAAGGCGTTCCGGCTTTGACTCCGCCGTGTAGCCGGAGAGTGAGCCGCCCTTCACATAACATAGCAGTCGGCGCAAGGACGCTGGGGGAAAGTCATCCGGTCTTATACCATTGACAGCAGGGGCTCGAGCAGGCAACACACCGATTTGCTGGGTTAGTCGTTCCGCTTCGCTGCACTGCTCGCCCATGCAACCAGGGTGGCGAGCACCACCCACCTCTATCTTCGCCGGGCAGGTGTGCCCTTGATAGACTGACTTGGTGCGGCTCAGCTAGAGGCTTTGCTGCTCATCGGCGTCGCTACTGCTTGGTAGTTATTATGCATTATGGCCTGTCGGACGTCATTCCGCACTCCGTGGCTGGGGCGAATAATGGGCGTTATACATAATAGTAGAATACTACGAAGTCGGAGGTATAGAATGGGAAAAGTAATATTGACAGGTGATAGACCTACTGGGAGACTCCATCTTGGTCATTATGTAGGTTCTCTTAGACGAAGGGTTGAATTACAAAATTCAGGGTTATACGACAATATATTTATCATGATTGCTGATGCTCAGGCACTTACTGATAATGCAGATTATCCAGAAAAAGTCCGTCAAAATGTTATTGAAGTGGCATTAGACTACCTGGCATGTGGCCTTGACCCTACTAAATCCACGCTTTTTGTTCAATCTCAGATTTCGGAGCTTTGCGAATTATCCTTTTACTACATGAATTTAGTGACTGTATCACGATTGCAAAGAAATCCTACCGTAAAGATGGAAATACAAATGAGGAATTTTGAAGAGAGCATTCCTGTAGGATTTTTTACCTATCCAATTAGTCAGGCTGCGGACATAACTGCATTTAAAGCAACAACAGTTCCTGTCGGTGAAGACCAGCTTCCAATGATAGAACAAACAAAGGAGATTGTCAGAAAATTCAATTCAGTATATAGCGAAGTCCTTGTAGAACCTGAAGCATTGCTGCCGGATAATAAAGCTTCCCTTAGACTGCCTGGAATTGATGGAAAAGCAAAAATGAGCAAGTCTCTAAATAATTGTATCTATTTATCAGATACAGTAGATGAAATAAAGAAAAAGGTAATGGACATGTACACAGACCCAAATCATTTACGAGTTGAAGACCCTGGTAATGTAGAAGGAAATCCAGTCTTTACTTATTTAGATGCTTTTTGCAGGGATGAACAATTCTTGCGGTATTTTTCAGAATACAATAATTTGGATGAATTGAAAGAACATTATACTAAAGGTGGGCTTGGTGATGTAAAAGTAAAGATGTTTTTAAATGCAATTTTACAGGAAGAACTTGAACCGATCCGCACGAACAGAAGAGAATTTTCGAAAGATATTTCAGAGGTTTACAATATCCTGCAAAAGGGAAGCTGCAAGGCAAGGAAAGTTGCAGTAAAAACCTTATCAGAAGTAAAAAGTGCAATGAAAATAAATTACTTCGAAGATAAGGAACTAATTAATGCTCAAAAAAAAGGTTTAGCTGATAGGACACTATTGGCAAAAAATAATATTTGATCTTTTGATAAGGGGGATAATACTATATATGAAAATAAGTGTCATTAAAGAAAATAATGCTGAAATTGCAGTTATTAATAGTGAACATATACTGATAACTGATGTGCAGTCAACACTGGACTTATTTGCTACAGTAGATTATGAAACAGGATGTAGTCGTATGATTATAAATAAGTCATCAATATGTGAAGAGTTTTTTGATCTAAGCACCAGGATAGCCGGAGAGATATTGCAAAAATTCATTAATTATCGAAAGAAAATAGCTATCATAGGAGATTTTTCTATATATAAAAGTAAGAGTTTGAAAGATTTCATTTATGAATGCAATAAAGGTAAAGATATATTCTTTTTATCCAATGAAAAAGAAGCTATTGAAAAACTAAGTATGGATTAGTTTTTATGGAAATAGCATTAATGAATTACGAAAAAGCAGCTGAGAAACTTCATTGGAAAAGATACAACCTGAAATGTCGACTGGAGGTATAGATATGTATAAAGACTCCATATGGTCAAAGGAAATCATCATGAAGCAAAACCGTGAGGGTTCGTGGGGTTATTTTCATACGCTAAGCGAGCCAAAAAAGTACCCCATAACGACGGAACAGGCTTTACGGAGATTGCAAATTCTCGGATATACGATAGATGACGAGCCGATACAAAAAGCTGTATCCTATATGAGCGATTGTCTTGCCGGAAAAAAGCAGATACCTGACAGACGGGAGAAACTACACAACTGGGACATATTCACTGATCTTATGCTGTCAACATGGATCAGGAGATTCACAAATGATATTGATAAAGCAAACTCAGTGGCTGAAACTTGGGCAAATATTGTTACGCACGCTTTTTCAAAAGGGGAATATTTACATGACGACTACGTGAATGCTTACAGGTCAGCCTTCGGGATGATACCAAGAGGGGGTAGGCTGATTGATTTCGCTTCCTTTTATCTGGTGTCGCTTTTATCCGATCAACTAGATGAGTCAACGGAAAGAAAGGTTTTTGACTACATCTTGTATAAAGAGAATGGGATCTATTATGTTTACGACCAACGTTTAACTGTTTTACCAGCTGGCTTTACGTCAAAACAAGCAAGCCGATATATCGGAGCTATTGAGCTTATGTCATTGTATCACAGGAATATATCAAAGTTAAGATTTGTAACCGATTGGCTAAAAAGCAATCAAAATGAGTCCGGCTGCTGGGACATGGGAAACGGTGTTAAGGATTACGTTTACTTTCCGCTGTCTGATACATGGAGACAGAAGATGAACCGGGAGATGGATTGCACATACAGAATAAAAAAATTGCTTTTACTATTGACCAGTAATCTCTATGAAGTTGAAGAATAGTATTTTGACTCCCCCAGATTACGCGAAATAGATCGTAGAGTAATAGTTTCTCTGAAATAATGCACACTAAATCCGCCCGGGCCCCGGCGACAGGCGGATTTATCAGGAAATACGTAGTTGAAGAGACGTTAAGCGAAAACTCAAGTTTGATTGTCCGCACCGTCCATGGCGCAGCAAGCGCTGCTATCATGCGTACATATAACTATAGAATAATTTATTTGGAGGTTGCTTTTAACATGAAAAAATATTTCACCATAATTTCAATAATAGTATTGTTAGGTTTAGGTATAGCATTTGCAATAAATATTAAGTTAAATTTTTCAGCTAAACAAGTTTTAGTGCCTTATAATTCGACAGGAGAGTATAGTATTTTTGATGATATTAGCAAATTCGGATGCATTGATGATAAAGGAAAGATAGTTATTAAGCCAGATTTTCATATAATTTACCCATTTATGGAAGGGAAGGCATACGCAGTAAAAAACGATAAGCATGGGTTTATTAATGAAAACGGTGATTTTGTTATCGAACTCAACGACGACTCTGGCATATCACTAGGATTTTCAGAAGGTCTTGCAGATATTCAAAAGGATGGTAAGTACGGGTTTATTAATGCCAGTGGAGAATTGGCCATTCAACCGCAATTTGAAATGGCTTGGTATTTTTCTGAAGGACTTGCACGTGTAATGAAAAATGGTAAGTGGGGTTATATTGATGCGAAAGGTGATTTCGTTATTCCTCCAAAGTTCGATCAATGCTTTGAGTTTCATAATGGTCGTGCAGTTGTGGAAAATGTAGATGGTTGTGGTTTCATTGATAAAACCGGTGACTATGTTTTAGAGCCTGTTTATGAAGCTTTAGGGCACTTTTCTGAAGGCCTGGCATCATTTAAAGATAATAATCTGTATGGATATCTTGATGAAATGGGGAATGTGGCTATAACACCTAGATTTGAAGCTGTTGGGTCTTTTTCTGATGAGTTGGCTCAAGTAATTATTAACGGGAAAGAAGGATTTATAAATAAAAAGGGTGAAATGGTTATTCCAGCCGAATATGATATGACTTATAAATTTGTAAATGGAAAGGCATGTGTAAAAAAAGACGGTAAATGGGGTTTTATTAATAAGAAGGGCAAATTTGTAATTGCATCGCAATATGACTCTGTTGAAAGTATTTGTCCTATAGACATTTTATTTGAGCCTTTTTCTGATAGATTATCAGGATCTCCTGCAATAGTTATCAAAGATAATACAGTGTTTTATGTAATTGATGGAGACATTGTTAAAGTACAAAAGTAGCAACTAATTATTGGATTATGCATTTATAACTTCTTTCATATAACCATAATAGCACATTTTCATTCCAATGAAAGTATATTTGAGTAATAAATAATTACGCAAAAGTGCGTTCTTTTTATTACTCAATAATGTATTCTTGTTTAGTGTAAAATAAAAGTGTAACAAAACGCAGTCTAAAAGTGTAACAGTCTGCGATGTAAAAAGTCCATTGTAACACCCTAAAATTTACGTTATCCTTTAGTTTGTCTGACGAACTGAAGGAG
>JAEZLF010000210.1 GCA_023435925.1 Bacillota bacterium
TGGGCAGTGCACTGTGAGCGTGTCGAAGGGTGGGGCCCCGTTGTGCTTGAGCGTGAACTGGATATTGGAAACCTTGTGCTTGCCCCTGATAACAGTTATATTCATCAAAATGGTTATTATATTGATCAGCTGGCACTGGACTTAATTAAAGAATACACTTCCAGGGATAGCAGGGAGTAATACTTATAAGATTAGAAGGAGATGTACGTATTTGAAAATCAAATTTATCTTGCCAATTAAAAAATGAAAATTATAGAATATGGAAAAGCGAATAGCGATGTTGTTGTTCTGTTACACGGCGGCGGGTTGTCTTGGTGGAACTATCGTGAAGTTGCAGAATTATTATAAGATAATTATCATATTGTAATACCTGTTCTTGATGGGCATTCTGAAAGTGATAAAGACTTCACAAGTATCGAAAAAAATGCAACAGAGATTATAGAGTATATTGATAGGACGCATAATGGCTCTGTGCTTCTGATTGGCGGATTATCATTAGGTGGACAAATTTTGGTTGAAATGCTTTCACAACGATGCGATATATGTAAATTTGCCATTATAGAAAGTGCATTGGTAATTCCAATGAGACTGACATATTGCTTAGTGAAACCAATGATAGAAATAAGTTTTGGATTGATAAAACAAGATTGGTTTGCTAAATTACAATTCAAGTCATTAAGGATAAAAAGCGAATTGTACGACGAGTATTATAGAGATACATGTAATATAATAAAAGCAAATATGATTTCTTTTTTGCAAGCAAACTCCTGCTACGCAGTTAAAGAAGAAATTAGAAACACAAAAGCAAAGACATTCATATTTGTGGGGCAAAAGGAGCAGTCGAAGATGATTCGTTCTGCACATATATTGAATAGAATGATTACTGATAGTGTTTTAGAAATTAAAAATAAAATGTATCATGGGGAATTTTCAATAAACTATGCAAAGGAATATTCAGACAAAGTGATTAGTATCATTCGAAAAGAAAATAGATTTTTTCATATGGGCCTATGGTAAAGGTAATGAACAGACTATGGCAGCAAAGCAACATTTGAATAAACTTTTATGTAAATCGTGTAATCAGGTTATTGATATTATCGATTTTTATTGCAGACGTTGTGGTATGAAGCTGAAATAAAACTTAATTGAATCGGGGTGATGACAAATGCCAAAGTACTCAGATGAAGGTATAAGGAATTTCAAGAAAATCACATGTAAGATTGCAGCCGATTATCTGGGCATATCAGCAAACGTATAAAGGTGATGCTAAGCAGGAAGGACAAAAAGAAATCAAAGCAGAAGAATTATCTAATCAGTCAGAAAAAGAATTACAAGATGATATCTCGGATGAAATTGAAGAACAGTCAACATATCAAATAGTAACAGGCAAATATAATACCTATAATCGACAGAAGCTATATGAGGAAGTATGGGCAAAACCCGTAGTGCAAGTAGCCATACAATATGGAGTTTCTGATGTGGCCATTCATAAAATTTGCAAATCCCTACAAATTCCTGTCCTACCACGAGGCTAAAGTGATGAATGGTGCCTGATTTTTATCGGTAGATATCGGTGAGAATCGTTAAACATTTGAAAGGGTGTGCATTTTTTCGGCAAATCGTTGAACAATTGGGAGAATCGTTGAATAATTGATTTATGCTGATATTCCGCTTGCTGTCTGACTTGGCTGCAAGGTATAGCTTCCTTTGAAGTTCTCGAACTTTTTCGATGGTGTTGTTAGCCTTTTGGGCACTCACTCGCTCTTAGGTTATGGTATAACTACAAAACGCAGAACAAAAGGCGATATGCAGGAATTTCTAAAGTTCGAGAGGTTATTTACAACAATGGATTACAGCGGCTGGCTGTTTGATGAATGTTCAAGGAAGAAGAATATCGGAAAGCTGTGTGCGAGAGAACCGCATGCACAGTTTGATGAAGGGGAAGTGGGAATTAAGTTTCCCACCGACCTACTCTACCTCATGGGTAGGGGGTATACTATTTGTGCTGATCGCACTCAGCGCCCTATCTGTTCTAACGTGGAGTTTTAGCTATTATGCGCTTACTGCTTTACTGGTGATATCGGCGGTGGTGAACGCTACACGATTCCTGCGTAAAAAGGTTACTGCAGTAAAGCTTCAGCGTACCCGCATCATTTGGAAAGCGGTGGGAATATCGGCCTTGCTTTTTATCACATCGATACCGGCATTTTTCGATTGCCATTTAAAAGGAGCAGGGGTGTTTTCATTAAATTGAATTTACGATTTTGTAGACTTTAGTGCTAAGTTATATAGCGTCTGTAATAATGTCTTATTTAAGGTAGATTTAAGGTGTGAGTAAGCTGTATTACAGATTCGCTTGCTATCCTATTAGTAATATAAAAATAGAAAGGTGTGAGAAAATTGAAAATGAAAAAGCTTGAACCAGTCTGGAGGTTTGTCATCTATGCCTATATTTTGTTTTGGGTAATGGTTTTAGGGCTTGGTGGTCTGGCATCCGTCGTGTTCCGCTGTCCACCTGCTGTAATGCAATGGATTGTGGTATTGTGCAGCTGGTCGCCAACTATTGTGTTACTTACCATGCTAAAAAAATTAAAGCCAAATTTGACGGTTAAAGCGTTTTATCGGAGGGCCTTTAAAGAGAGACTGAATATTGGTTTGCTTTTAGCTACAACTGCAATAGTCATCGGTGTATTCCTGTTATCCACATGGATTTCTTCTGCAGCTTCAATAACATCTGTAGATGCAACGCTTATCCTTGCTCCGTCCGCATTATTGAGTATGATTTTGTTTACAGTCTTACAGGGAGCGTCCGGGGAAGAATCCGGCTGGCGTGGATATTTGAGAATCGAATTGGAAGAAAGATTTGGGTTTGTTAAAGGAAATGTTATGTTGGGCGTTATCTGGGCGTTTTGGCATGCACCGCTTTGGTTTGTGGCATCTGACTACACTGGATTGGAGTTACCCCTTTATATACTTGAAAATATTGTGGTTTTGACAGCTTTAACGATTATCATGGGCATTTTTATGAAAAAGTGTAATAACCTGTTGATCGCATTTTGGGTTCATTTTTGCTTTAATTTTTCATTAAATTTTTGCCCGGATGATGTTTATTTTTTTGCAATCATTTCAGCACTATATTTGGTGGTTGCCTTGATTCTTTTAAGAATTCATCTGAAAGCACAAAGTCTTAACAAAATATGTCTCACCACAAACTAGAAGCACATCGGAAAAAATCCGGAGACAAAAGTATCCGTAACTACCCATGTTGAACAGATTTACCATCGATCACATTAAAGCGGCAATACAACTCGCAAAGCAAAATTATGAGGATGAGCAGGAGGGTTGTTCCTTCTCTGTCTCCTGTTGACAGAATGCTGGACTTGAATCCGTATGCAGAAAATGGTCTTGGTGTCGCGGCGTTTGGAGGAGGCACAATGATCGAGCAAAGCTTGAAATAAGGTGTGATGTGGCGGTATTTCAATGAAAAGGTAAAAACTCTTGAAATTAATAATAAAGTGTTTATTATATAATTATAGTTCTGCTATCGCTCACTTTCTACTCATCTTTATTTTTATAAAAGGGAGGACATTATTTGGGGGATATGTATATTGATAAACTGCTCGACTTATTTGTTGCATTAATCCAAGGTGTCCTTATAGTGCTGATAACTTTTTATGCCATTGAAAAAAATGCAAAGAAAATAGAAATCAGGCAGAATCAAGTTCAGAAGAGCTTCTCCATAAAAGGTACTGGAGAAATTGATGTTTTGACATAAATACGCAATGAAACAAGGAGGAGTTTAAATGGCAATTCCAAAAAACATTTCAAAGGAAGATATTCTAAAAGCGATTAAGTATATTGATGAAAATGATGTACCGGACAAAAACAAAAGTACGAAGTATGAGTTGGTTGATAAATCTGGTAAGAAGTACCCAACCAAATACATCATTGCAGTTGCAAATTATTTGGCCAATCATGAAGATATTTCAACTGATGGATTTAACGCGGTTGAAGCAAAAAGCTTTTTAGAGGGACTAAACTTTGTAGTTGAAACAAATCAAGAAAAATTCGAACTGATTATCACGGCCAACGAAGTAACATCAAATGACGATCAATTTACGATGGACAATCTTGGTCTTGGTGATAATTACAAGCCACTTGATACATATTTTAAAAATGCAAGCGGAACGATAGTCCGTCGCAAATACAATAAGGGCGAAAGAAGAAACTCAAATCAAACCATGCCACGTTTGGCTTGTCAAGTTTTCGAACAATTAATTGCTGCGTTACCTGCTGAGGAAAAAGAAAACTTTCCGGTTTGTCAGTATACGCCAAGCACTGAAGTCATTCGTGGCATTTTTCCCAGTGTTGAAGAATTTAAGAAACATAAAAATTCAATAGAATATTTATTATATAGCTATGACGCAGGCAAGCAGTTTGTTATTTATTGTTGGAACATTTTCTCGACTATCCTATTCGTAAAGGAATGCTTGAAGCGTTTTGGTCATGATGGTGATCAGTTCGTCCTTACTTATCGTGAAAAGGATAGAAAAGAATCTATGCAACCTGAGAACGAAGAAGCGGCAGTTGAAGAACAAGTTCAGGCTTTCAGTGGATATAGGAACCCTTATTCGAGCAGTCTCATTGAGTCCAAGAACATCATTTTCCGAGGCGCACCAGGGACAGGAAAATCTTATCTCGCAAAAGAAATTGCTGCTGATATCATCAGTAATGGCTATTTTGATGATTATTCTTTGCTGACTGACGAGCAGAAAAAACAGATAGAATTTGTACAGTTTCACCCAAGTTACGATTACTCCGACTTTGTTGAGGGTTTGCGCCCAAAGGTAAATGATGACGGTTCTATGGGATTTATGCTTCAAGATGGTGTGTTTAAGAAATTTGTATCAAAGGCGAAAAAGAACTTTGAAGATTCGCAAAAGCCGCAGGAAGTAATAGAAAAAGAGGCATCTGTTCAAGAGATTTTGGCTGATTATTTTTCAAATATTGAGTTAGGTATAGATGAGCTGGAAATTACTCGTGGAACTAAATTCTATATCACCAGCATTGATGATAAGCGCATTAACATTTCTATCCCAGAAAATAAGATATCGAATAAGCTGAGCTTGAATATCAGTGAGTTAAAAGAGATGTTGGAGTCTAATCTAGAGTTCGCCCAAGTGAAAGATGTTACACGGTTCTTTAATAGGGCAACTGCTCTTCAAAGCGATTCTTATTACTTAGCCATTTTCAATGCGATCAAAGCTAAGAAAATACCAATCCCCAAGGCAGTTGTAAAACAAGAAAAACTAAAACCTTACATTTTTATTATTGATGAGATAAACCGTGGTGAAATTTCTAAAATTTTTGGAGAGTTGTTTTTCGCAATTGATCCAGGATATCGCGGACAAGCTGGCGAAGTGTCTACACAGTATGCAAATATGCATGATAATCCAGATGAAAAATTCTACATTCCAGAGAACGTCTATATTATTGGAACGATGAACGATATCGACCGTTCAGTTGATAGCTTTGATTTTGCGATGCGTCGTCGTTTCAGATTTATTGAGATAAAATCGGATGAACGACTGGAAATGTTAGATGCGCTTGGTGATGATAAAAAAGAAGCGATTCGCCGAATGACCACTTTAAACAGTGAAATTTCAAATGTCGAAGAACTTAACGAAAATTATCATATTGGTGCATCCTATTTCTTGAAGTTAAAACATTTAAACTTTGACCAATTGTGGACAGATTATCTTCTGCCATTACTTCATGAATATGTCCGTGGTATGTATGATGAAGACGGCATTATGGAGAAGTTTGCAAAAGCGTATGGTTATACAGGTGATAGTGATGACGGAACTCAAGATTAAGGATAATAAGCTTATTAGCAAAAAACACTTTAAGGAAATTGGCCATGTGACAGAAAAAATTGCTGATAAGACACTTAAGCAGCTTGAAAAAGAAGGGGTTTTTATTTTCCCTGAATATATAAAAGATGCGGACGACATAAGCAAGGATCAGGTGATTTTACAAAGCGTCAATGATTGTTATCGTTCAAGTAATATTATGGGCTTTTTAGGATATGGTAAAGAACGCCTCGTCATTGAATCACGCTTTTCGACTGGTAAATGTGATTATTTCTTTCAATATTTGCTTGAATGTGTATTGGATTTTCCCAATATTCTAGAGCAGAATACCGATGCCAATCAAGATAACCGTATGTTTAACCTGCTACTATTTTTGTTTCCTTACTATTTAAAAGATGCGATGCGAAAAGGTCTATTCAAGACTTATATTCAAAAACAGTATAACGATGGAAATGTTAAAGGGTCAATCGATATTGCTCGCCATGTCAGGGAAAATACACCTTTTATCGGGAACGTTGCATATAATCAGCGTGAGTTTTCATATGATAATTATTTGATGCAGTTGATTCGCCATACGGTTGAGTTTATCAAGAAGAAGCCTTATGGTAATAACCTTTTGCAGAAAACAAAAGACGAGGTGGCCTTAGTCGTAGGAACAACCAATGGCTATGAGCTTTTTAATAGAAGAAAAGTTATAGTAGAAAACATGAAGAACCCCATCCGCCATGCGTACTTTCGTGAATACAGGGCATTACAGCACCTGTGTATAATGATTTTACAGCATGAGAAGCATCAATTTGGCTCTGGTATGCGCCAAATCCACGGTATCTTGTTTGACGGTGCGTGGATCTGGGAGGAATATATCAACATACTGATTGGCAGTGATTTTTATCACCCAATGAACAAAAGTGGAAAAGGAGCACAACGTCTATTTGCCGGGAATATAGGTTTAATCTACCCCGATTTCATCAGTCACGACATTGATAATCGTATAATCGCCGATGCGAAATATAAACCTGAAGACAATATAAAAGGCAGTGATTATCAGCAATTGCTAGCATATATGTTTAGGTTTGATGCTAGAAAAGGTTTTTATGTATATCCACAAAATCAAGTAGCTGACAATATAGAGCTAAGAATGAATTGCGGTTCCACTTACGAAAATAATGTTTGTCCAAGGGATGACATAATGGTTTTTAAGTGCGGTTTGACAATTCCGAGTGAAGTTATTAATTATGAAGACTTTAAAGCGAAAATTAAGAAAAGTGAAGAAAAGTTAAGAATAGAGTGCTCATCAATGAAAAAATAAAGTTTGTAGTAGACCTTGGCGACGAGGGATCTGGAATATCTTACTTCAATCAAGGATGCTATTGCACCGCTAAAGCGGCTACGTCCTTGACAGAAGCAAAATATTTCAGCTTCAGATATTCAAGATTGATTAAGTCTTATTCTGATACTGGTATCAGCACCGGAAAACTGGCTCAACACTCACCGGAACGGTGGCTCTCACCAAACACATACCGCCGTTTTTCACAGGATTGACCACATAGCGCTTTTAGGGATTTAGCAAAAAGCCCTGAAAAATCTATGATTCATGTCAAAAAAATCATGTTTCATGCAACGACAGTTTTTCGGGGGAAATTTCTGATAGATTAAGATCGACAAGATTATTCTCCAAACAACAATGTATCAGGAGGTACTATCCAATGAAAAATATATTTACGATCATCCTGCTCACCCTGTGCATGACGCTGACCCCGTTGCCAGCGATGGCGAATGCAGACACCGCCGTACCAAGCAAGACAAATTTCGCGATGAACGGTAAAGTCTTTACCTTTTCGGACGCCCGATTGATTGATGGCGATACCAACTACCTTCAACTGCGTGAGTTCGCACAGAAGCTTTCCGGCACTGCCTCCCAGTTCAATGTAAGTTGGGACAGCGCAGCAAAACAGGCAGTCATCCAGCCCGGCGTGGCTTACGCCGGAAATGCGCCTCAAAGTGGTGGCACCACATCGAAGGTGAAAGGGGGAACCACAAGGACAATCAACATGGATAATCTTCTTACCCTTGAAATCTCGAATACTTATGCATATTCCCGCGTTCTTGGCTACGACCCGGCAGGAGCAAATATTATTCACTTTGTCGTCGTTCCCGAGGGTGCAGAGATAAAATGCACAAAGTATGTACCTCCATTTGACACACCCCAGTGGCAGAAAACGGAGTATATGATTGAACCTTATAACAGTATTAATTTTGAGTATGGCGCCCTGTGGCCAACAGTGACATATGCCACTGATTACGATGATCGTGAAAGGGCGGGGCTTTCACAGGGTCGCTCTATTACTGTAGCAAATGGTAATGAATATTCCTTCAATATATCTACAGATGATAAAGCGATTACGTCCAAATATGGTAAAGTCGGCGCTGCTTTTTACGCCTTAAGAGTATTTGTAGTCCCTGCTGAAATAGCTCCCAAGATCGGTGGTTCCGCCCCGAAAATGCAAGAAACAAAGACTACTATCCAAGAGTTCCGCGTTCCTTCCGGCAGCGGTCCTGTCACATACGTTACAAACCCCAACGCTATGTTATTATCCCGCAACGGCTGGTACGAGCTTATGTATGACCATGTAAACAATGTCGTGAGTCTGGACATAGATGCCAAAGGAAACGCAGTACTTGGAGAAGCGACAGAGTTTTATGTGGAAAACAAGGGAAACCATCAAATTACTCTGCGAATGGCGGACGGAAGGTATTTGGGGGTAGACGGCACCGCAGCTAAAGGGGTGAGGGTAAAGGCTGTAAGCAGTCCATATCTTTGGAATATCTATTTTGAAAACAATACCGGTTTTTTTGACAACAACAGGTACAGCCTGCGCCCGCCCGCTAACACAGGACTGGTATTCACTGCTTCCGGGACTATAAAAGATGGAACACCCGTCATCCTATCGGCACAAAAAAATTTGGATGCCCCTACTAATGCCGAGTTCACATTTTTCCCCGCTGATACGCCAGAATCGGTAGCCTTTGCTTACACGAGTGATGAACTGGAAGACGACGGTGTTTACTATATCAAGTCATCAAAAGACCCAGGCTTCGTCATCGATGTGAATGGAAAAAGTAAAGAGGATGGTGTAAAACTTATTCTCTATACGAACAATAGTGGTGCTAATCAAAAGTTCAGGATTACCAGGGTGAAAGACAATCAATATACGATTCAGAGTGTTCATTCCGGCAGATGGTGGAAAAGCAGCGGAACAAAAGGAACGGTGCTTACACAATCCGGCTCCGGAACCGATAATAGCGCCATAACCTTTACAATAACAAAACAGGCAGATGGATCCTACCGCATCATGGATAGCACAGGACTTTATGCAGGTATTTCAGGTGGGAAAATAAAGGATGGCACCAATATCATCCTGTGGACAGAGGCATCAGACACAAGTCAGACATATATATTTGAAAAGACCAATTAATCAAACAGGAGGGCTTGCTCGGTAAGCCTTATAAGCGAACCGGATACTAATCAATAATGCGGAAATATTTATCAAGGTACAACGGCGATATCACTTCAAACATAGAAAGTTAGTCCCTGTGCCGGATGTAACCAATATAAAAATGCACACCCCTTTCTGAGATCGTTGAACATTTGACAGAGGGTGTGCATTGTATTATTTAATAGTAGATTAGCCAAAGCGTTTTACAAAGAAAAATCGCTTACCATATAAAGTACCACCTATTGATAAAAAGATTTTACCGGTAGGTGGTTTTTTATTTGCCTTGGAAGTAACGAAAATAGAGCCTTCCGGTGTTATAGCCTTTTAGTTTGTGCTGTTCTTAATTGACTAATTTCCTTAAAAACGTCGAGAAACTTTCTTCTGATGTGATATACTAAAGATACTTCATGAAGGAAAATAATGGTGGTGATTATGGAATATTTCTGACTATTAGCTCTATTGTCATTTTTATTGAAAATAGAGTTCAGGGAAAAATTAATTATGAAGAACTAGAAAGAGCGACAGGCTTCTCGATAGCACACATAAGGGATATTTTTGTGAGGAGAACCGGTATACCTCTTTCGAAGTATATTCTTACTCGGAAAATTTCAAATGCAGCCTATGAAATTCTTTACAACCACCAAAGTATACTACACATTGCTTCAAAATATGGATTTTCTAATCATGATACCTTTACACGTGCATTTAAACGTATTACTGGCCTCACGCCATCAGAATTCAGAAAGAAGCGCCCGCCTGTTGGGAGAATTAAGCTTTGCGCTTGCATGTTTGGTATCGGATTATTGAATCCGGCAGAAAGAGAGGATGATAATTGTGAATAAGAAGGTAAACCAAGAAATCCAAAATAGTGTTGTGTTATATGGAGTTTCAAAAGTTGAGTATGGCCCAAATGGGTGTACACCATATCCGATGTGCTTGAAAAGCTGTGCTAACTATCTTGGACAAGATGTAAGCTTAGACTTTTCAATGGTCGCTACAGGAGCGGCTTTCCGATTAACTTGGGATACAACCTCATGGAACGGTGGAAATGTGGATGTTATTCACACATTTGATAATCCGGAGAAAATCTACAAATTAGGGGTTGAAGCTTTAGGACGTGATTTTCAAATAATAACAAGAACAAATACGCTGTGCGATGTAAAATTTATAAGCACAAATAATTCGGACAAGAAAAGCGACTTTGTAAGATTTATTAAGAACCAAATTGATAAAGGGTTTCCATGCATTGCGCTTGGTATAATCGGGCCACCGGAAGCTTGTATTATAACTGGTTATAGAGAAAGCGGCGAGACCTTGCTGGGTTGGAACTTTTTTCAGGATGCAACTGAGTTTGCAACAGTTGTTAAAATTGATGAGTCTGGATATTTTATTTCGGATAAATGGTGGGAAAATAATGATACCATTGCTGTAATTTCACTTGGAGAGAAGGATAAACCACTCATATCATATAAGGCAATAATTGAAAATGCAATAGAAGTAATGACAGGGCGGCTTGATATGAAGTCAGGAAAAGCTTTTACCAAAGGAGTAATGGCTTACGATGCATGGAAAAAAGCCATCTTAAATGATTCCGATTTTCCTGCTAATGCAATTTTCCCTATTTTGGCTGAACGTCTTATGTGCCAAGGAGACGCAATGGATTGTCTTATGGATGGCAGGCATAATGCAGCAATGTTTATGAAGAAATTATCCGGGGAATTAACGGAACATACCGAAACCTGCAAAAAAATTGAAGAGCAATTTACTAAAATCACTTCAATTATTTGGAGAATGGCAGACTTAATGGGCGGATATGCAAGAGATGAGAAGCAGATGCGTAATTTTGCGAAATCAGAGGTGAGACGACAAATTGCAGCGTTGATTGATGAGTGTAAAACTGCTGATACAAAAGCATTGGAAGCATTAGTGGTACTTGCTGATTCGCTTTAATTTGCATCTTGATCTTGAAGTTTGTATACCTGCAACAAAAAATGCACACCCCTTAATGGTATCGTTCAACTTTAGACAAGGGGTGTGCATTGTATCATTTTGTAGTAGATCAGCCAAAGCTTATCGGCCAAAGGCGGCATAAGCAACATCTGTTACTTTTTGCAGAGCAAAAAGCTTATTAAGTACCATCAATTGATAAGAGGTTTTTATCGGTTGGTGGTTTTTTTGTTTCTTTCCTAAATAAGTGATACATCATTTAAAAAAACAAAAAGCGAGCCACAAAAGTAGCCTGCTTCATCTTGACAATGGAAGGTAGGAATTGTATAATGTCTAATTGCGATATAAATATTACTATAAAATAGTATCATACCACATTAGAGCTACATTGTCAATACTTTTTTCAAAAAAAGGAGAATTTTTATGTCCTTTGAGTTGTCGTTGTTTAGTGGCGCTCTGGTAGAAAAACAAGCTGCCAATGAGGTAATGAAGTGTAATGACCTGACGGTGAAATATGGTCTAGTTCTGACAGAAACACAGGCTCTCGCACTGGTTGAAACCCGATCCCTTGTGTTAAAGGAGAATGGCCGCATTGAATTTGGCGGCGGCGTGATTGACAAGATTATTACCGAATTTTGCGACTCGCCCTATCTTTCCATGCACAATTATGAAGAAACCCTGCATGAGCTTTTAGAAATTTTTTATTATTATAAGAACGAAACACTTGATTTGATGAGCGATGATGACTTGGTCAAGTACATGAAAAATGCGTTTGATGGCATTTGCCAGGGTTCTCTTGAACTCCTGTCGGGACGTGAACTATATAAGCTCGCCCGAAACTTGCGATATGGTCATGCTCCGGGCTATTCATATGATGATATCGAATTGGATGAAGAAGAGGAGGATGAAGATGGGGAATATTGAAAAGGTCAGCAAAATCAAAAAGGAAGTATTAAGTAGCGAACATTATTTCCAATCCTTACTAGAGCAGGCATGTATGTCGGAGATGTTGTCTGATATACAGCTTGAAAGAATACAATTTGATTGTCTCTCGCTTTTGGCAAAGAAAACCGAGGAGTATAACAGCGGGGGTAGCAGCTCGATCCGAATAGAAGCAGCTCAGAATCTTCTGGCCTCCATTATGTTCACCATTGGTGTGTGGTTAAAGACCTATCCTAACCCCGATGACGCAGTGGCAGCTTTGCAAAAAGATGGCATCGACGCTTTCTACCAAAACGGGCGTGAGCGTATCGACCGACTGATAAAGTCAACAAAAATGCTTCACTCTTCAATTATCGGGAATTTAGTTCAAACCGAAAATGTGTTTTACCGCTCCACAATTGTGGACGGTATAAAGGGCTTTTTCAAGCTATACTATCCCGAATTTGCTGCACAGGAAATTCATATCACGGCAGATTATCCTGTTTATCATCCGATGGAAAGATTGTTGGGGATCGAGTTTATTCAGAAGTATTTAGAGTGCATCTATTATGAAAATCTATTTTGTGCCCAATTCTTTGCGGAGGATGTGCATCATTTGCTTTGCGGATACGATGAGCACTATGAACAGTTGCTCTTTAATATTTATGAGCCGGTGTTATCTGCGGCAATCGGATGCATCCTTTCCGGTGGGGATGTCCGCAGACTTGAGATGACACCTTCATCCCTCAAAATTCTAAGTGATTTGTTTTGCGAAAAATCAAAAACTGAAATCGAGGAAATACTCATAAAAGCCGTAGGCCAACTGAGTGCGCTGATGGAGCTGACCGAGCCTCTAAAAAAGTATCTGATGGGGAGCCTGCCTCAGATTGCTACAGAAATAGGAAAGGCAGTCTTGCTGCAATCATTGGATCATGTGTTTATCCTCCCCAAATATCCGGAATATAACACGAAGCTAATCTTCTCCTTTGGAGAGAAGATGGACGATGAGAAATATCGTAAGGTCTTAGAAGAAATTATACAATGCCGCTATCTGGCAGATAAGAAAGCCCTGATCAAAAGTGAAATACACTCTCTTGCTGATTTGGAGGATATTTTGTTGGATGCCGAACTTCACGAAGAAGAGATTATTAACATTCTCAGTGAGCTAACCACCGTTGAAATTGCAGCACTGTCTAAAAAACATCCTATGTCATGTGTATTAGACCAATATGAAATCAGGGAATGTGAAATTAAACTATGTGAGTGCCTGCAAAAGCTCCTTGCTACGCTTCCGGAGAAGCAGCAAGATTTGATTAAGCAGGCAGTAGCAATGCTGGATAGCGCAGAGGCGTAGCATAAATATATAGCCAAACTTACTTATATCACAAATCCTTGTTGTTATCGTAAAGGATGCCTTGCATGTAGAGGAAGCTGAATGCGTTGATTAATGAGTAGGATATTGTGATGCAATAAAGCATAAAGCATATAAGTTTCACTTCGCCTATTGCATTACTAAAATTTTATTGATAAAATATCAGTAATGAGTCCTAATATGGATTAAATCTCAGCAAAAGTAATTTTCTGCTATGAGAAAAGTGTGGTGATAGGGTGCAATTGAAAACAATTCTGCTCACAGGCTTTGGGTTTTTCTTTCTGGGTTTGGGAGCAATCGGGCTATTGTTACCGGTGTGGCCGACAACCCCGTTTGTTTTGGTTTCTGTCGCATGCTTTTCATCAGCACCTCGTATTAAAGCTCGGATTATGAAGATTCCTTTCTTCCGGGAGCATATTGAGAACTATGAACATAGAAACGGGCTTACACAAAAAACGTTCTGGCTTAGTATGATATGGTTATGGGGTATGCTGCTTCTATCAGTATTTATGATTCGTACTGCGCTGAGTTCTATGCTTCTTCCCCTTGTCGGTCTTGCGGTGACTATCCATCTTGTTTGGATGTCGAAAAGCAGAAAGAAGGAGGAAAATTCATGAAGCGAGTATTCGGACTGGTCGAAGCGTTATTCGACGTTTTTTATCTCGCAGCTGTAACGATTATCGGAGTTGTTCTTCTCTTAGGAGCTCAAGATAACCTCCCACGCACACTGGCAGGTATCATGGCCTTGGTGTTGGTCGGAGGAGATGCCTTTCATCTTCTGCCTCGAATAAAAGTAATCATTACAGGCAGTGAAGATCAATATAAGCGAGCTTTGGGCAGAGGAAAGCAAATTACCTCTGTTACCATGACCATATTCTATGTGATTCTCTGGCATATCGGGCTGCTTGTTTTTTCTCCACACGACATAGACCGGTGGTCCTATGTAATATATATACTGGCTGTGGCACGCATATTATTATGCCTCCTGCCGCAAAACAAATGGGAAGAGCGTTATCCGCCTGTCAAATGGGGTATTTGGCGTAATGTTCCATTTTTCGTGCAAGGAATGCTTGTTACAGGTCTGTTCTATATCTACAGAAATACTTCGAAGGGTCTTGGTATGGTTTGGCTTGCAGTTATCCTCAGCTTTATGTTCTATCTTCCAGTGGTGCTTTGGGCGAATAAAAACCCAAAAATAGGAATGCTTATGTTGCCAAAAACCAGTGTTTATGTATGGCTACTGGTAATGTGCCTGTCTTTATAAAATACCCATATCTTATGGATATTAAAATTAAAAACGAAAGGAGAATCATCATGAACGAGTACAAAAAACTAACGAACGAAGTCGGAGCTCCTGTAGCCGACAATGAAAACACCATTACCGCCGGTCCACGAGGTCCTGCTGTTATGCAGGATGTATGGCTTATGGAGAAAATGGCGCACTTCAATCGAGAGGTAATTCCGGAGCGCCGCATGCACGCCAAAGGATGGGGCGCATACGGCAAATTGAAAGTGACCCATGATATTTCCAGGTACACCAAGGCAAAGGTGCTTCAGCCCGGTGCTGAAACAGAATTGTTCATCCGCTTTTCCACTGTTGCCGGTGAGCGTGGTGCCGCCGACTGCGAACGCGATATCCGCGGTGTTGCTGTCAAATTCTATACCGAAGAAGGCAACTGGGATTTGGTTGGTAACAACACACCGACCTTCTTTATCCGTGATGTACACAATTTCTCAGATTTAAACCGTGCCGTCAAACGCGATCCCCGTACCGGCCGCCGCTCCGCCCAGAACAACTGGGATTTCTGGACTCTGCTTCCGGAGTGCTTCCATCAGATTACTGTTGTCATGAGTGATCGGGGCATTCCCGCATCCTTCCGCAATATGCACTTCTTCGGGGAGCACACCTTCTCCTTCTACAATGATAAAAATGAGCGCGTTTGGTGTAAATTCCACTTTAAGACTCAACAGGGCATTAAGAACCTTTCAAACGAGGAGGCCGCTCAAATTAACGGCATGGATCGTGAATACCACGGTAAGGATCTCTATGAAGCCATTGAGAGAGGAGACTTCCCCAGATGGACCATGTATGTGCAGATCATGACAGAGGAACAGGCAAAAAACCATTATGAAAACCCCTTTGACATAACAAAGATCTGGCGTCATGCGGAATACCCTCTAATTGAGGTTGGAGTTCTGGAACTGAATCGGAATCCAGAGAACTACTTCGCCGAAGTGGAACAGGCAGCCTTTACCCCGGCACATGTTGTCCCCGGAATCGGCTTTAGTCCCGACCGTTTCCTGCAGGGCAGACTGTTTGCTTACGGAGATGCGCAGCGTTACCGTCTTGGTGTGAACCACAATCATATTCCTGTAAACCGTGCCAAAGTCGAAGTCAATGAATACCATCGTGATGGTGCCATGCGCGTGGATGGTAACTATGGCGGCGCACCAGCATATACGCCCAACAGCTATGGTGTTTGGACTGCTCAACCGGAGGTCATGGAGCCGCCGCTTGATCTTGAAGGCGCAATGTACCGTTATGATCCCAAGGACGACCCGACAGACGATTGCTTCCGTGCAGGAGGGAACCTATGGCGTGTGATGACGGAAGATAAAAAACAAATCTTGATTGAAAATACTGCGGCTGATATGGCTTCTGTTACAGTGAATATAAAATACCGCCATGCTGTTCACTGTTATCTGGCGGATCCTGAATATGGAGAAAGATTTACAAAGGCTGCCGGTTTAGACAATAATAAGGTGAAAGAGCTTTCCAAGTTAGACAACAATGGTCTAATTCAGGCGACCCTTTCGAGCTCTATGTAAATCTCTAAACCCAAAGGAAGTGTTTTAATGTGAAGCAGCAGCGAAATACCAAACAGCGTCAATTGGTATTGGATGCGGTTCGGGCACGATGTGATCATCCCAGTGCGGATCAGATATATCTCGATGTTAGGGCAATCGATGATAAAATCAGTCGTGGTACCGTTTACCGTAACTTAAACGTATTAGTACAGCAGGGAGAAATCCTTCATTTAAAGCTACCACATAAGGATCGTTTTGAGTCTCGTTTTGATATACATTATCACCTGTTATGTACCGGATGTGACACAGTCTGTGACGTGCCAATACCATATAATGACGATTTGGATATTCAGGCAGCTGAAAAGACAGGTTATACTATTGATAGACACCGTGCGGTTTTTGAGGGACTTTGCCCGGCTTGTCGACATAGTAAAAGTATAACATGTTAAAAGATATCAATCTCACATTTCACAGTAGGGCACTCTGATAGTATAATTCTCAGGGTGCCCTTCGTGTGCTTGTGCCGGATTCATTCTGGCGTGAGCGTTTGCTTAATTTGAAGTAACAGGGAGCAGCGAAAAATGATTTTTATATAGCTGAATCGCAGCTGCTCCTATCAAAACAGCCATTCCTATCAGAGCGGTTGTTTGTAGAAGAATGTATTCTCCTTTAAACCCATCCGGTGATTTCAAAAACTGATAAATTCCTAAGTAAGCCCATGCTATGGGAAGAGGGAATGCGGCGTTTTGGTTTTTAACCAGCACAAAAACGACCAGGAGAACTGATATTATTAATATAATAATCGCCCAAATATCACTGGAAATTCCAAACCCATCCCATTTCAGCTTTACGAGCGCTGCTGCTGTGTTTACGACAGATGCAATAAACAACCAACCAGCATATATACCGAAGCTCAAGGGCAGCAGCCAGCGTCTGCCTTCTTGAATCTTTAAGAGTTTCATGCATATAAGTGATAATGTTATTGCTAACCCAAAAATGAACAGAACAGATAGTTCAATCAAAACATAGGAAAAAGAGACAATCCAAGCTATGTTAAAGAGGCAGGAAATCCAGAAAAGTACAGTGATCTGGTCTACAGCCTTCTGGAAATAGGGATCTTTTTTCTTAACAATCATTACAATCACAGAGATAATCAGCAATGAATAGATAACGCCCCAGATACCAAAAGTGGACGGGCTTGGCGTTATTAAGGTGACATACATATCAGAAACCTCTTTTTGCGAAAGACCGTTTATTAGCCCGATAGCGCCCAGCGTATTAATGACCAGAGTGACGGTCAGAAAAATTACATTAATCCAGGCTTTTCTAGTCCTATCCATGATAATCCTCCTAAAACAATACTTTTGTTTAATATATGTTGCCCGAGTAAGTTAAATACACTATACTTGTCAGGGTTTTTCGGACTTTATGATTTGCTCGAGTTCGTGTGCTGCATCTCATTCTATCAAGCAATCTCTGTACACGAGGCCGGTTGTATTGTTATGTGATTATACAAGGTAAATTGACGAGAAAAAGAGTTAATATTCAACTTTTCAGCGCTTTACGCACTTCATTTGCTGCAAGTTTGCCCGTCAGCACGGAGACCGGGAGCCCAGACGGACTGAAAGTCCACTGTCCACATTGAACAATATCACCTATCGGTGTTTTTATGGATTTTCTAATCTTGGGGAAATGATTCTCGGCAGGCATTAGGGTGTTCGTAAATGCCCATCCTGTGATTGCACCTTGCGTGTTGCCTGTTTCTCGCTCAATCGTAAGCGGAGTAGCGCATAATGCAAATAATGTTTTTTCCTGAATCTCAGGGAATAGTGACATCTTGAGAATATTCGTGATCTTTTTTGTACAGTATTGTTTAAAAGACTCATATTCGCCGAGATCAGAGAAAACGCGTACAATACTATAATCCATCAGCGTGCTTACAATAACGCCTGCTTTTCCCTCAGGCGCCAGCGAAACGTCACGTAGTGCGGGGCAGGAAATTTCATATGTTGTTCTTTCGAGATAAGAGCCAACCCATTCAAGTAATCCGTCCTTTCCGATCTCAGCGGCTTCTTTCCAGTGGGGCAGCACCGAAAGGCCTTCGGTAACGGGTGTGTAGAATGTATGAGCACCACAGTGGTCATCAAAATAGTCTTTGGCCAGGTCAACCCCCATGAAAAGCGTTAAAATGGAATCCCCACCGGTACTCTTTTCCACCAGTAAATGCTGCTTTATAACCTTTGTCGCATGAACCCCTTTTATGATCGAATAGAGCGTTTTTTGATCCGCTGCCCATACCAACTTACTGTACCGCAGCGTCTGACCGTCAGAAAGAAGGACTTCGTGTCTGAGCGGATCGACTTGATTGGCGGCAGTATTCGTCAAAATTTCACCTTCGGTGCGATTAATATATTCTGCCATCTTCTGTGCAAGGGTTCCCGTGCCGCCAACAGGGTAACAGTAATCCAGATATAGTCCAAAATAGCTTAAGGCAAAAAATGCGGGGGTGCTCTTAAAGAAGTGCTGAGCAATGAGATCAATCAGCGCCTCATTTTTCGTTAAATGCTTAAGATAAACATAAACGGGTTCACTTAACTTTTCAGCCTTGCGGATATTCTTTTTATACTTCATTAACCAAGGCAGTAAAGTATTTGTGAGATATTTCCAATTTTGCATATCTTCAAGGACTAGTGGATTGTCAATGCCATAAAGCACGTCCATATAGCTCATTACATTCCTGATTTCTTCTGCAATGCGAAAAATATCCGCGGCATTATCTGGGAAAATATTTATCAGCATTGCTGCATAGTCTCTAAGGCTATCGCGGGAGCCAAGCTTAACCCATTGGTTCTGTATCCCTATCGACACAGGGTTTCTGACGAATTCTATTTCTATTCCAAGGCTTTTAAGCATAGGAAACAAAATGCCGGAATTTTCAAATGCGCGAATGCCTGCATCAAACGCAAAACCCTGATACCAGAATGTGCTTACCAACCCTCCCGGCTTTTCCCCTTTTTCGACAAGTAATGTTCGAACCCCGGCTCGGCATAGATATGCCATGCTTGTCAGTCCCGCCATACCTCCGCCAACCACAATTACGTCATATTCTTTGTTCATACAGATACCTCAACAATGAAGGAAATCACTTCCCGGATGGAAACAGGCTCCCCGGTTTCAAAAACACAAATACAGCTGCTTTCATAGCTTTTGAGTTTTGCCTCATCAACAGGAGCCTTAAGCCAGCACTTCTTAGCGCCAACAAAATTGCCGACTGATACCCTCCGCATGATGCCCCGGATGTCAGTTGCGTCTCCCTTTGTGCACGACGGATGCTCGCATAACCGGCAGCGAAGTGCTTGACGCATCACAGTCTGTTCCGGCTCGATATAGGTTTCATATAGTCTGTTAGACGTGAACGGTTTATCAACAAGTCTTACGTGATTTTTCATACCTTCCTTGTAAACAAACGGTTCTTCTCCAATTTTTCTAAGCAGTGCATTGGCAGCGGAAATCCCTGATGTTGTTACGGTAGGCGTTCCTGTGCCCATCACGGTTGATTCACCGCAACAGAACAGGTTATCCCATTCCGTCTTTGTATGCAGTCGATGGAACATATGCTGCCCTAGCATTTGCTTTGGCCCCGCGACAGCTCCGCCGTTTTTCATGGTATACCTCTCGATTGTAGGAGGAGTGGCTATCTCAGCATAATGGACTGCTTGTTTAAAGCCTGGAAACCTTTTTTCCAGGACAGAAATCAGCCGTTCCTGCTCTTTCGCCTTCTGTTTCTGATAGAACGCACCATCAGAAGTATCCCATTTTTCAAAGGTAGGTCCAATGGCAATGACGGTATGCTCATTCCTGCTGCACAGTGTCTGATCGTCTATGCTTAGTATATATGCTGTGACTTCGCTCTCGTCGAGTTTATCAGGATTACCCACAAGCATCTCGATGGGTGCCGTATCCTCTGGTATGACACTGCGATCCACAACAGAATAAAGAACTACGCTGGGATACGTCGGTACTTGGCGTCTGGCCCAGCTTCGCCGCTTTTGAGTCGTATATACAGGACTAATGAGCTTGCTGTACAAGTTCCACACGGTACCTGAATAGATGATATTTGGCGTTCTTATTACACTACCGTTATCTAGAAGCACGCCATCGGGCTTGCCGTTCTCAAAGACAAGTGAGACTGCTTCCTGCTCAAGCAACATGTCCCCGCCGTTTTCCTCAATCACTTTTTCAAGCTTGCCCGGCAGGAATAGCGTAGAACCGGCTGGGTAATAGCTGCCACCGATATGGTTGTCGACAAACATTATCGCTGCCAGCACTGCCGGTGCTTCTTCTACCGTAGCATAGCAATAAGTCGAAGTCAATTTATCAAAAAATTTAAAGATTTCCGGATCGGTAAAGTACTTTCTCAACAAACTTTTTGCGCTTTTATTCAATAAGCCCAGAAACCGGGTATAAGAAACAGGATGCCTGAGCATGCTTTTCAACGCCGTATTCCGGTCTGTTTCATCGGCGGTATTGTAGCTGGGCGCTTCTACCATAATATGCTTGTACATTTTCAGCATATCTCCATAAAATCGGTGTATGTTTTCTTTTTCTGCCGGGAAAACCAGCGACAGCTCATCAGCAAATTTCTCAACATCCGGCCAGAAAGGTATCCGCCTCCCTTTAAAATTAACGCAGTACAAAAGGTCGTGGCGAAGGATGTCTATTGATTCTTCAAGACAGTTGAATACAAACCGATGAGCGTTAAATCCCTCCTCCCCAAAGCCGTAAAGCATCGCTGAGCCTTGGTCAAACGTCACATGGCCACGCTTGAATATGCCGCATGAACCACCAGGGTTATAACTTTTTTCAATAACGGCAACCTTCAGGTGCCGCTTGGCGAGAAGGCTAGCTGCGGTAAGCCCGGAAAGACCCCCGCCTATAACAATAGCATCATATTCCAAGAAAATTCCCCCTATATGTAAAAATAGTAACCATTAAGCAGATAATCTTCCTGATATTTACGTGTCAGCATCAATAGTATGTTTTTAACGGACTGTATTTTTGCTTCTCCCGATTCGAACTTCATTAGTGAGGTCATAAAGCGTTTTTTCTCAGATTCTGAAGACTTGTCCTTAAAATATCCCCAAACATGCTGAGCTGCAATGACAGCATTGCCGGTAACAAGCGAACCTCCAAGCGCTGCTTCAATCATCTGGTACATTTCACGAGCCGGATATGCACGTTTATCCATCTGTAGTTTCCAAATTGCATGATAATTTTCGTGAGACCGCTCTAGGATGCAATATTTATAATGCGCCCACTCGGCTTCTAACATACCAATACCCATGTTAAAAAATGCCCGTGGGAAAAATGGCGTCAACCTCAGATATATTGTATATAAGGATACCGTCCAGTACAAGGATTTCTTTTTGCGCCTGAAACAGTTGACTGCAGAGGACGAGTTAATCGGATCATCTCAGAGAAACTGCTATTACCTTGATGACTATAGTATGTTTTTATTTTGTGTTATATAATTATGTAAAGCTGGCTGATAATACTTTTTTCTCTATAAGATAACAAAATACAGGATCAATTACAAATTATACTTATATGAAAAATAACAATTGAAACATAGGGGGCGTTATGTCTACTAAAAGAATTATTGCAATGGATGAAAGTGGCGGCTTTGAAAATGTAAAAAAGGAAGCACGTTTCCTGGGCGGATTTATCTATAATATCAGAAATATCTCAAGCGATGCAGACTATGAATCAAGGGTGGCTCAGGAAGAACGCCGCCTAAGGGAGGCGATGGAAGAGACGATCCGGAAAGCAAATACGGAGTTCCAAAGTGACCTTACAGCAGCCTATCCGGGGTATCATTTCGAATATCCTGTCAGCTTGCATATGTCCGACATAAAAGTGAGCAATGGCACGGATATCATGGGAATCGACAGGGATCTTATGCGTAGGGTCTGCCGCTTCATCATTTACAGAATGATGGAGTATTTGAAAAGCGCCGGCGGATATGAGATTTTTGCTTTAATGGCAAAAAGGGTCGGCGGTAACGATCTGGAAGAAAATAAGGACATTCCAAAGTTTAATGTGACGGATATGGAGCTGCCGGGGAATTACTATCAGCGCCTGGCCATTCTGGCTACTTATCAGTTCGTGTTTTATTCGCTGGATGAAGATATCGACGAAAATATCTTTAAATTCGCCACCCGGACGCCTTGGGTAGACAATGAGGAATATGCCAGGGTAAAAGGCTTGTACCAGCTGAATAACCAGGCTGGGAGAAGGAATTATATTCACATGAACAGCATCGATATGTTTAAGACGGGTCTTGCGGTAAAAGTACTGGAAAAGAATGAAGAGTTCGAAAAATTTGCTGTGAAGGATTCCAGATTTGAAGTACAGGAAATAGAGTACCGTATAGGGGCCGCGATATCACCGTTTTACTATCTGACGGATATTGTGTGCGCTTACATATGCAGGGCCTGTTATCGGAAAAGCGATTATGAGGACTACCAACTGAAAAGCGAGCATTTAATGAGCATGCAGGACGAGATCAGGCGTACTTACGGAATGACGAGCCGGTTCTGGGTGTATAGCGAGGCTGACCGGCTTTTCCGCAGAGCCGTGGAGCGATTTGAAAGCGGCGATCTCGTTCAATGCTTTGATTATATTTATCAGATCATGGAATCCGGGGATGAGATTGCGAATTATTATGTAGAGCGTGTTATCCCCAAATTGGAGGACTTTATTCAGAAGGTTTATTTCAGTGGAGACATGAAGTATGAAGCGGAACGGCAGGCATTTTCCAGGAGAGTGGAAGCTCTTGTCAACGAAGCCGTTACCTATATACGCGGAAGAGGTCAGTACAAGAAAGCCGGGTACATTGCCGGAAATCTGCTGAACATCGTCAATGCCATGGATATCAGCAATAAATCGTGCATATTGTATGAACTCTATGACATCCTGTTATGTGTTGAGAATCACAACGGTTCTGTGAAGGAATCAAGGAATTACTTGCAGAAAATTACGCAATACAGCAGCTGTGTTTCTCACGAAAAATATCTGGAATCCGTGAACCGCGCCATGCAAATTTATTTTAACAGTTTGATGTTTGAAGAAATCACAGAATTGTATGATCTGCTGATCCTAAGCGCGGAGCAGATGAAGGGTTCTTATCGGGATCAATTGAGTAATACACAGGAGATTTTAAGATTCTTCGAACTGGAGGATAAAGAAAAACGGCCGGGTAACCAAAAGGAACAGTCAGCGAACCAAAAGGGGCTGCCGGAGAATAAAGAGGAGTTACCGGAAATCAGGCTGAAGTCACTTGGGAAATTGTACAGCACACAGGCACAGGCATTTGCCTTCCGGAAGGAATATGAGAAAGCTTGTGAATGCTTCGAAAAAGCAATGAATGAATTTGAAAAGGGTTCGGCGGATTATCAGATTACGCTGAGCTATTACCTGCATTGCTTGATATCCATGGCTGATTATGAGAATTACCGTACGATGTCCGCGCAGTATTTTGGAACAGAGGATGTGGAACGGCAAATCCGTAATTTAATAAAAGGCAAAAGCTTTGTCGAGCTGTTTACTTTGCGGTTTGCAATCTGGCTATGGCTTAAATCGCTGTATGTCTTCAGAGAGAAGATGACCGGGTTCAAGCGGGCAGAGCGGAGAAAGACAATAAAATATGTAATCGACACTTTAAGCAGCGCAAATGATGAGAGAATCAAGGCCCATCCATGGGAGTTTATCTATAAGTATTTATATCTCATTGGGAAGGATCAGGAGCTTGCTCCGGAATTATATGAGAAATACAGAGAGTGGGCTTTTGCTATTGATAAAACGGATCATACGGATTCCGATCAGGAGGCATTGCTGGCAATTAAATATCATATCCGGTATAGCCTGGATTCGGACTACTCTGAGGAGAATCTTGCAGCTGATTTAAAGACAGTAGCATTGGAGGGATTGAAGGATCTGGACACTCTGAAGAACACCGAATCAGTTGTGGAGTACGTTGACAGCAAATTTTCCTATATGTATCGGTGACTTTGGGGTAATTCTTAGGGGACATTTCTCAGAGACATTATCAAGGACTTTCTTCGCGGGACATTTCCCAGTGGACATTTCTCAGACCGTGAACGGATGCTTCTTGTTAGAGAGTGTCCTCTGGTATTAGATATGCTCGCGTACGTTAAATAAGGATGTTACAACAAATAAGGATGGTACGGCGATGAAGTGTACAAACTGCAACTTATTGATGAAGGAATATAAATGGGGCTTTTTATGTGAAGAGTGCGGGGAGAGGGTTTTATATAAGCAGCCTTTGGAAGAAGGGTTGTGGTATGATTCTGCATTTGATAATTTCTTTTCTGTGATTGCCCATGAATATCATAGCATACAAGAACTGCTGAAAATGGGTAAAATCGCAGGAGCGTTCCTGCAGATGAAAGATCTGCTGGAAGTCCTGCTGAAGTTTCCCGTTATTGTCGAAATAGCCGGACTGGTACAGGGGGAAAAGGATCCGGAGGATTACAAGCTGCTATACAAGCTTCTGGGTCAAGCGCTGTCCCTTGGACATTGGCGCGAAATATTGAAGAAAATGGCGGAACGCAAAAGACATACAATATTTCCATCTGATTTTCTAGCTGCTGTGTTTAAAATGTGCAACGATGAGTACCAGTTTGCGGATAAAAAATGCGATATCGTGAAGTGGCGCAACGAGAAAATCGGGCATGGCGCGTATTCAACCAATGATCATAAAATGATTTCGGACATCCACGTATTATTGAAATTGGTGAAGCAGCATTTTGATCAATATCAGCAGTACTATCGCCAGATGAATGTGGCTTTGCCGGATCAGGAAACCTGCCTTAAGGGATACTTCAAAGCAAAAGACTTTGAGCAGACCGATGCGGAGCTCCGGTATCAGCTTTCAGATGGAAGCTGGCTTTCGCTTTATCCGTTTTTGGTGATCCGTAATAAGCAGATATTCATTTTTGATGCATTCCTTTATGATAAGAAAAAATATGATGTGCTGTCGTACCCTGTGGCCGTTAAGACGGAATATAAGAAAGAACCGATGCAGGAGCTGCTGAGAAGCATTTATGAGGAATGCTCCAAGCAGCAGCAGTTTGATAGTATTCAGCCGGAAAATGACCTTGATATTCATCATATGCTTCGCAGCCAGGAAGAGGCCATTATGCAGGAGAGAGAAAAAATACAGAAGGTTGAATATCTGAATACATGGATCAAAGACTGCATTGATCATAGCGGAGAACAAAAATTCCTGCTCCTGATGGAGAGTGGAATGGGCAAGACAACCTGGACACGTTCTCTTGCTCAAAATGGAAGGCTCCATGACATTATTGTAAAAACAGTTTCGTTGAATGATACCTACCGGTCCAAAACGACAGCGATTTTAAGCAAATTGTACCGCGAAGTCATAACAGACCGGGATGGAAGGTACCTATTCGAAGACAGTGAAAACAAGACGATCCGAATGGATGCGGATGACCTCTCTGACGAGCTTGAAGCATTTCTGTCCTATTATCAGAAGCTTTATCAGACGGCGCATCTCGGAGACAGGCTTCTGATTATATTCGACGGATTGGATGAAGCCGGTTTCGGGGAAAACCGCAATATTGTCCATGTCGTTTCCAATATGAAGACGATTCCGGAAAATGTCTATTTTTTATTCACCGGAAGAACCCTGGAGGAAATGGGTCCGTCTTACGAAAAGCATCTGGAACTGCTGGGTATAGCCGAAGAATACACAAAAACCGTATATAGTACGCAGGAATGCTATGTGAAGCTGCTAAAGGGCTTTTTGAAAAACCGGTATGAAATCAAGTCGGACGATCTACAGAAAAAGATTCTGGATCAGTGTGACAACAATTTTGCGTATCTGCAGCTATTTATGGAGATCATGACCAGAAGCAGCAAAAACATTCATCAACTGCCCTCCAGCGATGAAATCATTGCCGGATATCTGGAATCCATGGCAGAGATCTATGGAACGAAGTACAGTCAATATTTTTATAGAATCCTGCATGTTTTGTCCGTTAGCGATGAGCCCATTACCTTGGCGGAATTGGCATACCTTTTGGGTGAGAACCAAATCACCGCAACGCTGCTGGGCTATATCCATGATATGAAGCGGCTGCTCTATTTTGACCGGATGGATGGCAGCAATACCCTTGCCCTGCGATCCGGAATATACGCGGGGATCATCAGAGAATATATACGGCAAAATGCAGGAAGTATTGCGGACAGCCTCGAGCAAAGCCTGGCTGAAAGAATTGACGGCTTCGGAGAGGAAGGATTTTCTTACCTGCTGGCCAATGTGAAGCGTTTTTCGACAACTTACCAAATACTTTGCGAAAGAAAGGCGTTCGATGAAGAATTCTGGTATACGATGTATGAGTATGCGTCCGATTTGATCCATGGCTTTTCTTATGACAAAACAGTCAGAGGATATCAAATCCTGGAACAGTTTAAGGATATTGAGATATCGGTCCTTGATACGGATGGTCTGGTGGATTGCTCTGAAGAGGAACAGAAGGAATGGATAGACATTCTGAAGCGTTACGGACGGTCTATGCTATTGTCGCAACTGGCTTTCAAGTGGAGCGATACCTATCAGAAGGATGGGGCGGAGGAGTTCCTGAGGGAAAGCGCCGAATTTATAGAAGAAACCCTGCAAAGGGCCTTATCCGCAACGTATCCGGATAAAATCACATTGCTGCTGAAAACCTTTGATTATTATATGGTTGTCATGGAGCAATTCGCATTCTACATGTCCAGCCATAATAAGATGGGCAAATGGGAAACCGTCGTTTTTTACGAGTCTTTATTAAACCCTTTGTATGCCATTGGGGCGGATAATCCGGAACTGGCAAAGCATAAGAAGGAAATCTATAAAAGTCTGCTGTACGTCTATCAGAATATTGCAGCGACAAGCTTTGATGATGAGAAGGAAAGTGCGTTAAGGTGCATTGAGGAGCTTCAAACGGAAATCGACCAGATGGCGGGTGCCGCTGAGGAAGCAGATACCCTGGAACAGATCATGGATAAATTAGGTGAAATTTCATACCAGCTGCATGGCGATAGTGAAAAGGCTTCTCAGCTACTCACCGAGATAAACAGAATTTATAAGGCTGTGGATGAGGAATTGAAGGCATGTACGGACGGCAGCAGAAGATACCGCATCTGCGAGGCAATGGAACTGATTGCGTTAATTTACATGCGTGTAGTAGCTGCATATTATGACAGGCAGGCAGATTACAGAGCAATAGGGGATTATGTCAATAAAGGCGGAGCAATATTGGATAAGCTTGCGACACTAAACTATAAGATTAAGAATGAGCTTTACTCCGAATTATTTTTCCGGAGAGCGTCAGTTAACGAAAAATTCGGCAAATTTGATGCATGTATCGAGGATAACAGGAAGCTGCTTCAGGCTCTGGAAAAGGGCGGTGATATTGGAACTGAAACGGAATATAACCGTTACTATATCAGGTACTGTGCCTATGCTGCAATAGCAGTTACATACCAAAAGCTTAATCCTCCGCAGTATAAGGAAGCATGTGTTAATATGCTGGAGGCTGCCGTACAGTTTAAAGCATTCTCCGGAGTATATAAAACCGGCGGCATGACCGATGCAGATTTTCGGGATCAGACGAATAATTTCCTGGATCATGTCCTCCGTTTACAGCTGGCGATTGAGTTGAACACCGGAGATCAGGAACTTGCCGGGACATTGTCGGGAATTTTCCTGGAGGCCGGAATCGATCCGGAATTACTTAAGGCAGCCAGAGAAAGAAGCAGGAGCATGGGGACCGGGATGTATGTCATTGTGGATCATTTGAATGGCGAGTTTATTTTGTGCTCCGGAAATCAGCAGCCGAAAAAAACCGAGTATGATGAAAAGGAAGGCGTGCTGCGGCTGGACTTCAAAAGAAAGTGTAATCAATGTATTTTCAGGGATTGTAAGGGATACCGGCAAAGCGGAACGTTTACCATGAAGGTTAGGGGGCAATAATGTCTGCTGCTTTGTAGCGACTCAGTCTACACCCTTTTGGTAGTCTTTTCTATACTCCCGGGGAGGTTTACCCTTGGTTTGCTTGAATAATTTTGAAAAAAGCAGCGGATCATCATATCCGACTGAACGGGATATATCACCGATGGACAGCTCGTTGTTTTTCATAAGCTCACAGGCCTTATCCATTCGGAAACGGAGGAGAAAATCCCGCAGAGAGGTGTTCAGCTGCTTCTTAAATACGCTGCCAAGATAACTCCTGTCCAGGCCAATTTGTTTTGCCATTTCTGCAATGCTCATTTTTCGTGAATAATTCATTTCAATATATTCTATTGTTTTTTTGATATAGTCGTCTTTCTTGCCGGTATCGGTGGCTCGTGAACGATCCCTGCTACTTTGTTCAATAAGTTGAGACAAAAACACGTATAACAATCCGGTGATGCGTATCTCCCGGCCGTTCTGAAGGCTCCTTGCTTCCATGATCTGATGAAAGCAATTGTCGATAAAAGGTTCATTATTGTCGCTAAAGATAGGGCAATCCAGTGCTAATCCGGCTTTTTTCAAATAACTCTCCGCTTTCAAGCCATGAAAGCCAATCCATGAATATGACCAGGGCTCATCATGGTCGGCCTGGTAGAAAGTGACGATATCAGGACAGATCAGGAAGCCCTGCCCTTTTTGAAGAACATATTCCTGCTCGCCGATATAGAATTTGCCTTTCCCGCTGTGGATGTAGTGTATCAGAAAATGATCTCTTACAGCAGGTCCATAATAATGATCTGCTGCACATTTTTCATTTCCGCAGTGATAGATATTCAAATCAGCGTGATTCAGCCGGTGAATCAGCAGGCTTTGCTGCATAACATCCTCACATTCTGCACTCATAGTGCTGTTCCCGATTTGCAGAAATATCTTTCTGCCTCTGTATCGGCGTATTTCCATATCTTATCTAGCATTATACCATATTTATATAGCACACATCCATTTACTTATCTACTGTTTGTACTAAAATAAATAGTATCAATTAGTTAAGGCTCGGCTAAAAAATCAGTTCCGTGCCTAAACTTCAATCAGAAAGCATAGGAGGGATCTCATTGAAGAAAATAGCATTTATCGGTGCCGGAAGCTTTGGCTTTACCCGGACGCTTGTGAAGGACATATTGACCTTTCCGGCTCTCGCGGATTGCACCATTGCATTGATGGACATCGATTCTGAACGTCTCGCATCGATCAAAACGGCAGTTGACAGGATTATCAGCGAAGGCAAATATCCGGCAAGGGTTATTGCCACTATGGATAGGACAGAAGCGTTAAAAGACGCGGACGGTGTTGTTTGCACCATTTTGGCGGGCGGTGTCCATGTATGGCGTTATGATGTTGAAATACCAAAGAAATATGGTGTGGATATCAACGTTGGCGACACAAGGGGTCCGGCGGGAATTTTCAGGGCACTGAGGACTATTCCGGTGATGATGGATATCCTGAAGGATATTGAAAAGTATTGTCCACATGCAATTTTCCTTAATTACACCAACCCGATGGCGATGCTTTGCAGAGCGATGCAGGGCCAGAGCAAGGTGCAGGTTACCGGCCTTTGCCATAGTGTGCAGGGAACAGCTGCCATGCTGGCAAATTGGATTGGTGCTCCGATGGAAGAAATCACCTATCTTTGTGCAGGAATCAACCATCAGGCTTTTTATCTGGATTACAAGTGGAACGGCAAGGATGCCTATCCGCTGATCAAAAAAGCAATTACAGAAAAACCGGAGATTTATAACGAAGAGATCGTCAGAAATGAAATGTTCCTGAATCTGGACTATTACGTAACCGAGTCCAGCGGACACAATTCAGAATATAATGCCTGGTTTAGAAAGAGACCGGACCTAATCGAGAAATACTGCACTCACGGCACCGGCTGGAATCCCGGCGTATATGGGTACATACTGGATGAGTATTTGAAGCGTGAGGATACCTGGAAGAATGAGATCGATGAGTGGCTGGCAAAAGACGAAATCGATCTGACAAGAGGCCATGAGTATGCAGCATATATCTTTAACGCAACGATTGGCGACGGCACTCTATTCGAGTTTAACGGAAATGTCCGCAACTTCGGACTGATCGACAACCTGCCGGAGGGATGCTGTGTTGAAGTACCGGTACTGGCCTCGAAGAGAGGCTTGGATCCGATGCATGTAGGCCCGCTGCCGGAGCAATTGGCCATATTGGTCAACACCAGCGCCCGCTGCGAGGAGCTTGCCGTTGAAGCGGCTATCACAGGCGACCCGCGGAAGGTATTCCACGCTATCTGCTTCGATCCGTTGACCTCCGCTGTGTTAGGCCTGGATGAGATTAAGAAAATGGTGGATGAAATGTTTGAGGCCAACAAGGATTGGCTGCCTCAGTTTAAGCACAACAGCTGATGCAGTCAAAGTATAACAGCTGATTCAGTCAAAGTATAACAGCTGATTTTGAAAAATTATAGCAAGAAGCCGCTTTCGTTTGAAAAAAAGCGGCTTCTTGCGAATAAACCAAATCAGCCAACATTTCTTTTAGTATTTTCTGTTTGTACAACAAATTTATTCAATGTAAATACTGCCCCTAGAGGTTTTGAGCTTTATGCCGACAGAGCCTTGAACAGGCGACTTATATACTGTACCATCTGATGCTTTGATACCGACGTCTTTTCCTTTTTCGTATATTCTACCGGTTAATGTGCTGGCGGTAATTTCAGCAGAACCCTCTGTACCGTTGATTCCGCTGCCGGTATTGACATTACTTCCGCTGCCTGTATCGATATAAATATTGCCGGTATAGGTCTTTGCTTGAACACTGTGATCCACAGAGTCAATGTGCACAAATCCACCCCGGCTCTCCAATTCCAATGTATCCGGATTAAAGCTGGACGGCAGAGCAATCACCAGCTCCGTTTTATTTTCATGTAAGGATACCAATGAAAAAAGGGGTAGTCTACCGTTGGCCTTTTCAGTGAATATCAACTGTCCGTCCCGGCTGCTGATTTCCGGTTTCAGCCAGTCCGGCTGCTCATAGGAGATCTGTATTTTTTCGGAGCTACCTTTTTCAAGCCTTATATGAGAGTGGATTGTATAGATGCTGATTCTCTCGATATCCCATTGATCCAAATCCCACTTTTGCATCTCAATGCTGCTTGGCTTATCGCTGTTGAATATCTTGAAAAGCTTTATCGGCAGGCCTGTAGCCATAGAGATGGCGAGGGAAGCGGCTGCGGCGATGAGGCTGATCCTCAGAAAAAGCTTGGGAGACTTTTTGCTTTCTACAGGAAGGTCGCTGTTCTCCGGAGTCTGTTTGCGGGGTTTTTTTAGCATACGGCCCACAAGACCGGAGGAGGCTTTAATAGAAAGCCTGCAAAGCTTATACAGCCCATAGGCCAGTAATACACAGAGTATTGCTAAAAATGCGCCGCTACTGAAGGTACCGATGATTTCGGCAGTATATACGGAGGGGATGATTGCTGCTTCGTAGATAGAACCCGGAAATAGAATAAGCGCTGCAAGTGCTGAAACAATTGCACTACAGAAAAGTAAAATCGCTGTGCTGTATGTTATGATGATAAATATGGAAAACATGAGCAGTGAAAAAGGCTTTGTAACTCCTATTCGTGCATATCGTAGAACACGGGAATAATTTTTCAGTCCCGGACTTTTCTGCGCCTTTTTTATACTGGCTTCAGCCTTGATCATGGCGGCGATTTTTCCTGGTGAATCCAGATGCGTCAAAAGCTCTTCAGAGCTTTTTCCCTCATCGAGAGCATCATTGAGATACTCTTCATAGTAAATCAGAGCCTCGTCTGCTTCAGCTTCAGGAAGCCCTTCCAGGCTAAGCTTCAGATCACTCAAAAACTTTTTTATTTGTTCATCCATTTTCATTTCTCACCACCTGTTATAAAATCAATTACATTTCGGAGCTCTATCAGCTCGCCCTTATATTCATTTAGCCGCTCAATACCTGCGGCAGTGATTCTGTAATAACGTCTCAAACGACCGGAATGCTCCGCTGAATAGGTTTCCAGATATCCCTGTGTTTCCAGTCTTCTGAGAACAGGGTATAAGGCAGACTCCGATGTTTCAAGCAGGCCGGTGACTTCCTGGGTCAGCTTGTAACCATAGGTATCGCCGCTTTTTAGGATATGAAGAACACAAGCATCCAATAGCCCCTTTTTCATCTGGGCGTCCAATCTACCAACCTCCTAACATCTAAAATACAATTCTTCATTGGTGTTGAATTACATCAATTTTTATAAACGAATCATCTTCTGTAACTTAAATGTCTGATTCTGCAGTTTTAATATCTGACAAGTTATCTGTCATATACAATGTACCTTATATGTCTGCAGGATTCAAGCCGAATTTAATACCGCACATTCTCTCTGACAGCTCCCATAATTTTGATCCGGCATCCTCCAGCTGAGAATATCTGCTTGGCTTCAAGGGAACACAATCCTTCCAATAGACGGCTCCTGTCCGGCGAGGTTCAGCCTCCATTGCCAGATAAGCAATCGATTGTGCTGGCTGTTCAACCGGTGTACCGCTTCGACTGCGCATTTTCCAAATCTTTTTAACGATCCCGTCTGTGCCTTTTAGACCAATATCCGTATTGACCAAACCGGGGTCGAGGGCAAAGGCTTTTATATTGCTTCCGCCAATGTAAAGCCGCCGATTCAGCTCTGTGGCAAACAGAACATTTGCCAGCTTGGATTGCTTGTATGCCAGTAGGCAGTTGTAGTGTTTTCTTAGCAGAACGTCCTTCCAGTGCATCCGGGTCCTGTAGTGAGAGCCTGAGCTTACACCAATAACTGTACCTTCGGCAGAACGTTCCAGAAGCGGCATCAGTTCGTAAGTCAGCCGGAACGGAGCCAGATGATTGACTGCAAACTGAAGCTCAAATCCATCAATCGTGGAAACATACCAGCTGGAGAAGGTGCCTGCATTATTGATTAATACATCAATATGGTCCAAACCATCTGCTTCCAGCCGCTGATGTATCATTGCCGCAAGCCCGGCCACTCCGCTGAGGGAGGACAGATCAGATGCCAGATAATAAACCTTTGCGTGGGGACAGCTGCTTTTAATTTCATTCTCAGCTTGTAAGCAGCGTTCATTCGAACGACCTGTTCCTATGACATAAGCACCTTTGGCGGCCAGCTCTTTAGCCGTTGCCAGGCCGATTCCGGAAGTAGCTCCCGTGATAATGATAATCTTACTTTTATACTGCATTTCATTATACTGCGTTTCGGCATTTTGTGGTTGATTATGCTGTGTTTTAATGTTTTGCGGTTCATTATGATGTGTAGTTTCCCGTATTTCAGTTTCCGGCATATCAATATTTGGCATTTTAATACTCGGCATTTAGTTCACCTCTGCGTTTAATAATTCTCTTCATTTATGGCCTGCTTATTTCGGTATGCTGATGGCCTGCCCAATTATAGCTTACTCAACTATAACCTGCCTGACCATAGTCAACTCAGCTATGACTTGCTCAACTGTGACCTACCTAACCATGTAATCCTCATCTATCTTTGTTTACAACAACCCTGGCTGGGCAATTCGATTTGCCGTTGCTCTCTTCCTTTGTGCAGCCATCCAGCGGTTGCCCACGATCCTGGCGATCAGGAACGGGGGAACAAGACTGCTGATTGCTTTTATCAGCCTGTTAGTAAGACCGGGAATATATACGGCTTTTCCCCTCAGTGCGCAATCAATAGTTCCCGCGGCAACGAATCCGACATTTTGTGTAGTGATTCTGCCAGCCAGCCCCTGTGCTTCGATTGCCTTGATACATTCAGAGGTGGTTGGCATGCCGGCAGGACACAATGCGGTAACCGTTGCGCCAAGGGATCGGATTTCCTCGCCCAGTGCTCTTGAAAAGTCCAGCAAAAAGCGTTTTGATGATGCATACATGGCTTTGACCGGCATTGGATAATAAGCTGCAAGGCTTGAAACATTAATGATTCGGAACGGCCTTGTTATATCACGAAGCTTCAACACAGCATGGGTCATCTCCAGATTGGCTTCGATGTTGAGCCGTAGGACGGTCAATATCTGACTGCGGGTCCTTTCGGAAAAAGGTCCTTCATAATCCAGCCCGGCAATGTTGATCAACATGTTGAAATCCAGTCCGCTTTGCACTAGATGTTTAAACAGAGCAGAACGTGCCTCAAAATCTGTCAAGTCACAGGAACGATAATGAACGTTTATGTTATAGGTATTTATTAAGCTATGTGCGAGCTGTCTTAATGAAAACTCTGAAAGGTCGGTGAGAAACAAATCCCAGCCTCGGCTGGCGCATTCAACGGCGAAAGCTTTACCCAGCCCGCCGGTAGCTCCTGTAATACAAACCAATGATTTCATCGTTAGCACACTCCTGTCTTGTTTTAGATAAACTCATTAAAATGAATCCCATCTTAAATCAAACCCATGTTAACCGAATCCGTGTTAACCGAACCCATGTTAACCGAATCCGTGTTAACCGAACCCATGTTAACCGAATCCATGTTAACCGAATCCATGTTAACCGAACCCATGTTAACCGAATCCGTGTTAACCGAACCCATGTTAACCGAATCCATGTTAACAGGACCCATTCATATTAGGGCGATACTTACCTTATGTATAATACTATACAATGTATAATATTATATGTCAATAAGTAAACAAAAGTTTTTTTCGAGTAATCTGAAGTTTTTTTCGAGGAATTCGAAGGTTTATTTCGAGTACGGATCAAAGTCCTTGTTCCACATAATGTGGAAGCTGCCTTTCCAAAACGTTCATTCTCATAGGGAGAGGACCATATTCAAAAGGAACCTGCTTTAACCAGCTATCAATCTACACTTAATCTAACTGGGAATATGACATTACAACGCAGAATATGATCCTGCTGTGCAAAATTTCAAGTAGGGGACAGATTTTTTTGGAAAATATGGAAATTTTACATGATTAGGTTACATAATCCAAGGATATATACCATTATCACGCGACAAAATAGCATTACTGTGCCCCAAACTTGAAAAAATGCACAGCTGGCTGGGTTATTGTTTGCCAATGACGATTAGAATCACGCTCGTATATAATGGTTACTTGGTTTTAGTAAGAGCTTATTTCATCTGCCTTTTCCGATATTCCCTCGGTGGCATGCCTTGGACTTTTTTGAATGCTTTTGAAAACATAAGAGGGTCATCATAACCCACCGAGTGAGCTACGCCGCTTATATTAAGGGAGGTGGTGCGCATCAGATCACAGGCCTTTTCCATTCTATACCGGATCAGATACTCCTGGGGAGAGGTATTTACCAGTTCACTAAACACACAATACAGATAGCTTCTGTCAAGTCCAACATTTCTTGCTATTTCCGCTACACTCATCTTTCTGGAATAATTCATTTGGATATATTCCAATGCTTTTTTAACATACTCTTCTTTCGTGTTGTTTTTGTCCGGAAGGTCGGTTTCCGCAGTCTCAACAAGCTGAGACAGAAATTCATACAACAGGCCCAGCAGCCTTATTTCCTTACCCTTTGAAAGCTGCTTGGTACCGATCATACGCAGAAGGCAGTCCTTCAGAAAGTCATCCCTTTCATATCTGAATACAGGGTTTTCACCATCCAAACCGGCCTGTTTCAGATAAGTAGCCGCCTTGATACCGTGAAAGCCAACCCAGGCATAGCTCCAGGGCTCATCCGTATCTGCCTGATAATGAACAATGGTATCCGGGCAAATCAGAAAGCCATCATTTTTGGTAAGTGCAAATGAACGGTCTCCAACTGTAAAGGTACCCTTACCACCTAATATGTAGTGAATGATATAGTGGTCCCTTACAGCAGGCCCCCAGAAGTGACCTCCGCTGCAATCCTCAATACCACAACGGTACATATTCATATCTGTGTGTTTGGGTTCGGTGATATAAATTTTTTCAAGCATAGCAAGACCTCGCGATTTTAGGGAATTATTTATCTGCATTATGATATACAACATTATACCATGTTTTTATAACATTCAGCCATTTACTTTACTGTATGGAAAGGTAAAATAGAAGTATAAGGATAATTTACCGTTTGACCGGGAAAAAGCTTTACAGAAGAGCAGAAAAGTTAAAAACTATTTTCACTAAAATTTAGATAAAAGGTTATGTAGAAGGCTAGATAGAAGGTTACATAAAAGGCTAGTTATAAGGTTACATAAAAGGCCACATATAAGACTAGGGCAACCATTACGAAACAGGTGACAAGGAGGAAACACGAATGGCTGAATTACGCTGGCATCCTTTAATTAAAGACTGGGTCATGATAGCTTCCCACAGGCAGAACAGGCCACAGATGCCTAAGAACTGGTGCCCCTTCTGCCCGGGCTCGGGAAAGGTGCCTGACCACTATGATGTGCTGAAGTATGACAATGATTTTCCTGCGCTTTCCCAGGATCCGCCCATACCGGATGATGTTCCGACAAGCCTTTATCAAATGGCTGAATCCTATGGCAAATGCGAAGTCATACTCTATTCACCGGAACATACTTCTTCACTGCACGAATTCTCAATCGATCATATTGCCAAGATAGTTGATCTATGGACAGAACGTTTTGTAGAGTTGAAGAAGGATGAGAAAATCAAGTATATCTTTATCTTTGAAAACAGGGGAGAGATGGTCGGCGTTACAATGCCGCACCCTCATGGGCAGATATACGGGTATCCCTTCATACCAAAGAAGCTCGAACTGGAGCTTGAGGCCTGCAAGGAGCACCACGAGAACAATGGCAGCTGCCTTATTTGCGATATGCTGAAGGATGAGACACAGTCCGGCGACCGGGTGATTTTCGAAAATGAAGACTTTTTGGTATTCCTGCCGTTTTTCACAGAATACCCTTATGGTATGTATATTGCCAGCAAGAATCACAAACAAAATCTGACGCAGTTTAATGACAGGGAGAGGTTGAATCTGGCCAAAGCACTCAAGGAGACGACAGGTACCCTTGATTCTCTGTTTGGCTTTGCATTCCCCTACATGATGTGCATGCATCAGGATCCGGTCAACAGCGAAGATACCAGTGAATATTACCATTTCCATATTGAATTTTTCCCGCCGATGCGTGCTGCGGACAAGCAGAAATTTAACGCCTCCAGTGAAACAGGCGCATGGGCTCATGCCAATCCAACCAAACCGGAGGAAAAGGCGGAGGAATTGAGACAAGCCCATAAACGGTTTATAGGGAGTCAAAAATGATGTCGCTGAAAGGTATTAAGCAAGAAGGAAACTAACCTGATGACAATTAGCCAGGATTTACACTTTAACCGGAAGAGTATTGGGCCAGTTAGAATGCTTAAGCCGGAAGGGTATTTGGCAAGGTTGAATGTTTTACCCGGTGGGATACTTAACAAAGCAGGATGTTTCAACCGAAAGGATAACAAAGTGTTTCGAGCTTTATAGGAGGTTTGTTGTATGAATATTTCAGAATTAAAGAAGAAATTCATAGAAATCTATGACGGGTCAGAGGAAGGTATACGGGTATTTTCATCGCCCGGAAGAGTGAATCTGATCGGTGAGCATACGGATTACAACGGAGGCTATGTATTTCCTGCTGCACTTACCCTTTGCTCGACAGTGATAGCCAGACCCCGGAATGACAGAAGGATGAACCTGATTGCAACCGATGTTGGTGTACAGGTAGAAGGTTCTCTGGATCAGCTGGAGGAGTACAAGAAGCTGAAATGGGGAAATTACCAGTTCGGTGTTGCCGATGAACTTCAGAAGGCAGGCTATAAGCTGACCGGCTGTGACTTGCTTTATCATGATACGGTACCCCTTGGTGCAGGACTTTCTTCATCGGCGGCTATCGAGGTGGTAACAGCGATTACGCTGGTCTCGCTGGGAAATACCTCATATGGGCTGAATCAACCGATGGATATGGTGCAAATGGCAGTGATCAGTCAGAAAGCCGAAAACAAATATGTAGGCGTCAACTGCGGAATCATGGATCAGTTTGCATCCGCAATGGGTAAAGCGAATCATGCTATTTTCCTTAACTGCAGGGATTTGAGCTATCAGCATGTGCCGTTGAATCTGAAAGGCAATAAAATCATCATTGCAAACACCAACAAGAAGAGGGGCTTGGCCGATTCAAAATACAATGAGAGAAGAAGCCAATGTGAGCAGGCATTTGATATTCTGAAAGAATTTATACCGGAAGCATGTTGCCTTGGAGAAATCTCATTGGAGCAGTTTAATCAATGGAAGCATGAAATAAAGGATCAAGTGATAAGAAACAGAGCGGAGCATGTTATTGCAGAGGACGACAGGGTTCTCAGGTCGGTAGATGCTCTACAGAATGATGATATTGCGTTGTTTGGCAAATATATGATCGAGTCCCACAATTCCTTAAGGGATCTGTATGAAGTCACCGGTATGGAGCTTGATACACTCGTAGAGGAAGCATTGAAAGTTGAGGGTGTTGCGGGTTCAAGGATGACCGGCGCAGGCTTCGGGGGATGTACGGTCAGCATTGTCCGCGAGGATGCTGTTGACCGTTTTATAGAGTATGTTGGAAGAGAATACAGCAAAAAAACCGGGCTGATACCGTCCTTCTATGTTTCAGAGGTTGGAGACGGCGGTAAAGAAATACATGAGTAAGTATAATTTGCCAGCGATTCAAAGTATGATATGAAAGCGTACAACACATAAAGTGTACAAAAGCGTAAAGAGCGCATAAGAGTGCAAAAGGTATTGTTCATCCGTTGCACAATGTTCCATGAAATTTCATTAGAAATATGCAATGGATGTCGAAAAAATGGAGGGGGGATCGCATATGTCAACATTGGTAACCGGCGGTGCCGGATATATCGGCAGTCACACTGCAATAGAGCTTTTGGCTGCAAATGAGGATGTTGTTATACTGGATAATTTGCAAAAAGGTCATAAGAGTGCCATTACGGGAGGCGTATTCTGCCAGGGCGACATCAGGGATGAAGATTTTCTGGATCGTGTATTCAAAGAGCATAACATTGAAGAGGTTGTTCATTTTGCAGCGGATTCGCTGGTCGGAGAAAGCGTTTCAGAGCCTCTGAAATATTATAATAACAATATGGTTTCGACACTAAGACTCCTTGGAAAGATGAAGGAATATGGCGTGAAGAGACTGGTATTTTCATCTACGGCGGCAACCTATGGAGAACCGGAAAACGTGCCTATACTAGAAACGGACAGGACATTTCCCACAAACCCATACGGAGAGACCAAACTGGCGGTGGAGAATGTATTGAAATGGGCTGATCATGCCTATGGCATCAAATATGTATCCCTAAGATATTTCAATGCTGCTGGAGCACATAGCAGCGGAAAAATCGGAGAAGATCACAGACCGGAATCCCACCTGATTCCTATTGTGCTGCAAGCAGCGCAGGGCAAAAGAGATAGCATTCAGATATTCGGGGATGACTACGATACACCCGATGGAAGCTGTGTCCGGGATTATGTCCATGTGACGGATCTTGCCGCGGCACATATTTTGGCGCTTCAGAGCCTCAGGGCAGGAGGGAACAGCCGCATATACAATCTGGGGAATGGGAAGGGCTTCTCTGTGAAGGAAGTTGTGAAGATTGCCAGGGAAGTTACCGGTGTGAATATCAAAGAGGTTGTCGTGCCCAGAAGAGCCGGTGATCCGGCGGTGTTGGTGGCATCGTCCGAAAAAATCCGCAGCGAACTAAAATGGGAGCCGAAGTACAATGATCTGGCAACGATTATCAGTACGGCATGGAACTGGCACAAAAATCATCCGGACGGTTATCCGGATTAATATTGGCATTAAGTGCGTCATGAGTACAAGGAAGAAGTAGGACTGGGAAAAAGGTTGGATTGCATTTGCAGCACAGCCTTTTTTTTATTACTGTATTATGATAGAATTCAGATGCTAAGGCAAAAAATGAGCATTGTTGAGAAAGTCACCATATTGTGCCTGAAATGATAAGATACGCGAATGATTAAAGGCGCGGGTGAGAAAATAGAGAGCATATATGTCGAGGCGATGGAAGATAATTGAGAGCATACACGGCAATGAGAGAGTTGAGAGCATACACAGCGATAAAAGAAAATGTTCCGGAGGATTAAAGAATGCTGCTTGCAGATGATTGGAAGGATTATGAATTGATCGATACCGGCGGGGGAGAGAAGCTTGAACGCTGGGGCAAATATACACTGAGAAGACCTGACCCGCAGGCAATATGGCCTGTATCCGGTAATGAGCATGTATGGGCAGCTGCAGATGCCCATTATCACAGAAGCAGCAGTGGAGGGGGCAACTGGGAATACCTGAAAAAACTTCCCTCCCAGTGGACTGTTAGTTACGGAGAATTGGCATTTCATGTGGAGCCTACAGGTTTTAAGCATACAGGCCTTTTCCCGGAGCAGGCGGTTAACTGGAAATGGATGAGCAATAAAATAAGGTCGGCAGGCAGGAAAATAAGCGTCCTGAATCTATTTGCCTATACGGGCGGCGCAACGGTGGCTGCCGCTCATGCCGGTGCAGAGGTTTGCCATGTGGATGCGTCCAAAGGTATGGTGACACGGGCGAAGGAGAATCTAGCCTTGTCTAAGTTGGCGGACAGACCGGTGCGCTTTATTGTAGATGATGTGGTAAAGTTTGTTTCCCGGGAAAAAAGGAGAGGGCGAGCCTATGATGCAGTGATCATGGATCCTCCATCCTATGGCAGAGGCCCCAATGGCGAACTGTGGAAAATCGAAGATGAGCTGTACGGTCTTATTAGCCTGTGCATTGAAATATTGACACCGCAGCCGCTTTTCTTCTTGGTCAATTCCTATACCACAGGACTTTCGCCCACTGTTATAGGCAATATGCTCCGGCTTTCCATGCAGCGTAAATTTGGTGGTGTTGTAACGGCAGACGAAGTCGGATTGCCGTCAACTGCGACAGGCTTGGTGCTGCCATGCGGATCAGCCGCCCGGTGGGAATCAGCTGATGCCAGGTAGGAGGCAACTACCGATATGAAGAACACACCCAAAATTAATATTTTGTACGAGGACAATCATATCCTTGTGGTAGAAAAGCCGCCCAACCTGCTTACCCAAAGTGATATTACAGGAGATGAGGATTTGCTGACTCTGCTGAAGGAGGACCTGAAGCAGAGATATAACAAGCCCGGAAATGTTTATCTTGGACTGGTACACAGACTGGATCGGCCTGTTGGCGGTACAATGGTGTTTGCCAAAACATCAAAGTCCGCATCAAGACTTTCAGACCAGATACGAAAAGGCGAATTTCATAAAGCATATATGGCGGTGATACACGGTTCACCCGAGCAACTGTCAGGCATGCTGAAGAATTTTCTTGTAAAAGATGAGACAACCAATATCGTGAGGGTGACACTGGTTCCAGAAGAAGGTAAAGCAGCCGTACTTGAATATGAGGTATCAGGTTCAAAAGAAAGCCTGTCGCTGATAAAAATCAAGCTTCATACGGGTAGATCTCATCAGATTCGAGTACAACTGGCTTATATGGGACATCCTATATACGGAGATCAGAAATATGGAGCGTCGATGAACAAGCCCGGCATGCAGCTGGCACTTTGGTCATCTGAGATCGGCTTCAGCCATCCCACACTCCGGCAGCAGTTGTTCTTTGCATCCCAACCACCCTGTGAATTCCCCTGGAATATTTTTTAGTGCCGCATAAATCTGTATGAAACAGGAATTACAGGTATTGTATAGTTGACTTAATGCCTATTTACATGTTGCCTGTCGGTAGTGTATATTTGTATTATGTCTACTGGTAATAAAAACAATATAGAAATATACAGCGGCATTAGCCGTGATACGGGTCAACTATGTTAATAGGAAAACGATTGAAGCAAGCTTTTTACAGATCAGATATATTTGCAGAAGATGATAATGCAAGAAGTCGTGCCATGTCGATATTTGAGAGCTGCACTGCCAGGACGGTTTTTAACCTGACCAGTGGAGCCTTTCTTGCAGGGTATGCCAATTTTCTGGGAGCGAATGATGCCTTTAATGGGATCATCGGTGCAATTCCCGTATTGGCAGGTGTCATACAATTATTCTCTCCCATGTATTTCGAAAGGTGTGAGAAACGAAAGCCCCAGGCAGCCATATTGAATTTTTTACATCGATTTATTCTTGGGTTGATGGTTTTCATTCCGCTGGTGGCAGTGGAAAGGTCGTTAAGGCTGCTGCTGCTGTCGGTGGTTTATTTTGTCGCATACCTTGCGGTTTCTTTTGCAAATCCTGCGGCAAGCGGCATTCTCATTGATCTCACACCTGAAAAAATCAGGGGGAAGTACTTTGGTAAAAGAGAGTCCTATGTTATTGGATTTGGAATGGCCGTTGCTCTTATTTTAGGCAGGGTGATGGATGCTTTCAAGGCTTCAGGTAATGTATATGGCGGATTTGTGGCAAGCTTCTCTGTTATTCTGTTTTTTTCCTTTGCGAATCTCTTTTTTTGGACCAGAATCAAGGAGCCTCAGGTTCGCAGGAAGAAAACAATATTCAGTTTGAAGCAGGTTTTAACCATACCATTGAAAAATTCAGGCTTCAGAAAGGTTGTCATCTTTTTTGTCATATATAATATCGGACTTCAGATCGGCGGACCCTTTTTCTCTGTTTATATGGTCACAGGATTAAAGCTGGACTATACCTTCATAACGTTTATGGGCATGCTAAGCACCATAGCGAATGTTTCGCTGGTTCGAATATGGGGAAGGCTTGCAGATAGAAGGTCCTGGGATTTTGTTATGAAGCATGCGATTCTATTACTGGGAATTGTTCACTTTACCTGGTTTTTTGTAAGTGCATCGAATGCCTTCCTGCTTGTACCGGTTTTGCATATTTTCAGCGGTGCGGCATGGGCCGGAATTGGAATATCCACCTTTAATATTCAGTTTATTTATTCGCCGGAAGAGGGAAGGACCGTATACATCGGATTTAATGCGGCATTGGGAGGACTTGTCGGCTTTCTGGGGACACTTCTTGGATCCATGCTTCTGGTAGCCTTTGGGAAAATGGATCTACATATTTTAACCTTTAACCCCGGAGGGATGCAGATACTGTTTGCTATTTCAGGTATTCTTCTTGCATGCGGTGCTGCCTATTCTCATTTTTTCATTAAGCAGCCGGTATCACATGGCTGATTATCATCTCGGTACCTGCATTTGTTTCCTCATTATACCCTGGATTTGGTTGAATTGCGCAACACAATTTCCGGCTTGATGATTTTTACCTCTGAACTATCCGGTTTACCGTCTACCAGATCAAGCACCAGAGATGCGGCAGCACGTCCCAGTTCCTGCTTGGGGTGCCTTGCTGTGGTGAGCTTTACAGGAGGACAAGCCTCCGCCGGATAAGAATCGTCAAAACCTGTAACGGATATGTCTTCCGGTACTTTGCAGCCGATTTCCGTCAGCAGTTCAACAGCCTTGTAAGCTACTTCATCATTATAGCAAGCTACTGCGTCGATTTTACAATGACCGGCAATCAATTTTTTTAGCGCAGCAAAGGGTTTGATTGATCGATCCTCTGTGTGAAACCATATTACCTTTTCGGGATCATAAGACAGACCACCTTCAGACAATGCCCTGACATAGCCCTTGTGCCTGTTCAGCCCCTGCACATCATCCGCTTTAAACATTCCACAGATGCTATGATGCCCTGTTTGAATAAGATGGAGTACCAGCTCATACATACCGCCGGCATCATCCAGAAGTACAGATGGCTTCGGGCCAAGCTGCTCATAATATCCATGAATAAAAACATAGGGTATGCCATACCGGTCAAGAGTTTCAAAATACTTTGTGTTGGAGGTGTACAGCGCACTTCTGGTGGGTTCCACGACCAATCCGGCGATATCCTTGCCCAACATATCTTTCAGGCAGGCTGCTTCACGCTGACAATCATTTCCGGTGTTCTTGAGTATGATACTATAGCCGTTCTCCGACAGTACATCATCAATTCCACTGATCACCTGGGGGAAGATATATTCGGATATATAAGTGGTAATGACGCCGATATTTTTGGAATCCCTGCTTTTGCGCAAAGCTCCGGAACTATAGGTACCTCTTCCATGCTCGGTATACAGCAGACCTTCGTTAACAAGCAATGCAATAGACTTTCTTACGGTATGTCTGCTCAACGAAAATTGATCAGCCAGAGCATTTTCCGACGGGATTTTGTCACCTGGCATAATTCTTCCGGAGAGCATCTCATCTTTGAGGTATTCCTTAAGTTTATAATATTTTGGATGATTACAGTTATTCAAGTTGTTCTCCCAAATGAGTTATAACACTTCTTTATAAGCCGGTGCTGATTTCCTGTATTTTCATGTTCACTTCATCCTTGCTGATAGTACTGAGATACGTAAAATTAAAATCGAGTGCTTTTCTCATAATGTCCACAGCGGCTTCAGGGTTTCCCAGCTTCTCAAGGACTAATCCATAATTATAGTATGGTTCAGGGAAGCTTGGCTTTTTCTCCAGCAAAGGTTCATATATTTCTCTGGCTTTTTCATACATACCCAATAAGTAATAGTTCTGACCCAGGTTATCGAGAATTATCTTATCAGAGGAATTGTACTCCTGGGCTTCCAGATTGAATTGCAGCGCTTTTTCCAGATCACCCTTCAGGACCAGTAAATAACCAAGACTTCCATATACAGAAGTGGTTTTGTAGTTTTCGATGACTTCCTCCAGCATGGCGACAGCGGCATCAAGGTCGCCTTTCTTCCATATGGCAAGGGCCAGTATGGATTTGATATAGTGCACATCATGACTGGACGGATTTTCCTTTAACAGCTTCTGCAGTATTGCTTCCGAGCTTTCATGATCGGCGTTCTTCAGAAGAATGTATGCATAGGATACAGTAGCTCTTACACCGGATTTTTTTGTATCATAAGCCCGCTTAAACCACATCAAAGCCTGGTCGATTTCACCCATTGAATACTTCCGACTGCCGAGGATGGTGAAAAAAGTGGTTCGGAGCAAATATATCAGTACTGCAAAATAAATGAGAACCGCTACGATTCCCAGCCAGATATTAAGCCTGCCGACGATTACAATAACAATAACGGGTAAGATAAAGCCGAATATCGCTTTTTTTAAGCCTTTATTCATAAAGTGCCTCCGCATTTTTAAATGGTATTGTCTCGTCCGGTCTGAACCCGTAGTTACAGCGGACGATCAACACCATTATAAACCATAGCAGTGCAGTAATGCAAACGCCGGACGTGAATGCCGTCTGTTTCAACAACGTCACAGGGGGCTTGCCCCCATTAGAAATTTACGAAAATGGTACCAGCCTATTCAAAAAGGGACATTCCTCATCCCCTGGAGTTCTAATTTGCTTTTATTACTCAAAGGAAATTCTAATCTCGTTTAAATCGGTTTTTAGCTGTCTGAGGGTAACACCGGCTTTTTCAAACATTTTTTTTGAGGCTTTGACATTGTCAGTTTCCGCATATTTATCGCTCAGATAAATAACTTCCTTGATCCCTGACTGAATGATAGCCTTTGCACATTCATTGCAGGGAAATAGCGCGGTATATATCTTGCTTCCCTCCAAAGAAACACCTCTGTTGTTCAAAATTGCATTTAGTTCTGCATGAACCACATAGGGGTACTTGGTGCAGAGCGTTTCGCCGTCCCTCACCCATGGGAAATCATCATCGGAGCAGCCGAAGGGGAATCCGTTATACCCGACACTGAGTATTCTGTTCCTACCGCTGTCAACGATGCATGCACCAACCTGAGTGGAGGGATCCTTGCTTCGCTTTGCAGACAGAAGTGCAACACCCATAAAATATTCATCCCATTGAATGTAATCATTCCTTTTACTCATAAACGATGATCTCCTTATATGGTTTTATAGGGCTATTATCTGGACTAAAGTCCTTCACATCCCATTATACCTGCAGGCAATAGGAGGCACAATAAAAATTTATGAATAAAATGGAATTGTTGCACCAAATGTTGTAAACTAGTGGGTGTAATAAATATCATTCCGTAAGATAGGGGAGGGTACTTCCTGTGTTTAAATTTTTTATGAACAGTGATTTTGGGAAAAGTAAGGAACAGATCCAGAAAGAACGTGAAAAACTGAAGAACAAAATATTCCCGTTTGGAGATCCTCATCAGGATAAGATCAGGG
>JAEZLF010000227.1 GCA_023435925.1 Bacillota bacterium
TCAAGCACACTGTCTACGCTTAGTATACCGTAGTCAAGAGCGTCTTTCAATAAAGAAAGATTAGAATTTACTGAATAGTTGTTTGTGTCCATATTACGCCACCTTTGAAGGTGGTGTAAGGAATTAGTATATTTTTAGTTTGTATTTGAATTTATGGGATTTATTATAAGATTATTTGATCGCTATGAGTTAAGAATTTTCATGAGGTTATTTTTATAAATGTGATTTAATTGTTTTTGTTTTATGTTTTTTATTTTGGTAAATTCCTCACACCTAATTGCATTAATTAATTGTTGTTGTATGGTGTATCTGCTTCCGAAATAGATCGGAAACCATACAAATAATCATGAGTATCAAATTCTTGCCATACACCGGGAGCAGTATATACCCTGACACGGTGTATACGTCTTAGCCATGCTTGATAGGTTTCTGGCTGTTCCAGTCGAATATGATAATATTGGTCTTCCAACTTCCAGTTAGAAACAATGTAAATAAAATTGAAACATGCTTGACGGTTGTTATATCTGGCAGGAAGTTGTAAAGGGTAGATATCCAGATAGTTCAGCATATTGCCAATCGATAAATCATTTCTGAACTCTTCAAATACTAAAACATCTTCGCTTGAATAAGTGTCAAATGGATGCTTATAGTCTGTCACACGGTAAGAGTTAGCATCTCCATGATTATCAAGAATATCTCTTGACTTACCATAACCAGTTGCACCGCTCACATAAGTTACAAATAAATTCATCCTTCGTTCGGATTTATAGCGGTTTGAAAGGATTTCTAATCTGGCTTTGTCGATATGTTGCAAATTTAAAAGATTATCGGGATTAATTTCTAATATTTCCACATTGGAATAACCGTCCTTAATCATTTGATACAAATTTTCTAAATCGCTTCTCTTACCTTGCCCCATTTTGGGTATAGCTCCCCATTCTTCAAAAGTATTCTTTAAATTAGTCGTTTCTTTTTCTGTATCTATCCATTTGCTTTCTTTACGGATATAATCACGGTTTTCCTGTGGACTTGCTTGCGCCATTTCGATATGAGCCGTTGGAAATGATTTCTTGACACTAGAGAAGTAAATAGGGTTTTTCAGGTGAATATATAGGTGCGTATGTAGGGTTTTTGCTATTTCATCACACATACACCAATATAGGATATTATCCCACTGTTTCAAGGTTTCTCTAATTGCCTGATGAGAACATTTTTTATGCTTATCAGGATTATTAAAAGTCAATTGAAATTTTCGGCTCCTATGATTATTTCCTATGTTTTTCTCTTCATCTGACATTCTGGTTCCTTTCTATAATCCGGCACAGTGCCGACACAATGGAAGGATGCGCCGGAAGCATTGATTTTAAAGTGATATATCATTTTTTGACACTGACACCGAAGTCCTGGTAATACTAGGACTTCGGTATATGGGGCAGTCAGCTACTCCGACCGCCCCAGCTCCTGCCTGCTTATGCTACGCAACGCAGGCAGGAGCTATATTATCTGGTAGCACCTATCTTAATCAATTCATTTGCACGTTTCATGTCGATTATGGGGGAAATGACTGGGATTGGCATATTTCCAGATATACTTGCATATCCTGTTGCTCTTTTCCTATCATTGATTAGGTTGGAGTAGAATTCCGGAAATAGCATTCTTTGAGATTCCTGACTGGAATTACCAAGTAAAATAACGAATCCGGAGCTTGTGAAATTTTCCCTTCCGCCGCCAGAGCCCCAGCAAGTTGTATCGAATCTTTGCTGGCTCAAAATTAGATTTATTTGGAAACTTCTCCCTAACATTCCTATATTACTGATAATCTGCTTATCACTTTCTGCTATCTTCTTGTCAACCCCACTCATATAGTTAGTGTATGCTGCAAACTCATCTATAACAGCTACAATTCTATTTGTAGATTTATCCTGCTTATTTTGCCTTCTTAATAAACACCTCCATAATTCTTCAATTCCCTTATGTATTTTATCAAAAGCAAAATAGCGGGAATTAGTTATATTTTCCAGACAGTCAAAATCAGATGAGCCTTTGAAATCTAGGATATATAGTATACATTCATCATCAAATAAAACACATTTTGACGCTATCCCTTTAACACAGTACGTTTTCCCTGAACCCGAAGCACCTGCAACTATTCCCATTGGTATTTCATTGAAATCTATGAATAAATATTCCATTATTCCATAATTCCATACAGTTTCATTCAGAACAATAGGAATTTTCATTGCAAATACTTGTCCTTTGGCATAGCAATATTGTATGACGAGCTATGGGCCTGCATTGTTTCATGATAGTCTTCATTGATAAATACAATTACTATTCTTACGTAACTTCCACAATCCATAACGTCATGAACAGCAATAATAGAAATTAGGCTATCTCTGACAGGAGGAGAAATCCCTTCAATGCCTTCTGTTTCAATTTTCCTTAATACAACTGATTGTAACAGATTAAGAATATTTTCAACACCTTTCTCCAGTGGCTGAGTGCTCTTTTTATCTACCTTGAAATAATAGAATACCATACCTGTCTTTTCATCTACACAAAAGGGCGGATTTTCTGTAAGATTGTTTGCGGTGAGCGGTCTGCATAGTTCTGTAAGATTGCAAAAATTCTGGTCATAAAAGATACGAAACATGAAATTTCTTAGGTAATTATATTTGGGTACTGCATCTTTTTTGTGTGATAAAAGTTCTTTCTGCTTTTCTTCTGCACGTTGTCTTTGAGCTTCATTTCTCTTGCCTTCCTTCCTGTTCCAAAGCCAAAGTATACCAAGCACTATTACTGTTATGTAAATTCCGTAAATATCCATAAGATTGGCTAACATTGCGAATAGCATTTTTATTATCCATAATGCCAATAATGCTATTATTAATATTGTTATAGTTATAAATACTATTTTCAAAATGCTTTTTTTAACTTCCGGCCTTTTCAATATTTGTGGAATTTCTTTTAGTGCCAAAATTCTTGTTTTTATAAACTTCTGTGCTTTTCTTACTATCTTTTCGTACATTGCTACTTCCTCCTTTTGTTTCTCCTGCCCCTTGAGGGGGGTAGGAGAAACCATATGGTCTAATTCAAAGCTTTAGCAGGTCCAAAATCCAATAGTCTTAAATATCCTCCATTTTTTCCGACATTAAATAGAGCTGTTACACTATAACTTTTGTTGGCTTCAATTGAGTTATATTGCTCCTGTGATAGCCTGATGGTACTAATAATCTCACCATTATCCTGCATTATATTGGCACTACACGCCATCTTTTGTGTGCCGTCTTCCGCTGTCCAAGGCTTTTGTATTTTTGCTAATACGTGAACGATTGCTGTTAATTTCATATAAATCCTCCTTTAGTTTGTATTTTTAATTCTTTTGTAATACAATAATGATGCGTATGACCATCATTGTCATTTTTGTAAGCTTACACCTTTATTATATTTACCTGATAAGAATTTGCACGACACGCGTTAGGACAAATTCTTGTGTCTAAATAGTTTTTCAACAATACCAGGAGGAATTTGTTTTGGATAGCAAAAAATCATTTATTACACATGAAGATAAAAAGGATAATTTAATCAACAATATTGATATTATTAATAATCTTTTAGTCGTATTAGAGCAATGCGATTTTCCCAAACAATTAATCGAAAAATGGGAACCATTAATAAAACTATATAATCAAGCAATATTAAAAGAAGAAATCGAAAAAGAATTCAATATATTATCCAATGCGAAATATAAAATTAATTTTTTGCAACCAATAGATAAATTAGCTTATCATTTACAGACAAGTACTTCTCTATTAATTAAAAGCCTTGCTAAAAATAGAAATGAGCGCTTTATACAAGATAGCACTTTGGAAAAACTCGAAAGATTATTAGGTCTTCCCTCCGGTGAACTCACATCAAGAAAGCTAACTTTTACTGATATTATAGAGAAAAAATACCATGATTTTGATGCTGTATACATTAATGGTAAATTTGAACCATTCTGTGTTCTAGAATTAGATAACGAACTCAATAAGAGGTTTTTGAGACTAAATGAGCATGATTGTTATAGACTTGTTTCTGAGCAGATTATTTACTCTAATATTGATGAAATACTTGTGCGAAAATTTTATTCTATGGATACTTCATGGAGAGAAATTATCGAATTCCTGTTAAAAAAGTTGGATAATTTCGTTATAATAGAAGAAAACGAATATAATCAAAAATTAGAAAATCTGTTAACGGAAAATGATGATATCGTGTTAACACATATGAAAGAATATCGACAAGCTTTATTAAATGCTTCAATTATTACCTTAAAGCAAGATTTAGAGAACCAAAAAAAAATTATTCAAAAGAAATCTTCGTTATTAGTTGATAATCAGAATGTAAATAAAAAGATGCAACAAAATATAGAAGCACAATTGTCCCATATTACAGCTAATAATTTTGAAAAGCAAAAGAATAAAGTAGATTTAGAGAAACACCTAAATAGGCTAAAAAAAGATGCAATGAATAATCAACAACGCATTGAGAAACTTGAGGGGCAAATAAAAAAATTTGATAGCAATATAGCAAATATTGAAAAAAAAGCATTGAAAAATTTTAATCTTAAAGAAAACCTTCTTTATCACTTCCGAAGCAATAAAGAAGATTGGAAACTGTTTTGCAATGATTATTTTAAAATACTAAATGATAAAAACAGAACTATCTATAAATTAGAACTTTATTTACAAAATATGCCTAATTCAAATGACCCTTTAATTAAAAACATCTATTCTATGATTAATACCACCCTTGCTACTGGATATATAGAGACCCGGCGAGCGTCACTACGTTAAACTTTATTTAACAAAATTAGGATATGATGAAGAGGTAAAAATTTTCCTAAAGTAATTTCAAATCCATCACAAATCTTTTTAACAGTGGATAATGAAATATTTTTACCATTAGGATTAAGCGCACTATAAATTGTTAACGGAGTAACCACACACAAGGTTTGCTAATTCATTATAAGCGATTCCTCTTTGCTTACATAGCTGTTCTATTCTTTTTACTGTTGCATCTTTAACCCTCATTACGAAATTCATTCTCAACGTACTTAAGAAAAGATAAATTTTATACTCATTTGCGTATTCGCCATTGCGCACATATGCTGATAATGCTATGCTGCTGGTAAGTATTGCTTAGAAAATAGTTTAAATCTCATCGAATGAAATACTATGTACTCTTTTATGCATTCAGTTGCGTATATTGGCAAATTATGTTATTATATACAAAATATTATATATTTAGGGGGAAGAAATATGGACATACAAAAATTATCTGAACAGCAACAAAAAGAATTCGTTAAATATTATGTTGACCCTAATGAAAAGTACGTATCATCATTGGGTAATGGATATATCACTAACTATCTAACAAATGGAACATTAAATAGAGGTTTTGCTGTTATATCCGATAAAAGAGCCTACTTTAAAGGACGTTGCTTATCAGTACATGGTAAACGTTTGATTAGGTCAAGTACGGAACGAGCGGTTGATTTAAAAGATTTAACAGGAAGTGGGTTTATTTATAAAAATAGTATAGGAACCTTAATTCTAGCAATTATATTTTCATTATTAGCAGTATTTACACTTCTTATAGGCGGTGTTTTTGTTATTCCTGGTCTCATCTTAATGATAACTTTATGGATAGGCTATTTTAAAAGTAGAAAAACGCTATTTGAGATAGATTATGCAGGGGGGAAGATTGCATTTAATGTTTCTCTATATCCAAAAGAGGAAATTGATGATTTTCATAAGCAGTTGAGGAGAGCTAAGGATTTAATACTACTAAGAGAAAATCATGCTAATATTAAAAGCAATCATAATAGTAATATAAGCATTGACAAAGAATTAGAGAAATATTTTGACTTATTACAAAAAGGTGTTATATCGCAGAAAGAGTTTGAAGACCTAAAAAGAAAGGCAATAAATGACTAATGGATAGTATATATGATGATGTGCTGTTAAATATTAGCAGCAGAGAAAATTGCCGATCTGATTGTATGGTTGTAGTAAATAAAGAAACCGTTTGCTTTTGCGGTGAAATATATACTTACATACATGGTGATTTTAGAAAATTTAAAGAGGACATTAAATGTGACATTAAAGATTTTCTAGGGATGGGCTATTTAAAAAAACGGTCACGAATTAGATTAATATATTTTTTTGTCTGCGGTTGCCTACTAGGTATTGTTGATTCAATTTCGGATAAGTTAAGTGATTATTTATTTTGGGTCAATATAGACTGGATTTCATACATTGTAAATATTCTCTTGATATTAAGCATATTCTTATTAGGATGTTATTGGTTTTCAAAAAAAAGTGTAATCGAATTTTCATTTCTTAATAAGCGTATTTGTGTTGAAGTAGAAGCCTTTACAAAAGAGGACTTTAATTTGATAAATGAAAAGATAATTGAACAGCAAAAAAGAATAAACATAAGGTAATAATGCTAAGGTAAATACTCCATTTTTTTGCTCCGACTATGCTGGCAACTCTTTTTGTAAAAGGCAAGAAGTCAAGGATTAAAAATTTATTAACAAGATTTTGTAGACAGGCTGTAGACACTTTATAGACAGTGTGCATTCCTCCTTATTTTTATGGGTTTTGCGGACAGTGGTAATGTTCGAATCCCGTCTCGCGCTTGAATAAAAAATAGGAACTAGCATAGCTAGTTCCTATTTTTTATTCAACTGTAAGTCTGGCTTTGATCTCATACAGACCGAGCATTAGGAAGAACAAGAATGGAGGCTCTCATCCCGAGATTCTTGTTCTTCTAATGTCTTTACGGAGCGTCTTTTGCGAAGTAAAGACTATGCGAGGACGTCGCGGGTTCGAATGTCTCCGCTCCGCTCCGGTCCGCGCATAACCGAGGTCCACCGGACCTCGTGCGCCGTCTCGCGCTTACTACATAGCCTCAATATCATCAGTAAATAGGATGGTTTTGAGGTTTCTTTATTTGTTATTGATGAGTATCCTTGAGTAGGTGCATTACATTGAGAGTTTCATCCGTTCTTTGAAGTTATCTTCTTGTTAGAAAAATCGCAAAAGTATTTTGGGAAGGTAAAAATAATTTATCGATTTAATTGTTATGATAAACAGGATGTTTAGTTATGTATTTAATTGTGAAAATATGCCATACTATATTCTATTAAAAAAGCTGCACTTGGATGAATACACATGGCTGTGTATTATCCTTAATTTAGCCCTTAGTTAATCCATAAATCCCCTTGAAAATGTTGTCTGGTTAAATGTTGACTATACAAAAGGATTGTATATAATAAGTTAAAATTAAATTCGAAATAAAATACGAAAACCAAAAGGAGAATAGCATGACAATAGCTTTAAACATCTTAGGCATTATCGTTATTATAGGTGGATTGTACCTCTTCTCTGAAGATAAGGATAAGGTTAATAAAAAACTTATATTAAAAGCATTATTAGCACAATTTGGACTTGCATTTTTATTAGTTAAATTCCCAATCGGTCAAAATATTGTAAAGGCAGTATCAGATTTTGTGACTAAAATATTAAACTATGGATTTGAAGGAGTAAATTTCGTATTTGGATCCTTAGCTGATGGAAGTACAGGATACGTATTTGCTATTTCAGTACTTGCTAACATCGTTTTCACAGCAGCTTTATTTGCAGCATTATATTATTTAGGAGTCATAAACCTAATCGTTAAGTTAATTGGCGGAGCTATCGCGAAGGTTTTTGGAACCAGTAAAATTGAAAGTTTTGTTGCGGTTGCTAATATGTTCTTATCACAAACAGAATCACCAATTCTTGTAAGTAGATATTTACACTCGATGACTAGAAGTGAACTTTTGGTATTATTAGTATCAGGTATGGGAAGTATGGCAGCCTCCGTATTAATGGGATATGTTGGAATGGGAATCCCGATGGAATACTTATTAATCGCAGGAGCATTAGTTCCATTAAGTAGCTTAATAATTTCCAAATTATTAATACCAGAAGTTAATAATGAAGTAACAACAGAAAATATTGTTATGGATAGAAAAGGTGGACATACAAATATAATGTCGGCTATATCCGAAGGTGCTACAAACGGTATGCAATTAGCCCTGGGTATAGGAGCATCTCTGATTGCTATAACTGGATTAGTTGCATTAGTAAACGGAGCCTTAGAGATCGTAGGATTATCATTACAACAAATATTATCTTACTTATTTGCACCTTTAGCTGGCTTAATGGGAATAAACCCAGACCAGGTGTTAACCGCCGGAGAATTATTAGGTTCAAAGATTGTATTAAATGAGTTTGTCGCTTTTGGTGAATTAGGAAAAATAATAAACACACTTGATTACAGAACCGGAATCGTAATAGCCATATCATTAGCAGGCTTTGCAAATATATCAAGTATAGGTATATGTATATCTGGTATATCAATCTTCTGTCCTGAAAGAAGATCAGAAATATCAAGTATAGCATTAAAAGGAATGTTAGGCGGATTTCTTGTAAGTTCATTATCCGCGATGATCGTTGGATTATTATTAATATTTTGATTAAGTTGATTTAGCTATGTACTGTACAACTAATTTCACTGCCATGGCCAACCATCAGACTATTAACTTGGATTATTAATTAGTAAATCGATCCTATTAGTCAGCAATTGAAAAAATGTATACTGATCGTAGACATAGTACTCTAACTTGCAGGAAATGACCTTGCGAGGGTCGCTGGTTCAACGACTTGCATAGTAAGACGTTCATCCTGTCTCCTGCTTACCATTATAACACGCAAATCCTTATAGATTACGGAATTGCGTGTTTTTTTGTAAGCTATTTACCTTTTACATTTTAATGAGTTGGGCATAGAAGCTACTGGTAAATAATATTTATTTTAGTACATAAAATTCCAATCACCGTTTACTCATATAATTTTAAATGTGATGTGTAATCATGGTGGAATTAAACTTTTCAATTTTCAGACGTGTAACCATTGGTGGAATTTGTTGCCACTCTATTTAAAGAGTGCTATAATGTCATAGGTTATTTAATAGGTAATAGCATACCTATACTATTGGATTGAATTTATGTAATTTCATAAACAAAAGCATAAATTAACTTTTATTGAAAACAATTCCACAAGATTTCCTTGTGTTATAAATAGATATTAATGTTATGAAAGGATGAATTAAATGCAAAAATATTTTAAATGTTACAACACAAGGAGAGTGACAATAATTTAGCTCTCCGTAAAGAAAAGGAGAGAATTATGACTTATAGAGAAGTTATTAAAATTGGAGATAGCTATTTACTTCCGATAATATCGGAATTGTATGAGTTGGAAGGCTATAAAATCGACTTGGTCAAGGGACATAAAGGAGGACGAAATGTCGTTTATACTTGTGAAAAAGAAGGAGCAGTTGCTAAGATAGTCAGAATAGCCTTCTTAGATGACAGGAGCCGGGAAGATTTACTAGCTGAGGTGGAATATATTCGATATTTATACGAACATGGAAGTAGTGTCTCGAATGTAATCAGCTCCCGCAATGGAAACCTGTTAGAAGAGATAACCTTTGAAAATCACGATTTTTTAATCTGTGGATTTGAAAAAGCACCGGGAAAATTACTTGTCGAAAACGGTTATAGCTATCGGGAAGGTGTTCCAATTACCGAATATTTTTATAGCTGTGGTAAAACACTAGGAAAAATGCACCAGTTATCGAAGGTATATACACCTACCCATAAACGATACAGTTTTTTTGATAGATACAATGTGGAATATCTTGATAAACTGATACCTCCCACTCTTTCTCTACTTAAAAAGAAACTTTTTGAGTTTCTTAAAACTTTAGAGGGATTGGACAAAGATTATGAAAATTTTGGGATGGTACATTTTGATTACAGCGATGGTAACTATAACATAGACTTTGATACGGGAAAAATAACCGTATTTGATTTCGATAATTCATGTTTCTGTTGGTATATGTTCGATCTTGCAAATGTCTGGACACATGGAGTCGGCTGGATCCAATTTGAACAGAATCCTGAAATACGAAGAAAGTTTATGGAAGAATATTTCAAAACAACCCTTGCTGGTTACAGATCAGAGACTACTATTGACGATAGGATGCTTGAGAAACTTCCTTTATTTATCAAAGTAGTCACCATGGAAAGCATAGTAGATTCTTTTGAAGTTATGCGTAACAGTGGTGAAGAACCAGAATGTGATGAGGAACTATCCTATCTCATTAAATGTATGGAAGAAGATATTCCATACCTTGGATTTTTTCATGAAATTTACTCGTGCGAAGAACCGTTTGAGTATGAAAAACGAGATATATCGTATTTAGAACCCTCTTGTTTACATTAAATTAGAATATGCCGGAACGTCTCTTTCTATCCGTATTTTCGAGGGGGTAGGATTCGAATCCCTTCTCACGTTTAACATGATAAAGGTTCATCTGAAAAGATGGGCCTTTTTCGTGTTAAACACGAGATCAGAGTCATATTCATACCAAACGAGCATTAGGCAGAACCAGAAAATTGATCTCAAATCCCGTCTCACACTTAGTCGAAAAGTCTCGTCAACCCTTATAAATCAAAGCTTAGTGACTTCAAAACGTTATCAATTGACTTCCTATATTTGTAACGATATAATGGAATAAATAGGAAGTCCGATCGAAGAAAGATGCCCTACTTACATTTATCGTATTTTCTTGAGACGCTCCGATTATAATTCGTGGGAAGAACTTAGTTAATATAGGAGGAAACCTCTATGCAAGTAGGAGAAAAAATAGTATTTGACAAATATGAATGGCGCGTGCTTGACATGCAAAAGAATATGGCTTTGATTATAACCGAATATATCGTAGAACAGCGCGCCTACCATGACTCCTATAAAGATATAACCTGGGCTGACTGTTCGCTAAGGAAATATCTTAATAATGAATTTTATGACAACTTCACTGTTGCTGATCAAGCAAGGATAATTCCGGTAATAAACAAAAATCTTGACAATCAATGGTATGGTTCCAAAGGAGGAATAGATACGAGGGATAGCATATTTTTATTAAGCCTTGAGGAAGTAACGTGCCAATATTTCGGTGATAGTAGCTCAAAACTGCATCAACCAGGAAAAAATCAAAGATATTGGTTTGAGCGAAAGGATGAAAATAACTGTAAGCGAATAGCAAGCCTCGAAGGTAACATAATCAGCTCGTGGTGGTGGCTTCGGTCACCAGGTCGAGTTAATATAAAAGCAGTGTACGTCCATGGTGATGGTAACATAGGTATCCAAGGAAATAATATATTAAAAGGCAACATCAGCGAAGGCAAATGTTTAGGTGGTGTCCGTCCCGCTTTGTGGCTGAAGCTGTCCTTGTAATGGATAATCAGCAACACCACCGATAGCTAGAAATAGCTTTGCTTTATTTCGTATTGTTAGCGGTATTGAAATTTTCATTTTTCTACCATGATTACCATATGTACATGGATGCAGGGTCATTCTCTTAAAAAATTTGCAGTATTATCAATATTGTATTATATAACAAAATACGATATAGTTATAGCTTATATAGTGAATTTGGCGACAGTAAAAAGAGACTTATAAGAAAAACTAGGAGAGATAAAAAGTCATGATGAATGAAAACAAACCATATATACTCGTCTTTGGCGTTTCAATCTATGATATCTTTGGATTTGCATCTAATAACTACAAGAGTCGCGACTCAAATCCGGGGAGGGTTAGGGTTTCCTACGGCGGCGTTTGTAGAAATATTGCAGAAAATATGGCTAGAGTAGGGATCAATCTAAAATTTATATCCATAGTTGGAAATGATGAAAAAGGAAGATGTATCTTACAACACGCGGAAGCACTCGGAATTGATATGAAGGATTCACTAATTGTTTGCGAAGAATCAACACCAACTTATATGGCAATAATGAATGAAAACGGAGAAATGGAAGCAGCCATAGTTGATTTGAGTATTACAGATAAAATATCAGAAGAGTTTATCGATTCAAAGAAAGATATCATTACAAATTCCGAATATATGGTTTTAGGAGCTGACAACCCCAGAATTATGGAATATATTTTAACGAAGTATCAAGGCAAAACCAAATTTATTTTAGATCCGGTATCCAGTGCAAGAGTTCAAAAAATATCGTATTTAATCAAATACTTTTACACCATTAAACCAAACCGACAGGAAGCAGAAGTCTTATGCGGGTTTAAAATAGAGAACACACAGGATGTAAGAAAAGCAGGTAAATGCTTATTGGATCAAGGCGTCAAGCAGGTATTTATCAGCTTAGATGCAGAGGGAATTTATTATAACAATGGCCAAGAAGAAGGAATTATTAAAGCAAATCACGTACCGGTGGTGAATGTTACAGGTGCAGGGGATTCCTGTGTTGCTGGTTTAGGTTATGGTTATATGAACGGTCTAAGTATTGTGGATATGTTAAAGTACTCAATTGCTATGTCTATAATTACCATATCTCATGAAGAAACCATCCATCCTAACCTGAATTGTGCTATGGTTCAAACCTATATTAAAAATCTAGATTGGACAGAGATTAAATTTTCCAGTTCTTCAGACGGCTTTGACGAGTAAGGATGAATTCTGTTAGCAGAGCTTCTCATTCTTACCGTTTCATGTTTCTTAATTGATTAGAAATTACTTTTATCATTACTATCTTGAAATTACAAATATTGGATTTTATAATCAAGAAAATTTAACATAGGGGAGTATGTTATGAACGTAAATATATTGTTGTTTGAAGATTTTGAGACCTTAGATGCGTTTGGCCCAGTTGAGTTTCTATCCTTTTTATTATATCAATGGTTAACACGAGAGTAGGTTTACTATCTATGTCAAAAAAGCTTAGAAGAAATAGTCTCATAAAGCAGGCCGGTATTTTGGCCATAGCAGGCATTATCTGTAGAATAATTGGTGTTTTATACAGACGTCCACTAACAGAACTCCTTGGCACTGAAGGTCTGGGTTATTATAGTATTGCCTATAATATCTACGCTATAATTCTTCTTGTGTCTTCCTACAGTATCCCATCCGCCCTGTCCAAAGAAATGGCTATAAAGTTAGTGCTCAAAGAATACAAAAATGCTCAAAGACTATTCCACTGTGCAATTATCTATGTTCTTGCAGTAGGAGGGTTAGCTAGTCTTTTTACCTTCCTCTGTGCAGATTGGCTAGTAGAAAAAAACTCCGTTATTGTTCTTAAGGTTTTTACTCCAACTATTCTCCTATCCGGTCTTTTAGGCGTATTCAGAGGATATTTTCAAGCACATAGGACCATGCTTCAGACTTCGGTTTCTCAGATTATTGAGCAAATATCCAATGCCGTGGTCAGTATATTAGCTGCATATCTTTTTATCCTTGCAGTGAAACAATCCGATCCTACCACTCAAGCTATATCCGGTGCAATTGGAAGTGCAATCGGGACTGGAGCAGGTGTACTGATTGCACTTTTATTTCTGTTGATCATCTATTTATTAAATATGGGCTTCATCCAAAAGCGGTTTCATCGGGATCTAGGTAATCAGGCAGAGCCGTACCGTAACGTGTTAAGGCGGATTTTTATCAGTATTACCCCGATTATTTTAAGCACGTTTATTTATAACTTAAATACAGCTTTAAATCAAACCATTTATTCGAAAATACTTATTTATATAAAGGATTATCAAGAGCAGATGGTTGCATCACAATATGGTATTTTTGCAGGAGAAGCTGTTGTAATTGTTAATATTCCAATCGCTCTTGCATCTGCCATATCTGTTTCCATACTGCCGAGTATTTCAGGAACCTATTCTCTTGGAAATATAAAAGAAACGAATCATAAGATTGATGCGGCGCTTCGAACTACCATGTTAATTTCTATCCCATCGGCAGTTGGGCTTGCTGTTCTCTCGAAGCCCATCGTACAAATCCTATTTCCACAGAAGGATACTTTAATACATGCATCCGAAATACTCACCTATCTTAGTATTACCGTTGTTTTTTTCTCCTTGTCAACAGTCACCAATGCCGTTCTCCAAGGAATTAACAATGCAAAGCTCCCACTGATTAATGCCCTTATTGCCTTAATAGCTCAAACTGCAGTGCTTGTTGGGATCTTACTATTTACCGATTGGAATTTACCTGCTCTTACTACCGCAGCCATCGTATATTCCTTGCTAATGTGTGTTTTGAATGGACTTTCCATATGGAAAAACCTACGATACCGATTGAATATAAGGCATAATATTCTTATCCCCCTTGCAGCTTCAGGTATAATGGGGGCAATAGCAAGATTATCATATATCTGTTTCTATGCCTTATGTAAAAATAATACGATTTCTATTTTATTAGCCATAATTATTGCCATTCCTTTTTATGGCATAATTATCATAAAGCTTGGCGGCATACACGAACATGAACTCATTATTCTACCGAAGGGAAGAAGGATTGTGGAGCTTGCAAAAAAGGTGAAATTATTCTAACGAATAGGTTGATCCTACCCATTGATAGCCTTGTAGGTTGAGCAAGGTAATAAATGCATTTAGAAGGGTTCATAGATTATTTGAATGTGGAATTATATTGGATTTTATTGGAGTATTGATATGGAATAACATAATATTACTTATAGTTAGTAGAAAGGGTGGTATTAAAAATGAAGGGTATCTATATTGGTTTGATTTGTTTATGCTATAGTTTATTTTTGCTTTTCTTATCACCAAGGGAAAAGAAAAATCTGTTCGGTTATAAATCCTTACAACAAAATATGCACAACGATATCTGGAAGTGGACGAATGAATGCTTTGGACTTTTGACTTTAATTGGCTCCATTATATATTTGACTTTTTCTATCATTTTAGAAATAAAAGATATATCAATTTCGTCTCGATTAAATAGGTACGGCTTGATTTATATCGTATTCTCTTTTATTTTAACGGAATGCTATGGATTACTGAAAAGATATAAAACACAAAAATAGGTGATGCAAATTCTATCTGTTTTAAGACAGCTTCTGCTTCACCTATTTAATCCCATTCTGTTAATGATTATAAGTATCTTGCAGTGATTGATTCCTCGCAGTTTTTTAAGTCACTTGGGGTACCTTCAAATAAAATGAGTCCGCCCTTGCTACCGCCTTCCACACCAACATCAATAATCCAATCTGCATTACGAATGACATCCAGGTTGTGTTCAATGACGATAACCGTGTTACCCTTGTCAACAAGACGGTCAATTATATTCAATATACCTGTGATATCGGACATATGCAAGCCGGTGGTAGGCTCGTCTAGGATATAGATATTGCCCTTTTTACTTAATTCCTTTGCTAACTTTAAGCGTTGGCACTCCCCTCCGGACAGGGTATCCAGTGGCTGTCCCAGCGTCATATAGTGGAGTCCGACTTCAACGATGAGCTTAAGCTTATTTTTAATTTCCTTCTGATCAAAAAACTCTACGGCTTCTGCAATTGTCATATCAAGTACGTCTACAATGGTCATGTCATTATATCGATACGCCAATACCTCTTGTTTAAACCGCTTCCCACCGCATTCCTCACAGAGAGTCTCAACAGAATCCATGAAGGAAAGATCCGTTTCTATATAACCGCGTCCTTTGCAAGCTCCACAGGCACCCTCTGAATTATAGCTGAATAATCCTGCACTTACCTTATTCTCATCCGCAAATAACTTACGGATATCATCCATGATTCCGGTAAAGGTTGCTGGATTGGATCGTAAATTGGCGCTGACTGCGGATTGATCTATGACGATTGAATCCTTATATTCCTTAGCAAAAACACCGTTCACAAGAGTAGACTTGCCCGACCCGGCTACACCGGTAACAACAGTAAATATTCCTTTGGGTATTCTTAAGCTGACATTTTTTAAATTGTGTAAGCTACTCTTCCTCGTCTCTAAGAATTCTTTGCTAGTCCTTGGTTTATTCTTAATCGGAAGACTTCTTCCGATGTATTCGGCTGTCAATGTATTTGCTTTCAGAAGCTCACGATAGCTACCCTCAAACATTATCCTTCCACCGTCCGTACCGGCCCTTGGTCCAACATCAACAACGAAGTCGGCAACCTTAATCACATCAGGATCATGCTCTACCACAATCACTGTATTGCCTTTATCCCGTAATTTAACCAGCAGTTCATTCAGACGATGTACATCTCTGGGATGCAATCCGATGCTTGGCTCGTCAAAAATATACATTACATCCGTTAAGCTACTTGTAAGGTGCTTAACCATCTTTACTCGCTGTGATTCACCGCCGGATAATGTGGAAGTCTCCCGATCAAGACTTACATAATCTAGTCCTATCTGAATCAGATCATTCAACCGCCCCGTCAGATTTTTAATTATCGGTTTTACATTATCCTCTTTAATCTCTTTTATTATTTCCAGAAGCTCATCCACCTGTATCCCTGTCAAATCTGCAATGGAATAGCCCAGGATTTTTGAAGATAACGTTCTTTCATTGTACCTTTTACCCCCACATTCGTGACACTTTTCCTCCGTCGTGAAAGGAGCAATCTTCTTCTGCGATGCCTCCGATTTTTCATACTCCGTTTTAACATTCTGCATAATAAATTTCTCCACCAGTCCGGCATAGGTGGTGTTTAGACCATCCATAACGGTATTGATTTTTACCGGTTTACAGTAAAGAAGGTTATTGTATTCCTCTTCCGTGTAATCCTTTATCTTCTTATCACAATCAAAGAATCCGGAGGAAGCATACACTTTCCACTGCCATGAACCCGGCTTATAACCCGGCAGTAAGATTGCTCCCTCATTTAACGACTTTTCTTTGTCCAGCGCCTTCTCAAGATCCAGTGTCACAATCCTGCCAATCCCCTCACAGGTACCACACATACCATTTGGGTCATTAAAGGAAAAATAGGAACCGGGACCAATATACGGCTGTCCAATTCGTGAAAACAACAATCTGAGTAAGGGATTAATATCCGTTATCGTACCGAGTGTGGAACGGGAGTTACCACCTATTCTCTTTTGATCCACAATAATCGCCAGGGATAGGTTTTCAATTGCATCAACCTCCGGATGGCCATACTTGGGCAAATAACCCTGTATAAATTTACTAAAGGTTTCATTTAGCTGCCGACCGGCTTCCTGAGCAATCGTGTCAAATACAATGGATGACTTTCCTGATCCTGATACTCCTGTAAATATTGTTATTTTCCCTTTTGGAATTTTTAAGTTGATATTCTTTAGGTTATTCTCGCGTGCACCTACTATCTCAATATGATTATGCTCCATATTTCATCTCCCAACTTCATTAGATTATGATCAATGCTCCATTAGTTAATAATTCGGTTCTACAATCAAAAAATTGGTTTAATACCAACTTTCCCATTCTTGTCTATATATAATAAATTCTTTTATTACTGTTGTCAAATATAAACATCTATTGTCGTTTAATCCCTACGATTTGAACAAGAAGAATATAAACTATTCCGCTCATAGATTAACAAAGGAAAATACATCGACAAAATATTCTCCCATGTTGATTTTATAAGCAGCTTTAATTATAAAATCTTATTACTAGGATTGTTATCCTTATATTGTTCATCTGTTGATTCAACCCATCACACCAATTGAATTACAATGCCCTTAGATCAAGTACCCTATTATCCTGTCTCACATACGGAACGAATTTATAAATGATTCATTAACTTATAGAAGATTATAATTGTTTTCTACCTTGTGGCATCGTTACGGATATGCTACAGTTTAGGTTGAATGCACGCTTTGATTGCATTCGTATTGCAAGTTATTATTCCAAAATAAATTCTGAAAGGATGGAAGAACATGAGAAAAACATTATATTCCGATAACACAATCATATGGAGGGATAACAATAGATAACCCTCCGATTACAATGGAGGATTTATGCGCTCAAAATTTGCGAGAGAACGATTTATAAAATTTTTATTCTATTATAAGCCCCACAAGAAGGTTTTTGTTATTGATCTATTCTTTGCAGTGTTAAGTGCAATATGCGTACTATTATTTCCTTTGATATCGGGTTATATTACAAAAGAGATTCTGGGTCTTTGGTCCAACGATACCATACGGACCCTTTCTATTGCTGGTCTATTGCTATTATTGATTACTTTGGTAAAAGTGATCAGCGATATCATTTATAGCTGGTTTGGTCATGCAATGGGGGCAAAAATGGAAGCCACAATGCGACGTGAATTGCTGGATCATTATGAAGCCTTATCCTTTAGCTTTCATTCAAAAAACAGCGTCGGAAAGCTCATGACCGTTATTTCAAATGATCTCACCAATATGACGGAGCTTTTCCATCACGCTCCCGAGGATTTTTTGATGACAATCATTAAATTCTTCGGCTCCTTTATCATACTAGCAAATATTAATCTCCCGCTAACGCTGATTGTATATTGCATGCTACCGCTGCTCACACTAGTTACCTATTATGTGGATAGAAAATTCGAACATGCAATACTGGCTACCAACGAAAACTTAGGCAGGATGAATGAGAAGCTTGAGGATATTCTATCCGGTATTCGTACCATCAAAGCCCTGGGGAATGAGAGGTTCGAGGCAGACCGATTTGAAAAGCAAAACACGGCATACACCGATAGTAAATGTGAATTTTACAAAATCGAAGCCTTATTTTATGGAACACTAGAGGCCTATCCACAGTTTCTGACCATGCTAACCGTTTTCTTTGGAGCAATCTTAATCGGAAAAGGTACGGTGGATATTCCTGTATTGATCACGTTTCTTCTATATGTGGGTAGTTTAGCCGAACCGATTCGAATTTTCATGAACTTCATGAAATTATTTGAAAGCGGAAAAGCAGGTTTCATTCGCTTTATGGAAATGCTTGAGACAAAGCCCTCCGTGCTTGCAGGTGAAGATGCGCTTTGTCTTGAACAAACAAGGGGAGAAATTATCTTTGACCATGTAAGCTTCCAATATGAAGATGGGAGCGAGAATGTCATAGAGGATATCTCACTTCGAATATCAGCCAACCAATCCGTTGCCTTTGTTGGTGCCTCCGGAATTGGTAAAACCACCATAGGTGCATTAATTGCTCGGTTCTATGATGTGTCTGAGGGTAATATTTTGATTGATGGCATTGATATCAAGAACATTGATATGGAAGCACTTCGAGAAAACATAGGTATCGTTCAACAAGAGGTATATCTCTTTAGTGGAACGATAAAGGATAATATTCGAGTCGGAAAACAAAATGCTTCCGATGAAGAGATTATAGAAGCTGCAAGACTTGCTAATATTCATGATTTTATCTGCTCCCTACCGGAGCAATATGATAGTCTGGTTGGTACAAAGGGAATCAAGCTTTCCGGTGGCCAGAGGCAGCGGATTAGTATCGCACGATTATTCCTAAAGAATCCGAAAATATTGATTCTTGACGAAGCCACTAGCGCCCTTGATTATGAAAGCGAGATCATTGTCCAGCAATCCATTGACCGATTGATGGAGGATCGGACTACAATCATGATCGCACATCGCTTATCTACAATTAAAAATGCAGATACCATCTATGTTATATTTGATAAGAAAATTATGGAGCAAGATACCCACGAAGAGCTACTGAAGCGTAAGGGTGAATATGCCAGATTATGTAGTATGGGCTGCCTATAGCTGCTTCCACCTTAAATGAAATCACCGATGCTACTGTCCAACAAATCGTTTCTAAAGAGTCTCGGTTTGTTGGGCGGCTTTTTATGATTGGCTAGAGTTTATCTATTTTTCTTTCATCTCATGTGATAATATGTATATGTAATCAACAGACAAGAAGTTGAGGTGTCACTTATTTATAATAGGAGGTACTAGCTTATGAAGGATGAATTAAAGATTAAAATGTACTCATTTACAGTGGATTGTAAGGACCCACATGAATTAGCTAATTTTTATGCAAGCCTTCTCAAATGGGAGGTATTGGTTATCGATGAAGATTGGGCATCCGTATACGCGCCCGGTACCAATCATGGAACATATCCTTGTATCTTGTTTCAAAAGAATCCGGAGTATAAGCCACCTGTGTGGCCGGAAAAGCCTGACACTCAGCAGCAAATGGCACATCTGGACTTCGCCGTTAATGATCTGGAGCAAGCTGTTCAACATGCGATCCATTGTGGTGCAACAATCGCAGAGGAGCAATTTTCTAACGATTGGAGAGTTATGCTTGACCCCGCCGGACATCCTTTTTGCTTATGTCAAATGAAATCTGTTATGGAGAGCACCCATTTTGGTTTGTTATAAAAGACGAAGGTGGGGCTGCTAATAGTTACATAATAAAATTGATTTGGTTCCAAAAACATCAGCCGGAGCTTCGTACTTAAATACAAAGCTCTGGCTGATACAATTTCATAATAATTAATTGATCTATCTTAAATCCTTAAATGTAATCCCGTAATCTAGCGCATAGGCTTCAGCCACAGAGCCCTTCCCCCCATGAAGCTTTAGATTTTTATTTCTAGGCTTTAGGTAGGTTCGATCATATGTATTATCCAGTATATAGTACCCTATCTCCCTTACCGATGGAGGAATCGTAATATCGATCAATTTATTACAACCGGCAAATACATAATCTTCAATGGTATGTACAGCCTCCGGAATACTAATTTCTTTCAGGCTCTCACATCCGACAAATGCCAGCTCTTCAATCCGTATCACTGATTTTGGTAATATAACGCTTTCCAGCTTGTGGCAACTATAAAATGTATTCTTACTAATCGATTTAATGGAACTAGGTAGCTTTACTTCCTTTAAATTATAGCATTCCATAAACATAGAAACACCCATTTCGGTCACGGTATCCGGAATCGTGATACTCTCCAGATTTTCACAAAACGCAAAAGCCCAATCATCAATTTTATTTATCGACTTCGGGATGGTGATACCCGTTAACCTAGTACACCCTTGAAATGCGCCACTTCCTATACTTGTAATAGAATTCGGAAGCTTTACACTCTTTAACTCGTTGCAGCCACTAAAGGTATGGTCTTCAATTGCTTTTAGGGTAGAGGGTAAGGTAATGCTCCTTATTCTTGTGCCGGAAAAAGCCCCTCTGCCCAAGGATTTTAATCCTTTGGACGAAATCGTTACACTTGTTAAATAAGCGGCTGAAAAAGCTTCTTCTCCGATGCTTGATACACTGGAAGGAATATTAATACTAGTTATTCCGCAGAAGGCAAAGGTTTTGTCTCCAATGCTCGTTACCGAGGATGGTATCGTAATAGCGCTAATATCTACCGTATATGCAAATGCATAGTTCGCAATGCTTTTTACTGTCTTTGGAATACTGACCTTTCCCTTTGCTGTTGTTCCATCAACCAAAATTCCATTGATAATAAGAAGGGGATTGGACTTTATCTTTTTCTCATGCCAAGCGGTCATACGAAACGGATTTGCTCCAATACTCGTTACTGATTTGGGAATGGTGATTGATGCCAGCTTGCTACAGTCAAGAAACGCATCATCTCCTATTTGAGTGACTGATTTGGGAATTACTATACTTTTGATATTTTTATTTCCCTCTACTTCGTCACCTTGTCCGACATCCTTGGTAAATGCATAGGCGCCGATGGCCTTCACCGTCTGTGGAATTTTGATACTTCCTTTTACCGTACTGCCATCAATAAGGACATTGTTAAACATTACCAACCCCTTTTTACGTTGTTCCTTTAACCAAGGAGTATCGGTAAATGCTTTTCTGCTAACCTCTGTAACACTATTTGACTTATTTTCTTTCTTGATAACTATGTTTTTAAGACTTGTACATTCTAAAAAAGCACCATCTGCTATACTGGAAATTGAGCTCGGGATAGTTACCGTATTAAGCTTGGTGCATTCCCCAAAAGCGAGATAAGCAATATTTTTAACAGCTCCGCTGATTTCAACCTTCGTTAAATTGCTACATCTACTAAATGCACCCTTATTAATGTTATCTACTGAACCGGTGATGATGATTGTCTTCAAATTCGTGCAGCCCTCAAAAGCAAAATCACTAATCTCTCCGATTTGTCCTGTTATTGTTAGGGTCGTCAAATTGGTACAATTCTTAAATGCATCCTCACCTATTCTTTCTACCGTGCCCGCAATTGTCAACGACGTTAAGCCCGTGCAGTTTTCAAAGGCACTATCTCCTATATTGGTTACGGAATCAAGCGTACTGATTTTCTCCAAATTATCACAGTCTGCGAAAGCATATTTTCCGATTTCCTTAATCGAACCAGAAAATATCAGTTCCTTTAAACCCTCTTGTCCAGCGAAGGCATATTCTCCAATGCTTTTTACTGTGCTAGGTAATGATAAGACAAAAGGCTCCATGGTCTTCTTATCATCGTTATAATAAAGGGCGTAATCTCCAATTTTATTCACAATGCTAGGTAGTGTAATAGTGCCGCCCTGTGCATAATAATCGGGACTTTCTCCATAATAATCCACCCATACACCATTGTCCACTACGATACCATTCATCGTATTGATATCACCTGTAATGACACCATTATTAACCAAATAATAATTGTCGCCCTCAGCTGCTTTGACCTGTGACGAGAACAATACACCGACAATCATAGTGCTCATTGCCAGTAAAAACCTTAACCCTCTTTTGTACATTACTTATCCCTCCCAGTGTTTGTGTAAAACGTCACATAGTTGCTAATTTTAACCATTGAATTTAATAGTAGCATATGCTATTTTATAACACAACTATTTCGTAGCAGCCAAGTATCATTTCTCTTAGAGCTCTTTTCAGAAAATTTAACTCATAACTTTATTTGGAAATTGTTAGCCAATATATGCTGTTGCAAAGCGCAATTTCAAAATGAAGGAAAGGACAACATGCATCCCAACCAGATAATCTCTTTCCATTCTTTCCTCTTTTATATCATGGCTTTTGAACAGCTCTTATCTATTTCTTACAATACCCCGTTTCAAAGTCAATTATATTCTTAAGCTCTCTACCGGTAAGGTAATTCTCTATATTGGTAGCTGCAATTTCCACAATCTTATCCAATGTCTCAGGTAAATGATAAGCACCGGATACATGGGGGGTTATAAAAACATTTCTCTCACTCCAGAGAGGATGGTCTGAGGGAAGTGGCTCGGGATCAGTCACATCCAGACCTGCTGCAAGGATATGTCCATTTTGCACCGCTGACAACAAAGCTTCTTGATCCACTGCATTTCCGCGTCCTCCGTTTAAGAATATACCCGTCTTTTTCATTTTTGAGAAAAATTCCGTGTTATATACATGATAGGTTGCAGGTGTACTTGGAAGGAAGGAGACAATCACATCGGATCTTGGGATAATTTCATTGATCTCCTCCATCTGGTACAATTCATCCACCTGCTTCGGACACTCCCCTTTCCTTCGTTTCACTCCAATGACATAAGCACCCAGGGCTTTTGCCATTCCTGCAAAGCAAAGTCCGATATCACCCAAACCGATTACCGTTACCGTAGCATCCGAAATCGAGGTAATCGTGCCATAATCCTTCCATTGGCCTTTCACTCTATCATCCCTATAAAGATGCAGCTTTTTCTGCAGACACAGTAGCATTCCAAGCATATGCTCCGATACTGTTTTTCCATAGGCTCCGGTGGCATTGGTCAGTATCGTATTGGGTGAAAGTACTCCGGGGAGAATATAGGAGTCTGCCCCAGCGGAATTTAATTGAAAAAGCTCCAGGCGATTCGATGCATTAATAAAAGATGCTGGTACATTTCCTACGATAATCTCTGAATTCTGTACCATATCCTGGGTTACCTCTGACAATGGTACATATTGAAAGCTACCCTCTGCAATGTTCCCTTCTAAACGCTTCTTATGTTGCTCCGTTACCGGCAATGTTATTAAAATTCGTTTCATATAGTCCTTCCTCTCTCTTTAACCTTAATCAACGCGGATATACGCTAAATTCCCTAGTCTATATTGGTATTATGTTAACATAATCCACCACTATGAGCAAGTTTATCTAATTCCTGTTTACGCTTCTAAAATAATAGGTTATAATACAAATAAATTCCAAAAATGTTAGAATAGGAGAATATTACATGATCAATAACATTGAAAATATATTATCACAAGTCCTGCAAACCTTTCACCTTGTTGCAGGAATAGATGCGATCGTTTTAGGCGGTTCCCATGCAACGGGTACCGCTAATAAGAACTCCGATATTGATGTCGGAATCTATTATGATGAGACCACCTTTGACCTCTCCTCCTTCCGATGCTTGGCGGCGACACTCGATGATGAACATCGCAAGGATATCATAACCGAACCGGGTGAATGGGGTCCATGGATTAACGGTGGAGGCTGGCTAACCATCAATGGTATTGCGGTAGATCTCCTTTTTCGAAATACCAAAAAAGTAATCTCTGTTATAGATGCTTGCATTGACGGAACAATTACGATTGATTATCAATGCGGTCACCCCTTTGGTTTTGTAAATTCGATTTACATGGGAGAGCTGGCATATTGCAAAATTTTATGCAACAATAACAATTTAATTTTGGACCAGAAAAAGAGATTG
>JAEZLF010000261.1 GCA_023435925.1 Bacillota bacterium
CAGCGGGCTGTTCTGCAATTCGTTTACTGTATTTTGCTATAGCAAAAAGCCGTGGTGGCGGGTTTTCAAATAAAAAGGCTGTCACTAGTTCGAACCTGATCTTGGTAGGAAGGGTATGATCTGTTTCGCAAAACCCGGCAGCGTCATAGTCTGGAGCCAGACCTTGCCAGGGCCTGTCAATGTTGTAAGGAATAAGCCCTCGCCACCAAACAATACATTCTTAAACCCTTTAACCATCTCAGCCTGGTAGTTAACGCACTCTTCAAAAGCAGCAACATTTCCGGTATCAACCTTGATTGTCTGCCCCGGTGCCAGTGTACGCTCAACGAGGCTTCCGTCAATTTCAATGAATACAATCCCATTACCATGGAGTCTTTGCAGGACGAAGCCTTCACCGCCAAATAGTCCGGCTCCTAATCCTCTGGTAATAAATGCAGATAATTCGATTGTCGGCTGGGCAGCCAAAAATGCGGACTTCTGTGCTATAATCGATTTCCCTTCCAGTTCAATTGCGGCAATATTACCGGGAAAGGTAGAAGCGATAACAATCTCCTGATCCGGTAAGTTAGCCGTATAGGTTGCCATAAAAAGAGAATCCCCTGACAGCATACGCCCGAGGCCTTTCATGAAGCCGCCCTTCATGTTGGTAGTCATAGCAATCCCGCTATCCATCCAGGTCATTCCGCCTGATTGGGTATAGATGCTCTCACCCGTATTCAGCTTGATGGATACCGCCGGCAAATTTTCTCCAAAAATCTTGTAGTTCAGCTTTCCCGAAGCATTTACACGGGTGTTGACCGAGGTGCCTCCGCCTAACAGCTGCTTTCCGCAGGATGAGCAAAATGGCGCGCCGTTAGGGACCTCCTTACCGCAAATTGGACAAAACATAAAGATACCTCCTCATTTTATTTGAATTTTCCATTAATCATTAATGTCTCATAACAAAATAGGATGATATAGATTGGATCACAATCTATTTTATCACATATATTACCACTTGTAATACTTTTACATACCAATCATAATCGACTACCTGAGTGAATACAATGATGGAAAAAGAAATGCCGGTTTGACAGGGGGTTACCCTTCATGATTTCATTTTCCGACCAGCTTTCGTGCTTTCTACAATATGGTTTATCTGTGCTGCCGGAGGTGCGAAAGCAAGTAAAAAGCCTTGCTGCTGCTCAAAAGGACTGTGTTTTTAAGAACTGTTATCGCAAATCATCCAATCCTGAGACAGCAATGCAGTATTTCCCTAATACAACCATACTCTGCAGCAGTTTTTTTGCTTTGTACCCCGGCATTGATAGGACAGGTTCATTACGCTTTATATTATCGCTGTACATCTTAGCCGACAGGCTTAATAGTCACCGTTCCAGTTCGGATATTACTGACGACGCAGAAATCCGAAGGCTCTACAGTTGTCTTTTGTGTGCCGTGGATCCTTCCAGAAGTACGGAATGCATTTTAACAGAATCATGTTTATCCGGCATTTGCCGGGCTGAGCTAACATCCTTGCCCTCCCTCTGCGTAGTAGCACCCAAGCTGAAGAAGTATATGGAATTCTACATCGGTCTCCAATCTTACAAATACGCCCCCTCCAAAAACAAGTACAATTTACTTGAAGTCTGGAGCAATGCTTATATGAAACGTTATCAGGGGATAAACTGGTGGGAATTCTGTGCTGCCTCCGATTCATTTATAGGAATTGCTTCCATGTTTGCTTGCGCTTCTAATCCGGATCTGACGCAGGAAGAAATCAGGCTGCTGGATGAAGCTTGTTTCCCATGGCTAAGCGGACTTGACCGCCTCCTAAGTTCCTATATTTCTTCAAGGCTCGCAGATCAGTATGGGTATATCCATTATGCATCCAATTACAAAAACCTAAAAGTCTTTGAAGAAAGAATCCTGTTTTTTGCTAAGAAGGCGGAAGATGCATGCTCTAAACTAAAAGAAAGCAGTTTTCACCTTGCACTGATCAGAATGCTTATCGGAATGTATCTTTCAGAACCGGATGCCAGCTTCGGGATGCATCACCTGGCAAGCAGCAATATCTTGAAAGAAGAACCTGACCAAACCATGCTTTACAGGATGATTTACAAGCTGCTGCACCTGTACTCAAAGCACCCAGACATCCGGGCAGCTTACACTTCATAAAGAATCCGCTATCCATTCGCTGTTCTCAGTCTGAAAGTTCAAAGAATCCCGAATCCATGCCACAGCAAATTATCTTCCAAAAACAATCGTGCATATCCAGGAAGAGGCCAGAACGCCCGCAGTATCTGCAATAAGAGCGGCTGCCAATGTATACCGGATGTTCTTTATGTTTACAGAGCCAAAATAAACAGCAAGTGTATAAAAGATGGTTTCCGTTGAACCCATCATTGTGGAAACAACCCTTCCGACATAAGAATCCGCGCCATATTCGTTCAGAATATCTGCTACCAATGCTAAGGATGCACTTCCGGAGACTGGCCTTAACAAAGCAAGCGGCATTGCTTCAGCAGGAATGCCCAACATAAGAGCAACCGGCTTCAGAACGTAAATCAGCCCATCCAATGCCCCCGACGCCCTGAATACACCTACAGCCGTCATTAGCCCTACCAGTGAAGGAAGTATTTTAACGATGGTTGTGATGCCATCTCCGGCGCCTTCTACAAAAGCATCATAAACCTTTACATTCTTAAGCAAGCCAAAAACAAGTATAAGAACGAAGAGTGCCGGAACTGCATAAAGAGATATTTTGGTAAAAACAGCAAAATTCATCCTGCACCTGCTTTTCTTTTGAAATGTTTTTCCCTTTTCTCTGCCCAGGATAAAATCTTTACCATGATAATCCCTGTCGCCATAGCACAGATGGACGCGCCCCATACACAGGCTGTGATTTCAGCCGGAGCTGCTGATCCGGCATCACTCCTCAAAGCGATCACCGTGGTGGGTATTAATGATATCGCTGAAGTGTTCAGAACCAGAAACATACACATGGAGTCAGAAGCAGTGCTTCGTTTACCATTTAAAACATGCAGTTCATTCATTGCTTGGATTCCCAATGGAGTAGCAGCGTTACCAAGTCCGAGAAAGTTTGCCGCAAGATTCATTACAATAGCTCCCAGAGCCTTATTATTCTTTGCAATCTGAGGAAACATCAGTCTCAGAACAGGTCTGCCAAGCCGGGCTATGATACTTATTAATCCACTTTCTCCGGCCACCCTCATCAATCCGGACCATAGACAAATTATGCCAAGGAGTCCCAAGCTTAGTTCCACGGCCCTCCCGGCTGAAGAAAATGCAGCCTGTGTCACTTCTTCAAGTCTTCCGTTCAATATACCTACCAAAAATCCCACCAAAAGCATTCCCATCCAAACGTAATTAAGCATCCAATCTCCTGATTTCTTCCGTGATATCCCTTATCATTTATATGAGCCAATATCAATTTCTTGCATAAAACCTTCCATGATAAATACAAAATGCTCAATGCCGGTATAATGCCTGTGTCGGGAGTTTTAGTAATTGCATGTCATATCATGTCGAATTTGTGAATATTATTTTCCAGTTAATATCTGGATTTTAATAACAAACCTTTCCATTAAATAAATTTTTTCTTCTCGTCTATATCACATAAGCATTCTTGTAACACCTGTGTATAGCGGTTTCTGAATTATTTTCCAAAATTTTTGCTAATATTCTCTAATTTTTACATAACATTTTCTTGAATTTTTTTAAATTAATTGTTGACGAATATTGGAATTTATGATACTATAAAAACATAAAAGTCTGTCGAATATTGTTAATATAGGAGGATATTTATGAAATCAACCGGTATTGTAAGAAAAGTTGATGAGTTGGGAAGAGTAGTTCTCCCGATCGAACTCAGAAGGACATTGGATATTGCTGAAAAGGATGCTCTTGAGATTTATGTTGACGGAGCGACTATTATTTTAAAGAAATATGAGCCTGCCTGCATTTTCTGCGGAGATGCCAAGGATGTTACCGTATACAAGGGTAAAAATATTTGCCCGAATTGCATGAAGGAGCTTAAGAAGTAAAACACCCTTCTCGTATAAATTAAATTTTATGAAAATAGGGGCTTAAACATAGCCCTTATTTTTTTGTTCGATGAGACCATTATATACGTCTCTTTTTCTTATACCTCTGTCGTCTGCTACTTTTTTCAAAGCTGTATTCCGTTCCAGACCACTATCTGTATATCGTTTTACATGATCCTCCAGGCTGATTTCGTTCCAGTTATTGATTCTCTCATCCTCAAGGCTTTTCTGATCTGCTCCGTCAACAATCAGTACAAACTCACCTTTGGGTGTTTCCTGCTCATACCTGGCTATGGCTTCATCCAGTGTGCACCGCATTATTTCTTCAAACCTTTTGGTTAGTTCTCTCGCAAGTGCAATACGCCTGTTCCCAAAGACTGTCCGCAAATCCCTGAGAGTATGGTTAAGCTTATGAGGCGCTTCGTAGAATACCAGTGTTCTGACATCCTCTTTAATGGCTTGCAGGCGTTCATTCCGTACTCTTTTATTCATCGGGAGAAATCCCTCAAAGCAGAATCGACCTGTAGAAAGACCCGATAATACAATACCTGTAATAACAGCGGCAGGCCCGGGTACCATCGTGACAGATATTCCATTTTCTGCTGCAAGTTTGACCAAATCCTCTCCGGGATCTGAAATGCCCGGCGAACCGGCATCAGAAACCAGCGCAATGTCTTTACCTTCAAGTAATTGGTCTATTAACTGAGAACCTTTTTCCTTCTTGTTATGCTCATGGTAGCTCACCAGTGTATTCCTGATCTCAAAATGGTTTAAAAGCTTTATGGTCTGCCGTGTATCCTCTGCTGCGATCATATCAACTTCCTTCAGGACCCGCAAGCCGCGCAAAGTAATGTCCTCCAGATTACCGATCGGTGTAGCAACCAGATAAAGTGTTCCGATTTTACTCAAATCATTTCTCTTCCTTCCCGGTTCATATTTGTGCAATACCATTGCGTTTTTCACCGGCATCCCGGTTATAGATCTCGTTAATTTCCGCAGAGTACTGTCCGCTGCTGTCATAGATATACAAGGGCTTCTGTATCCTTAATTCGGATTTTCCGTCTTTTGTACCACTAATCAGCACAAGGTTGGGTTCCTTTCCCGGTGACGGATATACCAGTCTTAGGCTCTTAGGCTCAATGGCATAGTTTCTCATGTGCCAGATAATATCCACCAGCCGTTGAGGTCTATGAACCATGGAGAATTTTCCACCCGGTCGCAATAACCCCGCTGCTGCTGACACAACTTCTTCCAAAGTACATAAAATTTCGTGCCGTGCAACGGCTTTCGAATCAGTCGGATTGAGAAGCCCTCCCCCTCTCCCCATATAAGGAGGATTTGTCACAACCGCATCATAGCTTGATGCACCAAAAAGCTCCACAGCCCGCTTGATATCTCCCTGTACGATTTCAACCTTATCCTCAAGGCCATTCCACTTAATGCTTCGCGCTGCCATCTCCGCCATTTCCTGCTGTATTTCAAGACCTGTAACCTTATAAGGCTCCCTTTTCGCTGCCAAAAGGACCGCAATAATTCCCGTACCGGTCCCCAGATCAATGACAGTGTCATTTTTAGAAACGCGGGCAAAATGCGACAGAAGCACGGCATCTACTCCAAAACAAAACCCATCTCTCTTCTG
>JAEZLF010000263.1 GCA_023435925.1 Bacillota bacterium
TTCATGAACAAAGGAAAAATTGTTCAGATGGCATCCCCGGAAGAAATGCTTCGCAATCCTGCAGATAATATTGTCAGAGAATTCATGGGACGGCATATCCGAGACGGAGAAACACCGGAGCTTTATGCAGAGGATGTTATGCGGACACGTGTTTTGAAGGTGCCAAAAACTCTGCGTGCATTGGAATGTATTGATCGTATGGACCGATGGGAAGTTAATTCGGTAGTTGTCGTTAATGATGATGAAACATATGCTGGGACAGTATCATTAGAGAGAATTCAAAAGCAAGGCAAACCGGGGCAGGAGATCGGAGAGCTAATTTCACAAGAGACTCCGACTGTTTCTCGACATAGCAAGGCTCAGGACATATTTGATCAGTTGCTTAAGTCTCCATGTAAATATTTGGTTGTCCTTAATGATGACCGCACTGTTGCCGGCATCGTTACACGAACAAGTATGACAAAGGCTGTAGGCAGGTTTTTTTGGGGAGCGGAGGTATCATGAATTTTATAGCTTTTATCTATGAACATCATGCCGAAATTCTGACTAGTTTACTAAAACACATATATTTAGTAGTATTTTCGGTTGCGATTGGCATACTTTTTTCGATCCCTGCCGGTATTTTATTATCAAGGCATAAAAAAACCGCTGAAAAAATTTTAGCTGTTGTGGGAATTGTGCAAACCATTCCCGGGCTTGTCATGTTAGGGTTAGCACTGATTTTGTTTGGTGTTGGAAACACTCCTGCGTTGGTAGTATTGTCTGTTTATTCAGTGCTTCCAATTTTACGCAATACTTACACAGGATTAACTGAGGTTCAGCCAGGTTTGATAGAAGCAGGGCGGGGTCTCGGTATGACATCAACTCAGCTTCTTTTCCGCGTTGAACTGCCGTTGGCTGTTCCATCGATTATAAGTGGAATTCGAATTTCAACCGTTTATATCGTTAGTTGGGCAGCATTAGCAGGATTAATTGGTGCCGGTGGTCTTGGCGATTTGATTTGGACCGGTCTTTCTACGTATAATACAAACTATATTTTAGCTGGGGCAATTCCATCCGCAGTTCTTGCCTTTTTATTTAGCGGGTTAATAGGAGGAATTCTACGTTTTGTGACCCCGCGCGGATTAAGGGGAAATGCAGCATGATTAATTTGTTACAATATATTATAGAACATCTTATTATAGTTATCATAGCCACTGTAATATCGGTTGGAATAGGAATAATTCTTGGTATTATAGGCTACTGGATCCGTCCTTTAGCGTCTCCAATTTTATTGTTCTCTGAAGCGGTGCAAACAATTCCTACTCTTGCATTACTGGCAATCCTAATGATACTGTTCGGGCTTGGTAATACAACAATTATATCAGGTCTTGTTCTTTATGCATTACTGCCTATTGTACGCAATACCCACACCGGTTTAGTATCAGTTCCTCCTGCAATTAAGGAGGCAGCACGCGGCATGGGCATGTCGAAATTGCAAAGATTATTCTGGGTTGAACTGCCACTGGCATTTCCGCTTATTTTTTCAGGAATAAAAATTTCAGTGGTAAATTCTCTTTCCATTGCCGTAATAGGAGTGCTAATCGGTTCCGGTGGTCTTGGTTATCCGATCTATCGAGGAATACAGACCCAGAATTTAAACCTGATAATGAGTGGTGCAATTCCAATTATGATTATGGCTATTTTATTTGATTATCTGATGTCTGTTATAGAAAAGCGTCTAAGCAGACATGCCAAATAGTTTACTATAGAAAGGATTGATATTATGAAAAAAACACACGTGAAAGTTATTGCTTTGGCGACGGTGCTCTTACTATTACCTTCTGTTGTACTGACAGGTTGTTCTTCGTCTAATACTGTTACAGTTGGGTCAAAAGATTTTAGCGAAAATATTGTACTTGGCGAAATATTTGCTCAATTGATAGAAGCAAAGACAGACCTTAAGGTTATTCGTAAATTAAATATGGGTGGAACTTTTGTCAACTTTGAGGCAATAAAAAATGGCCAAATTGACCTGTATCCTGAATATACCGGCACAGCTTTAACTGCACAACTTAAAATGGATGTTATTACCGATGCGGATGAAACATATCGTATCGTATCTGAAGAATTTGATAAACAGTTCAATATCAAATGGCTAAAACCACTTGGTTTCAATAATACATACACTCTCGCTGTTACAAATGAAATATTTGAGACATACAGGATTGAAACATTTAGCGACCTTGCTGCCATTTCCGAAAATCTTGTTTTTGGCGCAGAACATGAATTTTTTGACCGTCAGGACGGGTTTGATGGACTGGTAAAAACTTATGGTATGAAGTTTAAGGGCGAACCTAAAAAGATGAATGTTTCCTTAAAATATCAAGCAATGGGAAGCGGGGATATTGACGTAACAGATGCATTCGCTACAGATGGTCAGATTAAGCAGTATAATCTTAAAGTTCTAAAGGATGACAAGAACTTTTTCCCGCCATATTATGCCGCTCCAATCATTCGTAAAGAAGTATTGGAAAAATATCCTGAGCTTGAACAAATACTTAATTCTCTTGAAGGTTTGATTGATGATGAGACCATGATGGAAATGAACTATAAAATAGACGTTGATAATCAAGATATAAAGAAAGTTGCGGAAGATTTTTTAAGAGAAAAGGGGTTAATATAATACAATAATTATTATTTTTTACAATACTATTTAATATCAAATATAGCGAAGGACTTATGATGCGTGGAGGGTTTAACCTGTCCACGCATTTTTATATAGCAAGTAATGTACATAAAACCTGTTTACATCTTTGATATTCTTGACACTGATGAATATTTCGCCATAGGTGTAACCAATCAATTCATATTCAGATTATATTATCAAGATCGATATGTCGAAAGATAGATATATTATGGGGTATTTAAAGATACGGATATGGTAGGAGGACTAAGCATCCATTCTGCAGGGAGAGTTAATTTCCTGTGGGTCGATCCCAAATTAAAAATTGAGACAATTTATTGTGAGACATTGAATGGTGGTTTGGGACGGTATTACTGAAACCGGAATGAGTTAAATGCCTTTCAGATTTTCAGAAGCTGTGTTATCACTCTGGACAGTGGTGTTGTTTTGATAGAGAATATATATTGGCTATAAATGAAAATGAGGAGTGAGCAAAATAATGGGAAAAGCAAGGTTTATTTTACGGATTTTCGCACGATACCTTTTGGAGACGGACTGCCTGCCAAACTTAAAAAACTCATCAAAAAAGCTGGTATCGATCAGATAGATATGGATGGCAAATTCGTTGCTATCAAGATGCACTTTGGTGAGTTGGGGAATGTCAGCTACCTTCGTCCCAATTATGCCAGAGCTGTGGTTGATGTAGTAAAGGAACTGGGTGGTAAGCCTTTCCTGACTGACTGCAATACCTTGTATCCTGGAAAACGGAAAAATGCTCTTGAACATTTGGAGTGTGCATGGGAAAACGGCTTTACACCGCTGACAGTAGGATGTCCCATATTGATAGGAGATGGACTTAAGGGTACCGATGATATCGCGGTGCCTGTCAAGGGGGGACAATATGTAAAGGAAGCCAAAATCGGCCGGGCTATTATGGATGCGGACGTTTTTATCAGCCTGACTCATTTCAAGGGGCATGAGTTGACCGGTTTTGGCGGAGCGATTAAAAACATAGGGATGGGCTGCGGCTCCCGGGCCGGAAAAAAGGAACAACACAGCAATGGTAAGGCACGTATCTCTCAACATAAATGCCGGGGCTGCCTCAGGTGTCTGAAAGAGTGTGCCAATAAGGCCTTGGTATTTGATACAGTCCGCAAAAAGATGACGGTTAATAAAGAAAACTGCGTGGGCTGCGGTCGTTGCCTTGGTTCTTGCAATTTTGACGCTATCTCATTTGACAACGACGCTGCCGTTGAGCAGTTAAATCGTCGAATGGCGGAATACGCCAAGGCCGTATTGGACGGTCGTCCCAGCTTCCATATTTCCCTGGTGGTGGATGTGTCCCCCTATTGCGACTGTCATGGAGAAAACGATGTGCCTATTCTGCCTGATTTGGGTATGTTCGCCTCCTTTGATCCGCTGGCGTTGGATCAAGCATGTGTAGACGCATGTTTAAAAGCCACTCCCCTTCCGGGAAGCCATCTGACCGACAACATGGCTAAGCCAGGTTTTGTTGACCATCATGACCACTTCATCAACTCCACGCCCGAGTCCGAATGGCGCACTTGTCTGGAGCATGCTGAAAAAATCGTTTTGGGTACGCGTAAATATGAGCTTATTGTGGTTAAATAAAAGTATATAATTGTTGGATGTGGATGTACCGTATTGATACTGAGGCTTTGAGTTTTGATATTACCGGTTATATCAAAGTGCATTATACAGCAAGGTGAACATTTCCTGCCTTGTGATTTCTGGAAAGACCCTTGATGACTTTTGTGATGCAAAAGAAATCAATTTATGGGCAAAAGAAGCCTTTACCCTGTTTGTGGAGACCGGAACTGTAGTTGGCAATAATGGAAAATTAACTCCAAACGGTAAGACAACAAGAGCGGAAATGGCACAGATACTGTTCAGTCTGCTGTTAAAATCAAAATAAAAAGTGATTAATGTAAAACCGCTATCTTTGGACTGCTTCCTGTCTGTCTGTCAGGGAGCAGTTTGATTGGTTGACATTTTTCCAGGCACAGTTACCATAAAAGATGGTACATATGCATCAATTCCATCAACTCGAGCCATGTTGAGTGCATAGTTTTGATGTCAAGGATTGAAAGGTGAATGTTGGGAGTAATTAGAATGAGAAGGATACTATAATTGCTTTATTGAAGATTTTACTATATTTAATAGAGAGTCGTTGAAACAGCGGACGCTATCGCGTTCTTGTGTCTCTCTTTTACCCTACCAACCTCTTTTCCAGCCTCATCGGCACCCGAAAGAGCACTTCATTTACAATCCCCCTATGCGAAACCCAATCCGCTATTTCATCCTTTCGCAAAATCACCGGCATTCGGTCGTGAATCTCTCGCATAGATTCATTTGCCGCAGTGGTCAGAATGACATAGCGCGGCAGTTCGCCTACCGCGGGCGGAGTGTACAGTCCCGCCATATAGAGCACGGGGCTGTGCGGGTCATTGAAAAGAAACTTCTCTTTCTTCTGCCCTGGTGTATGCGTCCACTCAAAGAAGCCGGTTGAAACAATCACACAACGCCTTGCTGCAAGCGCATCTGAAAAGGTGCGCTTTTCTCTTGCCGTTTCTGCACGGGCATTGATAATCACACCGCTGCCTTGGTACTTTGGAAAGCCCCATGTCATCAGCTCCGCCCCGTAACCGCTCTCGCTTTTCACAAACACCGGGGCTGTGTTTGTGGGAAATATCTCACCGGATGGCATACTGCCCTCACCGTATTTGCGGTCAATCTCCCGTGCGATGTTCTGGATTTCTTCTATTTCTTTATCACTCATTACAATATATCGCCCGCACATCTACACCTTCGCCTCCACAAACCAACGATTCTCTTCAAGGAACAGATAGGTTTCCTTGCCCGCAATCCGGCAGGTGTAGCGTATCCCGGCACCACCGGCCTTGAGTGATGCCGCCCTGCGGATATCAAGCACTCTGTCTATATAATACATCGAGCCATCCTCCCATTGCAAATACAATGGCATAATGGTGCCATCCGTCGTAAAACGGGCGGCAACATCAACATATACCTTTCTAGCCATGGTAACGTTCCTCCGTTAAAAGTATCCGACTGGATGTATCACATGGTCGTCCTTTGGACTGAATCCTGATA
>JAEZLF010000305.1 GCA_023435925.1 Bacillota bacterium
TGCAGCCGCACATCCTACGTGCGATTGACAAGCGCTGCTTTGGCACATATAATTAATAATGCTGTTTGAAAGCAAGCATATCAGCATGTCTCCGTAGCTCAGCAGGATAGAGCGTCCGCCTCCTAAGAGGACGGAGTACGATTCCCGCGAGAGGAGTAAGTCAATTTCATATGCGCCTATAGCTCAGTTGGATAGAGCGTTCGCCTCCTAAGTGAAAGGCCCCGCGTTCGAGTCGCGGTAGGCGCGCCACACCGTCGAATACCACATTGGTGTTCGACGGTTTTTTGCTAGTTGTACAACTAGGGAAACGAACGCATTTGGGAGTTCTGCTAATAGATGTTAGCCTTATGCTAATAGCCTTCATTACTCCCTGTTGCGATAGCTTGCGCCAGCAACTTTGCAAGTTCGGGTGATTGCTGAAGCTGTGCTATTAAGCTTCCAATATCAATGCCAGCTAGTTGCTCAGGAGGAGGTGTTATTTTTCGTAGATCAGGATTTGCGTAAAACATCGCCTCAAATCGCTGAGCATTTACCTTCCTATCTTCATCAAGAATGCGTGAGTACACTTCGGTGATCATCGCTGCTTGAGCATGACCGGTATCGCCCTGAACCGCTTTAATATCGCCCTTGCTTAACTTAAGTTTATATGTTGTGCTTGATGAGCGTAGAGAATGGAAAACAACATTAGGTAGGGCTGCATCCTTTTTCAGCTTGTTAAATGCATTTTCCAAAAGCTTGATTTCCCAAGGGCGGCCATTGGGCTGTGCAACCACGAGATCATAATCCTTGTATTCATTACCCAAAAATTCTTTCTGTTTGTCTTGTGCTTCTTTCCATTCACGAAGTATAAAAGCAAGCGTTTTAGGTATCCAAACCGTACGAACACTTTTAGCGGTTTTCGGTGTTTTAAGAACAAGGATGGTTGACCTGTTTGGAACATCCATAACAGGAGGGAATTTAAATAAAATACCCTTGTCCTTGAGCTTTTTCATTGCCTTAAGGCTTACCCGCGTAAGCTCCCGATCAAATTCAATACGAGCATTGTCATTGGCAATGTCCGCGTCAGTGATATGCAAACGAGGCCATTGCAATCCAAGGATTTCTCCGGCCCTTGGAGAGCAGGCGAACGCAATATTCATACAAAGATAAAGCAAGTTATCTGTGCAGGCATCCATTGCTTTTACGATTAGATCTACTGTCCATGTAGCGCGTTCCTCGGATATGTGCTTTTCAAGCGTTACGTTATCAAACGGGTTCTTAGCAAGAAGCTCCCAACGCACTGCCTGACCAAATGCGCATCGAAGCAATTTGTGTATTTTCTCTATATTTGAGGGGGTAAGATATTCCGTTATTGCTTTCCTGAATCGTGTGTCAATAGGCTTCATGTTCGACAGCATTTTATAATACTTGTCAATCGAGTACGTGGTTATAGTCTGTAAGCTTTCGTCACCGAGAAATGGATTGATGTAGTTGTCTATAAGCCCTGTGTTCGTCCGATAGGTGTTCACACCCCACTTTTTTTCACCATATAACGAAACAAAGTCTTGCAGGAATTGGGACACCGTTGTATTTCTTGGAATAATAAACGTTCCCTTGACTTGATTGAATTCAACCTCCGTTTTACGCTCGTCTGCCAGCGCCTTCTTCGTCGCAGTTCTTTTAGGCGGTTTCGATTCAGCGGCTGGATTGGATGCATTATTTCCATGATCCTTAATAGTTTCCCATTTCTGCCTTTTCTCGCCGTTTTCATCATTATAGTAATAGACAACGGCCATTGATCTTCCACGTTTAACGATAGACGCCATAAGGTTACTCCCTCGCTGTTTTAGTTTTGTTTAAGCCAGGCATCGAAGGAAGGTTTGGAAATACGAATCGTAGAACCCACACGTACACTGTGAAAGACCTTTTGCCTGCAAAGACTATATACAGCGGCCCTACCAACACCCAAGATATCAGCGGCTTCATTGATGCTGTATACTCGCTTTTCAGAAAGCGCTAATGACGCGTCTTGCCTGCTCGCATTGCTGTTGTTCATATTATTCCTTTCTTCCCTACTCATCATGGCTGAACGCAGGGAGAGTATATCACTCAAAATAATGTCACGCAAAAAATGCATCACCTCCATCGGCCGTGACAACGGCCGCATAACAGCTTGGGAACATCCGTTCCTAGTTCTGCTCCCCACCAATCTCTCGGGTCGGGCCCACATCTTTGCCGTGACGGCTCCGGTACCCACATGGGGCCCGGGCTCGCTCAAGCTATGACTTGCTGGAAGTATCATTATCCCATCGCGCGGGTTATCGCATCAGCCTTGTTAGGACTGCTTTTTGCTTGAAGCTGCTTGCCCGTTAACTACTCGGCACGGGCCGCGCATGGAATGTATGGGGGTGATGCTATTAAATTCTCAAAGTACATATCGCGCCAAAATGGCGCGTCCACCGAATAGAGCAAGTTCAAAAGCTGTCGGACGAAAAATATTGACAGCCACAACAGGAGTTATATACTAAAATGTGACGATCACATTTTGGTATCAGTTTTGCGTTATTGGGCGATGTATTTAATGCCCAAAAATTCGCATATTTTCTTGCGCGCGGGGATGCTTACAATGTATCCGTTAATCACGGAACTAACATGATTTGAGGATAATCCGACAGCCTTAGCAATGGTGTCGTTTTTTAATCTTTCTTTGACTTTCTTTATCTTTATTTGGATCATAATGTCATTCCAATCAGTGTTATCCATTTGAATGCTCCCCATTTCTTGTTACGTATGTTAAAATAGAAGGAAGTAAAAATACGCAATAAGCATACATAATACTATTACATGAAGTAATTATACTATAATTATGAGTATATGTAAATACTCAAATGAGAATATGGGTGGCATATGAGTATTGGAGAAAGAATCGCACATCTGCTTGCGGAGCAGAATAAGAAGGAAAGCGATTTAGCAAAATATCTAAACACAAGGCAAAGCACGGTGCAAAACTGGACAAAAAGAGGCACAAATCCTAGCGCCGAGATGATTGTGCCGCTTTGTTCTTTCTTTGGTGTAACACCAAATTATCTGCTGACTGGCCACGAAATAGAGCCGCCCAAAGTTGAACAGCTCAAAGAATGGACGGATACTGAAGGAAACACCTTTACGGCAACTGATGAGCAAGCAGAGCTTGCAAGGCTACGGATAAATGATGCTTTGACGAAGCGTGTTGAGGAAATTGTACAAGAAGTGTTGGCTGATCGTTTAGGCAATAAAGGTTGACATAGAAAAACTCACGTGTTTCGCAAACAAAAAGCGTGGTATCCTCTTTGCACCAAAAATAAACAACCGGTTTCATTAAGTTCCTCCAAAAAATAAAATATGCGCTCTAAGTAACCAAAGCGCATATAAAAGACGACAAAATACGACAATATATGACGATACAATCCATCGCCTTATCAAACAAAGATGAGGCGTTTGCTTTATACCTATTGCTAGACATAACATATATGATATGAACTACGCCGATTTCAAAAGGAGATTTCAATATGAACGGACTAAAGGGATGGAACGAAATCAAGGGTGAATTATTAGATAATCCTGAAGTTTTCAGGGAGTATGAGGCTTTGCGTCCTCAATATGAGTTGATCGCTCAGATTGTCAAGGCACGAAAAGAAGTTGGACTAACCCAGCAAGAGTTAGCTGAAAGGATCGGAACAAAGCAGAGCAACATAAGTAGACTAGAAAGCGGCGAGTATAATCCAAGCCTAGATTTTATTATCAAAACAGCGCAAGGCTTGGGAAAAGAAATTCACTTTGTGCTAAGGTAATATAAATCGCCGGGCGTCCGGCGAACTATCACAGGGGGCTTATGGGTGAAACGTGAAAGGAGTATTGACCGTGGATGATTTTACACGTTATTTAAATGGGCAGTTGAAAGACCCCGAGTTTATAAAAGAATGGGACAGGCAGCAATCTGAAAGCGAATTAGCGCAGTCGATTATAAAAGCACGCATAGAAACAGGGATTACGCAAAAGGAACTTTCAACCCGCACTGGTATACTGCAGAGTAATATAAGCCGAATTGAAAAAGGGGAATACAATCCCTCAATAAAGACCCTTCAACGGTTAGCTAACGGAATGGGAAAAAAGCTGCATATTGAATTTGTAAAGAAATAAGCACCGATGTTCGGCGCTTATTTCTTTGTGCTATTGATTGGGATTAGAAACATCATAAACATAATGCGAAATTCGGATAACCACTTGGGCTAAATATAATGGGAAGTTCAGTTGACAAATTTGAATTTGCTTGGTGAAGAGTATGCTCATTTATGTGGAGTTTATTGCTTTCTTGCACTAAGATAGCTTGCATCATATTGAGCGTCGTGGTTAACTGATTAGTGTTTTTATTAAAAGATCAAAAGTGCCATTTGCTGTTGATCTCCAATTATTTTTGACCAACATATTTCTTTACTCAAGCTTGATACTCTTATTTTTTCAGAACAAGATATATTAAATTGCTACAATTTTTTAGCTCAACAGATGAAATATCAGAAGGAGGTAAATTAATAGGTAAATAAACATTTATTTCAAATGCTGTTAATCTACCATTTGTTGAAATATCCCATGCCTTGTCTTGAATAATATATGTTTGACTTTCAATTACAAATAGCTTTAAAGTTAGGAAAAATCCAATAACTTCTAGACTTTGCCCGTTCCAGTTAATTAACAACAAGTTTTTACTTCTTCTGACTAAATTATTTTGATTTTTCCGAACTCGAATCTTTTTATTCAATGGTATCCTAGAAGCATTGCTGAACATGGCTATATTAGAAATAAGATTATCAATTTTCATTTCTGTATTAGTCTGTAAATACGTAAACAGGCAATCGCCATATATATCGGCAAAGTTGACTTCAAAAGTACTCTCCATTGCCTTATAAAATGTGTCTAGATAAAATATTAGTGCGTCATGATCATAGTTTTTAACGATTTTGTCATGAACCAATATTCCCGTAATAACATACAAGCCATGCCTCCCAGACAATTCTTCGGTAATATTACAATACCAATAAAAAGTATAGGCCCAATAATTATTAAACGCAAAACATCTTAAAAATGAGCAATGCGATTTTTGATTATCTATTATGTTATATATGGCTTTTGAGAAGTCGCCTTTATTGTCCCATAAATAATCGTCTGCTAAAATAAACTCATTTTGAGATGCTCCAATCTGAGTTATTATAAATGGTATTAATAATCTATTTTTTTTCATCATTTCTCCTTCAAAATATTAACTAATCTTTGGATTCCATTTCTCTTTACAGCACTTCCATCAATTCTTTCAAAATTAATACCCTTTTCTTTGCAAACTTTTCGCAGCAACTCCTCATGTGTGTTGAAGTATTTTCTAAGGTCCCTTTCTTTAGCCTCCAAATCAAGTTTATTTACAAATAGAATGAGATTCTTCGGTTTAATAATAGCATTAGCTTTAAGAACTGCTGACCATAATTTTTTTATTGTCATTAATTGATCATCAACAAAATCTTCGTCAACATCCCCTAGTGGCTTTTGATTATGTGCAACTACAATAACTATAGAGTATTTCCTGTCGGTAACGTTTGAACTTGAAAGAAAGTTAATAATCTCATGATAATCATCGCCTGGAATATCAATAATTTTTGCATCAAGGGTTAGTTTTCTATTTTCATCATCCCGAATTATTCTTTGGGTATCTGGAGTTCGTGTTGGCGAGTAATTCTTTAATTCATCGTCTGACATATCAGGATGAATAATTGTGCTTTTTAATGTTGTTTTTCCCGCGGCTTTATCACCCCCAATAAATAACGTGATCCTACGTGTTCTAAAAAATTTAACAACTTTGTTTATCAAGAATGTTCCTAACCCTAGGCTAATAAGAAAGCCGATAATTTTTTCCCAATTCGCCCCTATAAAATCTATAAATTCCTTATACGCTATAGTAATAAGGCCACTGTTTCCTTCATCGATATTCCTTTCGTCTTCACTTGTATTCATATCTGTACCTTCAATCCAAAGCCCCTTTTTTTCTTTTTTGGCTTTTTCTTGTGCAGATATCTCTTCATTTGTTGCTAAATTTACATTGATGATTTTTGCATTACCAGAAGATAATAAGACAAGCCTAATGTACATAGACAATTCGTCATAATCGGCCACATTTACTGGAGTATAGATATATTCACTATATACTCCATTTACCAGATCCAAATTCTCAAGGGATATTTTGTTCATTATATCCTCTTGTATTAATGTTTGCTTAGATATTTCTACCGTAAGCTCGTCATCTATATTTCTATAAACAAAATAGTAAGCCGAGTCTTCAGCATAAGCAAATATAGGAAACAGGAGCAATAGCATACATGTGATTAATAAAAAAGAACGTTTCAAATTACTTTCCTCCTTACTCTATACCTGTGGGCATAACTTTCTCGAGGCAATATAGACTCACAAAAAACAATGCCCCTCCGAGGTTTTAAACATAATGGGAAACTCGGATAACCACAGAGTTGAACATAATGCGAAACCAGCAAATGCTTTTTAGCCTTTGAAATGACATCTTGTTTTTTCTGTACAGTTTAGTTTAGCCTATCAAATTCCAATACCAAGCTTTCAACAAGCTCTTCCATAACTTCTTCATATGAACGACCAAAAGCA
>JAEZLF010000008.1 GCA_023435925.1 Bacillota bacterium
TGGTAAAGGATACGGCTCTTGTACAGGTTCTTGGTGTTTCAGAGCTCTTCAGAGTGGCTAAAAATGAGGCATCAAGAATTTCCTCTGTGACGCCGCTTTTTACTGCAGGCGTGTTCTACTTTGTAATGAATTGGCTTGTGACAAGAGTATTTCATTTTACCGAAAAGAAGCTGGACTACTACAGATAGGAGGGAAGAGCTATGGAAATGTTACGGGTTAATGGCTTGTACAAACAGTTTGACGGTAACGAAGTGCTTTCGGGCATTTCTTTTAAGATAAAAAAGGGCGAAGTTCTTGCTGTAATAGGCCCGTCCGGTTCCGGGAAAAGCACCCTTCTTAGATGCATTAATTTACTGGAAAAGGCGGATTCCGGTTCAATAGATGTGGAGGGAGACGAACTTTTTTACACATCGGATGCCGGAAAGGCTGTATATGTACCGGAGAATGAGCTGAGAAAAATCAGACTACGTCTTGGGCTTGTATTTCAGAATTTTAATTTGTTTCCGCACTTTTCCGTCCTTCGCAATATTACAGAGGCTCCCATAAGGGTGGCCGGTATATCAAAGGAAGAGGCAAAAAAAACGGCTCTCGAGTTGCTGGCTAAAATGGGGCTTGAGGATAAAGCAGAGGCATTTCCCTACCAGCTTTCCGGCGGACAATGCCAGAGAGTGGCTATAGCAAGAGCACTGGCTTTGAAGCCGGATATCCTGTTTTTTGATGAGCCCACATCTGCGCTGGACCCTGAGCTTACTATAGAGGTGCTAAAGGTCATCAGACTGTTGGCTGCTGAACGAATGACCATGGTGGTGGTGACCCATGAAATGGCATTTGCCCGCGATGTAGCGGATAGAGTCATTTTTATGGACAAGGGGCAGATTATTGAAGAGGGTAATCCGACAGAGGTATTTGCAAATCCGTCCAATGAACGGACAAAAGCCTTTCTGAAGAACTATTCGGAAGATTAATCAGAGTGCAGAAATATTAGTCTTGAATTATACTGCTTAGCGGCGTAAAATAGAAAATGTAATCCGTTACATAAAATTTAAAAGAGAGACAGGAGGAAGCAGCTATGTCATTTCCAATTGCATTACAGCTATATTCCGTCAGAGATGAAATGAAGAAGGATTTTACCGGAACACTACGGGAAGTGAAAGCTATGGGGTTTGATGGCGTAGAATTTGCCGGCTTGTATGGACATAAGCCGTCGGAAATTAAGGAAATTCTCAAGGAACTGGATCTGGTTCCTGTATCTGCCCATGTTCCATTTACCGATCTCATTGCCGACACGGATAAAGTGGTCGGTGAATATGCGGCAATAGGCTGCAAATATATAGCTATCCCGTACCTTACACCTGAGTACCGTCCCGGTGCTGAAAAATTTGGCGAAGTAATCGAAGGTGCCAGAATCATCGGAAAAGCAGCAAAGGAATATGATCTACAACTGCTTTACCATAACCATGACTTTGAATTCGAAAAAATGAATGGGGAATACGCTCTGGATGTTCTCTATTCCAGTGTTTCCAGTGACCTTCTGCAAACTGAAATAGATACCTGCTGGGTAAATGTTGCCGGTGAAAATCCATCTTCTTATCTGAGGAAGTATGCTGGTCGTTCACCTGTTGTTCATCTGAAGGACTTTGTCATGCCCGGTAAAAAGCCCGAAAAATTATATGAGCTTATCGGGATAGAGGATAATAAAAAAGAAGAAGAAACTAAAGCCTTTGAATTCCGCCCTCTGGGAAGCGGTGTACAAAACTTTGTTGAAATATTCAAAGCCTGCAAGGATGCCGGTGCAAGCTGGGTTGTTATCGAGCAGGATGCTCCTTCAATAGGAAAGACACCCATTGAATGTGCACAAGCTAGTATCGATTACATTAAAAGTATAGGTTAAGAAAATGTACAGTACCCGCTAAAAATTATGACCTTCTCAGGGAATGGGAAGGTCATAATTTTCTACCTATGATATGTGATATGCCTTAATTCTATTTGAGGACGAATAACTGGCATACAACCTGTCAATCTGTTACTTGACATGTCTGTACCTGCAATCTTCCACACATCTACTTTTCATAAGTCGGAAGCATGAACTGTCATTTTGGATTTTGCTGGATATATGGATTCCTTTTTATATTTTTATATGATAGAATAATCTGTAATTCGTGCTATTCATAACCATGGAAGGGAAATGCGTTATTTATGCAGGATGCTATAAATTCATTAAGCGAGCAGCAGATTAGCTTTTTTGAAAAGCAGTGTGGGTATGTTCCGATTCTCATGAATAGAAGCAAAGCGGTACGCAACTATTTAAAGGGGGTCATGTTCAGAGCTCTCCTGTTTATTTTTTTGTGCATGGTGGTCAAGTGGAATGAGAAATTTCTGGTGTTGCTGATTTTTTACAGTATTTATTTTGCACTGGATACCTATCGTAAGGCGTTCAGCTGCTTGAGAAAGCAAATGATCAACAATCTGGATAAAGCCCGGATAGTCGGGGCAGGTATCGTTGTTGATAAAGCGCATGAATACCCGGAAGGACTGGTTGGATGGATCAGAAGACGTTCGAAGGGTGAACGGGCAGAGTCGGAATACAAATATCAGTATTATTCGTCGCTGAAGCTGTCCTTCAACGGCCGTGAAGAAAATTGGTACAGCTGTACGAATATGACATATGAACAGGCTGTAGCCGGGGATTGTGCGACGGTTGTTGAATTTCCCGAGGAATATGAATTAGGTAGATATTGCTGCTTTCTGGATCGGTTGGATGAAGATTCATTTATATAGATAAAGAAATTTTATTATTTGACGTGAGGCCTAAAAAATGGATTATACTCTTTTATGTGGACTAGCTTTACTTTTTTTCGCTGTAGTGATCGCGGACCTTGCCGGGCATGGAATACTAAAAATAAGGCGGAGCATTCAGGAGTGGATATTTTTTAGTTTATTGATCCTTGCTTGCGGTTCAAGTGGTTTTTTTGGTGTAAAAGCGTTTATTGACAGCAATGAAAGGAACGATGGAGCTCTTTATCTATCCTACCGCTATTTGCTGGATGATGACATACCCAATGCATTATCGTCTATGAAACGTGCCGGAGCTGGTTCAGAATATCAGGCGCCGGTCATCGAGCTTTTATCGCTATGTAAAACACAGGATTATGTTTCTGCCTATTTTAGATCCGAGCAGATTATGAATGAGGGGAATGTCAAAGGAGAGCTTCTGGAAAGCGTTAAGGCATTAAATAAGATGTCTGCAGCAATGCTGAATATTGCTGTGGGGGAGGCCGCTGATCAGGAAATTACAGGTCAGGGAGCACTAAGTCAGAGCGCTGCAGGTCAGGGAGCACCAAGTCAGAGCGCTGCAGGTCAGCAAATCCCAAGTCAGGAAGCTGCAAGTCAGCAAGTCGCAAGTCAGCAAGTCGTAAGTCAGAAAGCCGCAAGTCAGGGTGTCACAGGTCAGAATGTAACGAGTCAGAAGCTAGATAATCAAAAAACATCTTTCCAGAAAGTTGCTTTTCAGAAAGTTGCTTTCCAGAAAGTATCCAGTCAAGCTCCTTTGACAGATGATGCGATAAATGACAGCGTGGCATTTGTGGAGCAAGAGATCTTACGCTGCTTCAATGCTCAGCGTTTTAATAACTCGGACAAATTGGAGGATACCTATCTGCTCGATAAGCAAATACGTTCCGGTGCAATTGGCGAGTTGTCGATTGAGGAGGTTCTGGCGGTTGTTGAGAAATATGAAGGTGATTCAGAAATATTAAAGCCGGCTATACGGTATGCGGCAGGTATCAGGAACTATGAAAAAGCTGTCGAACTGGCAGAAAAACTGTTGAAGGACAAAAGATCCGTTGAGAATCTCGTTATTTATACTGATATTATTGCACAGGGTGTATCAGACGGATATACAATCAACAAGGAGGATATGGAGAAACAGAAAATCCTTTCGCAGGCAGAGGTTCTGGAAAGAAGAGCCGCTGAATATTTCGAAATGGATGAAAAGAGAGAAGAGCTCCTTAATCGCGCCAATGATTTGCAAAGAAGGGCAGAAAATCTGGAAATTTATAGAGTGATAAACTATGTGCAGGCTAAAAAGCCGCTGCTGTTTGATACTTCCGGATTATATGACATACAGCTGGCAAAGCTGTATTTAGCGGCGGATGAAAGAGAGAAAGCCAGGGAGATTATTTATGATATCGTGGATAATTCACCTGTGATTTCAGAAACATCTCCCATTAAAGAGCCGCTGAAAGAAGTAATCGACGCATATAACCAGTCTACAGCTGATGAAGTCAGCCCGTTACTGCAAAGTGCTGTCCAGGATATGATATCGGCCGAGAGCCAGGACATTATTCAAATGAATGAGGCCACGATTAATGGAAGATTGGCCAACTATATTACATCGACATTGAAGTATGACAAAATCGGAATATTTATCAGTAAGGTCGATACTCAGAAGTATCCGGAGATCACAGCCTTCCTGAACATAAACGGCGAGAAGAATGGAGTTCTCGGGCTGGCGAGCGAATTTAAGGAAAAGGATTTTGAACTCATTGATACCCAGTATCAAATCACCAAATTTACGATTGATTCTGAGGCAGCGAAAACGGATGTAAACATTTCTATTGTTCTCGACAGAAGCGGCAGTATGAACGGCACGCCTATAGCGGATGCCCTGACAGCAACCAATGCCTGTATCAACAAAATGGATGCGAAAAATCAATACCTCTCTATTGTGGCCTACAGTTCGGATGCTTCTGTAATCACAGCAAGAACGAATTCTGAGGCTGCTCTACGCAATGGTTCAAATTCCATTGTTTCCGGTGGAGGGACCAATATTTCTGCCGGGATCGAGTCTGGAATCTCTTCACTAAACGGAAGTACCGGTGCTAAAGCCATCATTCTTCTTACGGACGGACAGGACGGAAATTCGCAGGAGGCTATGGATGAGGCCATTAACAGAGCAATCAAAAATGATGTGGCTATTTTTACCGTCGGACTGGGAGATATCAACAGCGAGTATTTAAGAGCCATTGCCCAGAGAACGGGCGGTAAATTCATACTGGCTTCTAATTCAACCGAGCTGGAAGATATTTATTTAACTTTGCAGAAATACATTGTCAATAATTATTGCGTGAAATATACGGTTTCGGCGAATCCGGAGTCAGACCCCAGAAATCTGACAGTAGGAATTCCGGAATATCAGGTGTCCGGAGATAAGGACTACACCATTTCGGACGAGAGCGGGGAAGAAGCGGAACAAGCTACCGGCATCCATGCGGTGGATGAAGATACCATTGCGGTCAGCAGTGTTACGCCAAACAGTCTATCTGCCGCCGATATATTAAAAGGTGTTGAAATTACGATAAAGGGTACAGGCTTATCGGAAGACGCAGTAGTAAGCATTGGAAAGCTAAAGCTGGAAGGCTTGAAAGCGACCGGTGATTCAGCGTTCTCCGGAAAGCTGAAAGGTGACCTTAGCGCAGGCGCTTATCAGGTAAAAGCTGCTGCCGGGGACGGACGCATCGTCATTAAGAAGGATGCCTTTCATGTATTCAGAGCAGGGACTACTACCCGTGTGCGACTGGGATCTGCTACGATTACCGCGGATGCAATCGGCCAGACCGGCGACAGGAGTTTTGTTGCTTCGGGTAATGTGCTGATCAACGGTTTTATTCACTGTGATACCTCGTTGACCATTACAGCCAACGATTTGCCGGAGAATTTTGTTATCAGTCCGGGTGGTACATCTTATCTGGGAAACAGCGGTGTTTTTTCCGGCAAAGGCAGGCTCTATATCAGCTATGCGCAGGTATCCTCCAATGGTATTGCAGGGAAAACCTTTGCAAAGCTGGCTCTGGGCGGCAAGAATTATATTGTTGAGGATGGGGAATTTGCAATTGGTGTAAACGGAACGGATACAGATTTTGATATGAGTCTTCACAATTTTGATATTCAAATACCAATGATGTCAACCATCGAGGTTGCCAAAATGAAGCTGTATTCCGACAGAATCCAGATTACCATCGATGAGCTGAATCCGGCAGATATTATAGAATCTGTGACCGACGGAATCAAGGGAAGTGTGGTAACGACTCAAAAAGAGGAAAAAGCTGTTAAAGGGAAAAAAGCTGCTAAAGAAAGCAATAAAACGGCCAAAAGAAGTGAGGCCTTTGTGTTTAAGCCGTCAGAGGCTATAGGGGGCAGCATGGATGTTGCGGTAACAGCGAATGATATCATTATTGGACTGACGTTATCATTAGAATCAGAAAATTCGATTCAGTTTGGTTCCATCGGACTTGACAGTGCGGAACTGAAAATAAATTCACTGGACCCCTCTAAGGAATACTGGAAATTAGGCGGAGAAATTGATTTCTCAAAAATTGTAAAAGGATTTGGCGGAGTTGGAATATCAGGCTTGAATGGCCATATTGCATCCTATTACTGGTGCTTTGATGAAATTGAGATCACAGCTGATTTGTATCCCGGGATTCCCATTTATAATGCGGTATATATCGACAAAATGGGACTGAATCTGGATGGCGCAAGTACATTGTTATTAAAATCACCGTATATTTCTGATGAGACCAAAAAGGTGTTATTTGCAGACAGCAATTTGGAAGCGGTTCAGGCTGAAGATGTCATTCTGTCAGGTCTTGTGGGCGCAGATGCAAATTTGTTCAAGACGTTTAAATTGAAGGTGCCCAAGGATTTCACAAAGTGGGGAACGCTGGGAGAAATCGACGGAAAGATTTCATATAATTTCTGCGATGTTCAATTCCAGATTGCCGCAGATTTGAAGGTATTGAAGCAAAAAATGGCCAATGCGTCCATCGGGTTTGGGAAAAGCGGTCTGAATGTAGCTGCAGGCGCCAACCTTGATTTATCCATGCTGGATTGCGAGTTAGGCGGCAATATTGATCTTGGTTTAAATACCACATGGAAGATGCTTACACTTTCATTAGAAACGGACGGTCATATTGACTGCGGTTTCATGAATGTACATTATAAGGGTGATGCCGGGTTGAAGTTTATTGCGGAATATGACGGCTCCTATTTTGCTGTGGAGCTTAGTCAGGCAAACAAAGTCTCAAAATATTGGTATGACAGTGACGGCAAGCCCTTATTCTGGAATAGATTCCATACATCCACTTACTTTGAATAGCGTTGGAGGCTAAAATGAAAAGGCTAACAGGAATGATTACAGCATTACTGATATTGATTGGGGTTTTCGGAAGCAATACATATGCGGCGACGAAAACAGTTGATGTAATTCTTGAAGAGGATTGTGAAAAATGCGTATTTTCTATTGTGTGGGAGAATGCTGATCAGACCGCTGAGGTAGAAGTTATATCACCAACCGGACAGAAGTTTGGAAAGACAGAGACTCCGGAGCAGACAACGATATCGGACGGGGGAATTTATATTCATGCAGGATATGCTCAGGCAGGCACCTGGAAGGTTGTTATTACCGGAGAAAAGCTGGGCAGAGTGGATGTATCCGCAGGGGAACTTCCTGGAGCAATGAATATTGACCGGTTTGAGGTTGACGCAGATGGGGAAGGTGAAGGTTTAAGCTATAGGGCTGTTTGGAGTGTATCGGATAGCGCAGTGGATTTGAATGTGGAAATTTATGCAGACCAGAATTCTCAGGGCTTTGACGGTACGAGAGTTGCATCTTTTCAATCAACTCCGGCAGGGGAAGGAACTTTTCAGCTCTCCAATCTGGATAACGGCTACTATTTTTTCTATATAAAAGTATATGACCGTATAGGAGCTTTTAGTTACAGGTATGCGGACAAAGCAATTGCATATGAAAATGCCGGATCACCTGAAAAATTGGAAGATGTTACTGCATATTGCCTAAACGGCGATGTATATATCTCATGGGAAGGTGACAATGACACATATAAAGTAATGCTGTTTTCTGCCGCAACGAATGAATTACTTTTTGAAGAAGAAATCAGGGGTAATAGCTGTGTACTGGCGTTCCCGGAGGGGCATGAGGAAGTGCTGGCCGGTGTGGCATCCTATGACAGAAACAGATTGGGGAAATTTGATTTTCACAAGGTTTCCGCAAAATCATTACCTGAGGCGTCAGTGGTTTATCCTGAAGAAAATGTAACCAATCAGACAGCGATATTTGCAGAGGTTGCATTTGATCAGGAGTATCATGTATCAGCGACACTCAACCAGGATCTGTTACTGGAAAACGGTGACCGGGCAGGGAAGTACCAGATTAGCCTGAAAGAAGGCAATAATGATATTGTCTTTATGGTATCTGATGATGAAGGAAATATGAGAACATTTCTGAAAACAATTTATCTGGACAGTATACCACCTCAATTAGCAATCAAGCATGATATTAACAAAGTCCGCACCGGAGATTCCCATATTTACATTGAAGGATACACCGAAGCAGGTGCCGTGCTGTACTGCAATGATGAACCAGTGGAATTAGTTAACAATTATTTTAGCCTTCGATATGATCTGTCTTTAGGGAGAAATGAAATCGTCATTTCTGCCAAAGATGTGGCGGGAAATGAAGCCCTGTATTCAGCAGAAGTCAACAGGACAATTCTTACCGGCAGTTCACTTCGTTGGATCATTATCGGCATAATAGGTGTCGTACTGCTGCTGCTGGAAATGATATTTTTAGTGAAAGGTGTTAAGAGGAGAAAAAATGAATCCAAAGATGAATCCAGTGAAAACAACAGGAATAGCGGAAACAGCTAGGATTGTGCTTGCCGTCTTAACGGTTTTATGCGGGGTATTTGCAGGCTGGGCATTGTACATGGTTTGGGGTGACAAACTTCTGTACAATAACAGCCGGTTTGGATATCTGGCGTCCTCCTGCTACGAATGGGCTATTGCATTATTTGTGCTATTGCTGCTGGTCGATATGATGTTAATCGTGATTAACAAAAAGAAAAAAGTGGGAAAAGAATGACGTAGATATGAAATTACGGGCAGAACTGGATACAGAATCCCGGATAAAAAATCCAGGTCCGGCTGTTTGCATAAAAAAATAATATGAGTTATACTTTATAAGGCTTTTATTGGCTGAGAAATTATTCTTGATAGGGGTAATGATGTATGCAGTTTTTATTGTTGGTTTTGAACAAGGTCGAATTACTTGATACACTGCTGGAAAAGCTGATGGCGTCGGGTATATGCGGTGCTACCATCCTTAGCAGTACCGGTATGGTCAGGGAACTTGCCAAAAACAATGAGGAGTTCCCGATTTTTGGGTCGCTGCGAATGCTGCTTGATCCGGACCGAAAAGAAAGTAAGACGATTTTTATGGTTTTGAAAGATGAAAAAGTTGAGGATGTAAAAAAAGTGATTCGCGAGGTTATGGGTGATTTGTCCCGCCCTGATACAGCAGTGATGTTTACCCTGCCTGTCCTTACAGCTGAAGGAGTTGAATTCTGATTCTATGGAAATGACAGCATTATTTTTTTTGGCTCTCATATTATTTGCAGGGCTTATTTTTGGGCGTATTGTTAAGCTTATTAAGCTTCCCAACGTTACAGGATACCTGATTGCAGGTCTTTTAATCGGCCCGCATATATTTAAGCTGGTACCATCGGAACTGGTTACAGAATTTGAACTGATTTCCGAAATGGCTCTCGCTTTTATTGCCTTTTCCGTAGGAGCAGAGTTTAAATTATCCTATCTGAAGAAGGTAGGAATGACCCCTGTGATCATTGCCATCTTTGAAGCGCTTACTGCAACGATTCTGGTGGCTGTCATATTGATCCTGTTCGGTTTCCAAACTGAAATTGCGCTTTTACTGGGAGCAATCGCTTCCGCAACTGCTCCGGCTGCCACGATTATGGTAGTCAGACAGTATAAGGCGAAAGGGCCTGTAACGGAGACATTGCTTAGCGTTGTTGCGCTGGATGACGCGGTTGCTCTTATTGCCTTTGGTTTTGCTGTAGCAATGGTCAACACCATGCAGCACCCTAGCAGCAGTTCTGTGATTTTGTCGATTCTCACGCCGTTGGTGGAAATTGTAGGATCGATTCTACTTGGCTTTCTGCTCGGACTGTTATTTACCATTCCGCTGAGATTTTTCAAAAAGGATTCCAATCGTCTCATTATTACCGTCGCTTTTGTATTTCTGGGCTCAGCTCTGGCTTCGATGCTGGGACTGTCCTCGCTTCTGTTGTGCATGTGCATGGGAGCCATGTTGATTAATGTGAACCGATCAAGCAGCGAGATTCTAAAACTCGTGGATTCGATCACACCGCCGATCTTTTTGATGTTTTTTGTTGTTTCCGGTATGGAGCTGGACATTTCGATTCTACCTCAGATCGGGGTTATTGGTATCCTTTATGTAGTTTTCCGTGTCATCGGTAAGGTTGCAGGTGCTTCTATCGGTGCTTCCATAATGCAGGCTCCGGCAGTGATAAAAAAATACCTTGGATTTACTCTTGTTCCACAGGCAGGCGTAGCTATTGGACTTTCACTTGTAGCATCCCAGATGCTTCCCGAATTTGGACCAACCATTCGCGCAGTGGTTTTATGTGCAACCTTTATTTATGAGCTGACAGGACCGGCAATCACTAAGATTGCCTTAAAGAAAGCAGGAGAGATTTCGGAGTAAGGATATGACAGAGATAACATAATAAAAACAGCTGCCCGATTAGAGGCAGCTGTCAGGCTTTAATTCTTTACTTAGCTTTTTAATTGCTTTCTTCTCTATACGTGATACATAGGAACGTGATATACCAAGCATACCGGCGATTTCCCGCTGTGTTTTACTGGCTCCGTTAAGCAGGCCGTAGCGCAATTCCAGCACAACTTTTTCGCGGTTTTTCAAGACTGCCTTCATTTTATTATAGAGGCGTTTGACCTGTATCTTAAGCTCTACTTCGTCAATGACCGAGTCAGCCTCGTTTCCTATTACATCGATCAGAGTAATTTCGTTGCCTTCACGATCGACGCCAATGGGATCGTGGAGGGATACCTCGCTCTGAATTTTCTTTGCAGATCGGATTTGCATCAATATCTCATTTTCTATGCAACGGGCTGCGTACGTGGCAAGTCTGGTACCCTTGGACATATCAAAGGTGGAAATTGCTTTGATGAGGCCAATCGTACCAATGGAGATCAGGTCATCGCTATCGCTGCTGAATGTGCTGTATTTTTTAACGATGTGGGCCACAAGACGGAGATTTCTTTCTATAAGTGTATTTCTGGCATCTTCGCTGCCGCCTTTATATGCTTCAATGTATTTTGTTTCTTCCTCTGCTGACAGGGGTTGAGGAAATGAGTTTGTACCGGAGACATAACCTAACTGAAAAAACACACTGCTCAGGATATCACTTACCAAAGTAAATAAGATGTGCAGCAAATAAGGCACCCCCAAAAAATTGGTCACCATATAAGCATATGAGGTAATTCAAGAAAAATTGCCTGTACAAAAAAATATTTTATTAAAAAATTATATGTTAAAAAGAAAATTTAAAGAAAATTTAAATAATAAATTTGATTGATAAAAAACCCGCTGTATGGTATACTACATAACGATAAAAATACGCACACGGATGACGAACGGATAAGTGCCAATTGGTGGTCCGGGAGGTTGAAAGCCGTGGTGGTATAAAACTTAAGGAGGTAGTATTATGTCAGTTATTTCAATGAAACAGCTGCTGGAAGCAGGCGTCCATTTCGGTCATCAGACCAGAAGGTGGAATCCCAAAATGGCCGAATATATCTTTACGGAGAGAAACGGCATCTACATTATCGATTTACAGAAAACCGTAAAAAAGGTTGAAGAAGCTTATTTCTTCATCAGAGAAATCGCTATGAACGGCGAGGATGTTCTGTTTGTCGGTACAAAGAAACAGGCTCAGGACTCCATTAAAGAAGAAGCAGAGAGAAGCGGACAGTATTTTGTAAACGCAAGATGGCTCGGCGGTATGCTCACAAACTTCAAAACAATCCGTAAGAGGATTGACCGGCTGAATCAGCTTGACAACATGGAACAGAATGGACTGTTTGAAGTATTGCCGAAGAAGGAAGTTATCAAGCTCAAAGCTGAGATGGAGAAGCTTGAGAAGTATCTGGGCGGTATTAAGAACATGAAGAAAATTCCCGGAGCTATGTTTGTAGTTGACCCGAGAAAAGAAAGAAATGCAATCCTCGAAGCCAGAAAACTCGGTATTCCTGTTGTAGCAATTGTTGATACAAACTGTGATCCGGATGAAGTTGATTATGTCATTCCTGGAAACGACGACGCAATAAGAGCTGTCAAGTTGATAGCAGCGAAGATTGCAGATGCTATTACAGAAGGACGTCAGGGCGAACAGCTTTCAACGGATAATGCTGAAGCTGAAGATAAGATCAACGAAGACGATGCTGAGGAAGCAGTTGAGCAATAAACGAGTTGATGCACTGCATTTAAAATGACAAATAGTGCGCAAACGAGACGGTATCATAAGGAGCTCGGTTCCGTAAACCGGGACCGGGCTTATTGAAATACTGTGAAGTGAATCTGATAGGAATAATGGCCGGTATAATTGGCTAATAATATGATTATTATTGTTTGGA
>JAEZLF010000028.1 GCA_023435925.1 Bacillota bacterium
AACTCGTTAATGCGGTTTCTGGTGTCCGTTTTCTGGAAACTGCCTGCTATCTGATCTGTAGCATTACAGAAGGAGGCATTTTATGTCAAAAAAATTTACTATGGAACTGTCGGGCAGAACTCTTACGGTAGAGACCGGCAAGCTGGCACAGCTGGCAAACGGAGCTGCGCTAATCAGATATGGCGATACAGTCGTTATGTCATCAGCAACGGCTTCAACGTCACCAAGGGACGGCATTGATTTCTTTCCGCTCAGTGTAGATTATGAGGAAAAACTTTACGCAGTAGGTAAAATCCCAGGCGGTTTTATTAAAAGAGAAGGAAGACCTTCGGAAAGGGCAATTTTGACCTCGAGAGTAATCGACAGACAGATCCGCCCGCTATTTCCAAAGGATTTAAGAAATGACGTTGTAGTCATTAATACAGTGCTTTCCGTAGAGCAGGATAATTCACCGGAAATTGCTGCAATGATTGGCAGTTCCATTGCTCTTGCCATTTCCGATATCCCGTTTAACGGCCCTGTGGCAGGTATTGTGCTGGGTCTTGTAAACGGAGAGGTTGTCATCAATCCGGATGCCGCACAGAGAGAGAAGAGTGATATGTACGTCACACTGGCTGCTACAGAAGACAAGATCACTATGATTGAAGCCGGCGCAAAGGAAATTCCTGACGACGTAATGCTGGATGCCATTATCAAGGGACATCAGGAAATCAAAAAGATTATCGCTTTTATTAACGAGATTGTTGCTGAAGTAGGCAAGCCGAAATTTGAATATACCTCATCTGAGGTGCCGGCGGATTTATTTGCCGCGGTGAAGGAAATCGCACATGAAGCAATGCGCGAAGCAGTGCTGGCAACGGATAAAACGGACAGAGACAACAAGGTCGCAGCACTGACAGAGGAAGTACAGCAGAAGCTGGCGGAAGCATATCCCGATAGTAAAACGGTTATTAATGAAGCCATTTATAAGCTGGAAAAGAAGGTTGTCCGCCATTATATTCTGGAGGAGGGCAAAAGAGTCGACGGCAGAAGACTGGATGAAATCAGGCAGATGTCGGCGGATGTGTCACTGCTTCCGAGAACTCACGGCTCCGGACTGTTCCAGAGAGGCCAGACGCAGGTGCTCACAGTTGTTACACTCGGCGGTATTGGAGAGATTCAAAAGCTGGACGGTGTTGACCTGGAGGAATCTAAGAGATACATGCATCATTATAATTTCCCTGGCTACAGCGTTGGTGAAGCAAAAACTTCAAGGGGACCCGGACGGAGAGAAATCGGCCACGGAGCGCTGGCAGAAAGAGCTCTGGAACCCGTTATTCCGGATGAAATAGAATTTCCATATGCCATAAGGCTTGTGTCCGAAGTGCTGATGTCCAACGGCTCCACTTCACAGGGCAGTGTTTGTGGCAGTACTCTTGCACTTATGGATGCAGGCGTGCCGATTAAAGCACCTGTTGCGGGAATTTCCGCAGGTTTGGTTACAGACGATGATAACCCTGACCGGTTTATTACCTTCATGGATATACAGGGCATTGAAGATTTCTTCGGAGATATGGATTTTAAGGTGGCTGGCACAAAGAAAGGTATCACAGCTATTCAAATGGATATCAAGGTGACCGGTCTGACCTATGAAATTATCAGACAGGCATTTGAGCTTACTAAAAAAGGCCGCTTCCAGATCCTTGACGAGGTAATCGCACCGGTAATTTCAGAACCGAGAAAGGTCATGTCGCCTTACGCACCAAAGATGTATACGATGAATATTGATCCGGATAAGATCAGAGATGTTATCGGGCCCGGTGGCAAGGTAATCAACAAGATCATTGCTGAGACCGGAGTCAAGATCGATATAGAGGAAGATGGCAGAGTGTTTGTTGCCACATCGGATGAAGCTGCAGGTAGAAAAGCAATTTCAATCATAGAGGCGATCGCAAAGGATGTTCAGCCCGGACAGATTTTTATGGGTAAGGTTACGAGGCTGATGACTTTCGGCGCATTTGTAGAATTTGCACCTGGAAAAGAAGGACTTGTTCACATCTCCAAGCTTGACACCAAGAGAGTGGATAAGGTTGAGGACGTTGTAAAAGTCGGAGATGAATTCCTTGTGAAGGTACTTGAAGTCGACAAACAAGGGCGCATTAATCTTTCCAGAAAAGATGCACTGCCTGCAGAAAGTGAAAGCAAGCAATAACAGCTTGACGTAGAACACGGGACGGTTATTGTCGGCGCTTACCGGCTTTTAACCGTCCTTTTTATTGATCGAAAGATATGTATTGGCTAAAATGGAGGTACTATGTTCAAAAAATACACATTAAAAAACGGAATCAGGATTGTATGTGAGCAAATCCCTTATGTTCGGTCAGTTTCATTTGGTATTTGGGTAAAAACAGGTTCCCGGAATGAGGACTTAAAAAACAATGGGGTATCACATTTTATTGAGCATATGCTGTTCAAAGGAACAGAACAAAGAACGGCAGCAGAAATAGCAGAAAGCATTGATAATATTGGCGGGCAGCTTAATGCCTTTACAGGAAAGGAATGCACCTGCTTTTATACGAAGACGCTTGATGAACATATCGATATTGCGATCGATGTACTGAGTGATATGTTTTTTCATTCTGTTTATTCTAAAAAAGATATTGCTGTTGAAAAAAAAGTCATTCTTGAGGAAATCGGTATGTATGAAGACTCTCCTGAAGAGCTGGTACATGATATCCTGTCGGAAACAGTATGGGACGGCAGTTCGGTAGGTTATCCCATTTTAGGCACCCGCAAGTCATTAAGGGGAGTTAACAGGGAGGCTATACTTGAGTATCTCAGTGAACGGTATACACCGGATAATATAGTAATATCTGTTGCAGGTAATTTTGATGAAGCGATGCTTTCCGATCTGCTTGAGAGATACTTCGGTGAATGGACAACGAAAGCCGGCAGAACATCCGGGACGCAGATGGTGGAATTCAAACCCGGTTTATGCATTAAAGAGAAGGATACGGAGCAGGTACATATCTGTATTGGCTTTGAGGGCGTTGAAAATGGTGATGACAGACTGTATCCTCTGCTTGCCGTCAATAATATATTCGGAGGCGGAATGAGTTCCAGACTATTCCAAAGGATCCGGGAGAAAAAAGGTCTTGTATACTCTATCTATTCTTATCCTACTGTGTATAAGGATGCCGGCCTCTTTACCATTTATGCGGGGATGAAACCGTCGCAGCTCAATGAGGTCGTCGATCTCATTTATGATGAGATCCGACTGCTTATAAAAAAAGGAATTTCGACGCAGGAATTGGAAAAGGCCAGGGAACAGCTAAAAGGCAGCTACATCCTGGGACTTGAGAGCACTAGCAGCAGAATGAACAGTATTGGAAAGTCTGAGCTGATGCTGGGTTACATTAACTCACCGGAGGAAATTCTTGAAAAAATAAACGCCATTACAATGGATGGAGTGAATGAAATCATTGATCGTGTATTTAAGCTTGAGCAAAAGGGCATTTCCATAGTGGGAAGTCTTAAGCCGGGCTTTGACAAGAAACGGATTATGTAATTGAAAATTGCCTTTTTCTATACAAGCACTTGTTACTCCCAATAAACATAAAATAAAGTAGTCTTTTTACAACAGTAGAATGACACACTTGTCAGTCAACTTGGGGGGATAATGAGATGAGTCTGCATAAATACACGGTAATAGGCGGGGATTTGAGAAACGTAAAGCTGGCAGAATCCATTTCTGCAGATGGAAATCAGGTAAATCTATTCGGCTTTAAGAATGCGGGTTTTGAAATAAAGCTCGGTGAAAATGAAGATCTGCAGGAAGCTATTGATGATTCTGAAATCGTAATCGGTCCGTTACCTTGTTCGAATGATAATGAATCTTTAAATGCTCCATTTCACAATGAAAAGATACCTATGAATGAAGTGCTCAAAACAATGAAGAAAAATCAGCTTTTTATTTCCGGACGCATCAGTGAAAAAATCACACACCTCGCTAAGGCATATAATGTCTATACCATTGACATTCTTGAACGGGAGGAAATGGCAGTACTTAATGCAATCCCTACTGCAGAAGGTGCCATCCAGATTGCTATGGAGGAATTGCCGATTACAGTAAATGGCTGCAAGACGATGGTTCTCGGTTATGGAAGAGTCGGAAAGGTTCTGGCAAAAATGCTTGCCGGACTGGGAGCAGATGTATATGCTGAAGCTCGTAAATATTCGGACATAGCCTGGATAAAAGCTTGCGGACATAAAGCTGTTTTTATCAATGAGCTGGAAGAATACATAGGGAATATGGATGTTATTTTTAATACCATTCCATATACATTGTTAAATTCTACAGTACTGGAGATCATCAACAAGGAATGCTTAATCATAGATCTGGCTTCAAAGCCGGGAGGCGTAGATTTTGAAAAAGCAAAGGAATTGGGGATAAAGGTCATATGGGCTCTGTCACTGCCTGGTAAGGTAGCACCTGTGACTGCAGCTAATTTCATCAAACAAACAGTTTATAATATTATTGAAGAGTTGGGGGTGTGAAGAATGCTGCTTCAGGATGTAAAAATCGGATTTGCATTTACCGGCTCATTTTGCACATTTGAAAAAGTAATACCGGAGCTGGAAAAAATCGCAGGTGAGGGTGCTGATATTCTTCCGATTATTTCAGAGACCGTTGATCATTTCGATACAAAATTCGGCAAGGCGGATGAATGGAAATCGAAAATTGCTGCAATAAGCGGTAAAAAAATCGTCAACTCCATCATTGACGCAGAGCCAATCGGACCAAAGGCTTTACTGGATATTCTTGTAGTGTCTCCATGTACGGGAAACACACTTGGAAAGCTGGCAAACGGAATAACAGATACAACAGTCACTATGGCCTGTAAGGCTCACCTAAGAAACAGCCGACCGCTTTTGTTAGCTATTGCAACGAATGACGGACTGGGAGCTAATGCAAAAAATCTCGGTGTGCTGTTGAATTGTAAAAATGTTTACTTTGTGCCTTTTTGGCAGGATGATCCGGCAAAGAAATGCAACTCACTCATGGCCAAATTTGAACTGTTGTTACCGGCAATTGAGAGTGCTTTAAAAGGGAAACAGTTACAGCCTGTGCTGGAGTAATCCGGGGGAGGATGGATAAGAGAGGCTTGTGATAGGATTCACAGGCCTTTTTACATGTATTTTAAATTTTACTGCAATTTCATTTCAATTTGATATAATGAGGCAAAGATGTCCTAACCCTCATTGAAACACAGCTATAGCACAAAATTTCATTTGGAAATTTTATGCTTTGGTAAGAAAATTTTTCTACTAAGCGTAATTTGCAAAGTAAATTATCGCGTAAACGAAAATTTTTTTTGAGTCAATGTGTTATAATGAGGTATAAAATATTCATACGATAGCTATATTAATACACTTTGACGGAGGGGACAGAATATGAATCAAAAGACAAGATTTCTGACACGAACAGCATTGTTACTTGCAGTAGCAATAGCATTCCAATTCTTTGGAAAGTTTATTCCATATAATAACTTTATTGTAGGTCCGGTTGTGAATGCTGTGCTTATTGTAGCTACTGCCATAGCAGGACTATGGAGCGGTACGGCTATCGCGGTGATCGCTCCTCTGGTGTCGGCTTTTACAAATAAGGCGCCCATAGCGCCACTGGTTCTAGGCTTTTCACCTTTTATTATACTGGGTAATTTCATATTTCTACTGTCTTATCATCTATTAAGAAAAAAGAGTAAGCTGGCTGGCATTATCATTGGCTCTGTCCTGAAATTTGGATTTTTGTTTGTATCCATTTCGGTATTTACATCAACGGTTGAAATGAAGCCGGCATTTGCAGCCACTCTGGCAAACCTGTTCAGCTGGCCGCAGCTGGTAACAGCTTTGGTGGGTGGAGCATTGGCGCTGATAGTTTTAAAAACAGCTGGAAAGGGACTGGAAGTCAATCAGTAGGTGGTATTTTAGCCTGCCTATATAGTTAACAGTTCCTGATGGTTTACATAGTATGAAGTAGAATATGTAAGCTATTAGGAGATCATAATGATCTATCTTGATAATGCAGCGACATCCTTTCCAAAACCTGAGTGCGTATACCGGGAAATGTGCCGGTGCATGCGTGAATACTGTGCTAATCCTGGCAGGGGAGGTCATCTGCTCTCATTGAAAGCGGGAATGGCTGTATTGGAAGCAAGAGAAGAAATATGCAAATTATTTCAACTATCTGATCCCATGAGGCTTTGCTTTACAAAGAATGCCACGGAAGCACTGAATACGGCAATCAAAGGCATTGCCACCCCGGGCAGCCATATTATTACAACAGCTATGGAACACAATTCGGTCATGCGTCCTCTTAGAATCCTGGAACGGGATTGCGGAGTGACGCTGACGATTGTAACCGGTAATGGGTTGGGTGAAATTGAACCTGAGGATATTAAAAAAGAAATCAGAAGCAATACCATTCTTATTGTCTGTACACAATCTTCCAACGTAAACGGAATTATTATGCCTATCGATGCAATTGGACGCATTGCGCGGGAAGCAGGCGTTTATTTTCTTGTGGATGCGTCTCAGGGAGCCGGTTCTCTTTGTATAGATGTTACGAGGCAAAATATTGATATGCTTGCGTTTCCGGGGCATAAGGGGCTTATGGGGCCTCAGGGAACAGGCTGCCTTTATGTCAGAGAGGGGATCAATCTGAAGCCACTGATGGAGGGGGGGACAGGCAGTAACTCCGAATATCTGTACCAGCCTGAAATCATGCCGGATTTACTGGAAAGCGGAACCCTGAATACACCGGGAATTGTAGGACTTATGTGGGGAGCAAAGTACGTGTCTGATTCAGGTATTACTGAAATCGGCGAACATAAGTACAGACTGGTGAGAATGCTAATGGAAGGATTCCGTCACATACCCGGAATAAAGCAGTACAGTGTTGCCGATAAAAGCAGAAACTCCGGTATTGTGGCAATAAATCTGGGAGATATGGATTCGACAGAACTGAGCTACATTCTAGACAAAGATTTCGGTATTTGCACCAGAGCAGGACTTCACTGTTCGCCGTCTGCTCACAGGGTTCTGGGAACGGAGGCAAGAGGGGTTGTGAGATTCAGCGTGGGATGCATGAATACCATTTCGGATATCATTAATACCATTGATGCAGTACAGAAAATAGCACATAGGGTTTATTCAAAATAGAATTAGAAATAAAACAAAACAGCGGGAACCATTTTCTGGAACCCGCTGTTTTTGCTGGTCGGAGTGACGTGACTTGAACACGCGACCTCTTGCACCCCAAGCAAGCACTCTAGCCAAACTGAGCTACACCCCGATAGCGCAAATGAATTATAGCACAGTTCAGGGGACGTTGTAAAGTATCAAATTTATTTGTTTATGGCCTTTTCCCAGTCACCAGCACATAGATGATATATGCCACAAAGGCCAGAATAGCTATTGGCAGCACTACTGAAAGCGCAAAGCCTAAGAGTCTGATTGCTAGAACTGCCAGTACAAGGATGACCACAACAGAAATAACAGTTTTCAATACATTACCCACAAAAATCACTCCTTTTTATCATTTTACTTTACATGCAAGATGAATATTCCTCTTGTAAAAATGAAAGCTTTCAATATTTAGCTCAAAACATTTTGTAATTCAACTGCTTTCAAATAATAAATACGCAATTCTGTGCAAAATGTCTTATTCTTATTTTACATCTATATTTTTGATATCCTGCAAAGTTTCGCATTGAAGGTGAATGTTATTGTCCTTTACTTCGAAAGGGATGCTATTTCTTTGTTCAGCAGATCAACCTTCAGCTTTAATATTTCCTCACGGCTTTCTGCCTGCTCAAGACCAGCAATGTACGCTTCCTGAGAAGCTGCAATGATCATCAGACCACCAATACCAATCAGCAAATTACCGATAACATTCAGTTCATCACTATCGAGTGCGGCGATTGCAATAAAACTCACTGCAACTGCTAGTAAAGTTAACCCTGTAGGAGAAATACAACTTAGGATATTCATTATGTCATCAACCTTTCCATATATATTACTTTAAAAATGATGTATTTGTTCCGGTTTCATTACCTGCCGGACACACAAAAGAGTGGAAGCCAGCTTGTAAATTATAGCCAAATGAATAAAGATAACGGAAATGGATGATAATAGAGGATAACAATAGACCATAATATGGTATTTGTGTCTGGAGTTATAATGATCGGATTATTGAGGAGGGCTTTCTATGACGGGGTTTGAAGCGACAAACAGCATTCAACCTCAAAGAAATATCAGACATTTCAAACTGTCCAGGAAAAAGCCAAAGGGCAGAATGTGGGCTGTAGTAATTCTTTTTATACTGGTAGGTTTTTTGTGTGCCAATAATTATACACTGCTACAGTCATACAAGGATTTGAAAAACGAGTTGTCCATAGCTTATAAAGAAATTAGTGAAATCAAGTATGCGAAAGAGAAAATTGTTAGTGAAGATACCGAATTGCAAATAAAATATGAGCAGTTAGCCGATGAAGCGAGAGCATTAAAAGATGAATACAATAAAGCATCCAGAGGCGGTGAAGATTTGTCGAAAGAAGTTGATGCGTTAAAAAAGCAGATCAATGAGCTGACAAATCAAAACAAGGAGTTGGTCCATGATAACGTAGCACTTCAAAACTCTTTAAAGATGGCTGCTGCAGTTGGTGTGAAGCCACAAAGCTTCTCTGCTTTTGAAGGCTTGGCTCCACGAGATACATTAAATAGAGGGAAATATATCGGAAAATTTCTTGGAACTGCATACACACCAAGTAAGGAAGAATGTGGTAATAATAAAGGAATAACGAAGTCCGGTACTCCTGTTATGCCGGGTGTATCTGTAGCTGTTGATAACAGGTATTGGCCCTTTGGTACAGTCTTCTATATCAAAGGCCTTGGTTATACAGTAGCTATGGACACAGGCAGTGCTATTAAGGGCAAGCACCGGTTTGATTTTTCAGTATTTGACAGGCAGTTTGCGATGCAGCTTGGGTCGAGAAAATGGGATGTATATCTTGTCAAGCTTGGAAATGGTAAAGTAAAAAATGTAAGTCTATGATTTGGAGGGCTTAAATTTGTCACTGATCAGAGATCAATTGAAAAAGCTGCTGCTCTTTCATGAACCTGAAAAGCAAGAAAAATTCATACTAAAACAGACGGACGAGCTCAATGACAGTAATCAGAATAAGGAAAACAATTCTGGTATGATGGAGAATGAAATAGCCTCAAAAACAGCTAAATTAGAGGAGAAACCAGATCCGTCCGATACGGTCGGTTCCGACATACAGGAAAATCTTGAACGAATGAAAAGAGTTTACAGCATTCCGGTAAACAGTGATATTGTACTGCGTGAATTTGATATCCAATATGAAGGCAGCCCGATAAAAGCTTTTATTATTTTCTTTGATGGTATGACTGATCGGGAGGTTATTAACAACTATATATTAAAACCTCTGATGGTAATGTCCAGTATGGAAATAAGAGAAAATACAGATACGCTTGAAGATTATATTGCAAGGCAATTACTGCCCCATTGTCAGGTTGGTATCGAAAAGTCTTTCAGCAAGATCATCAATGAGATCAACTTCGGAGGCTGTGCACTATTTGCAGACGGAGTGTCGGCAGCATTCTCCGCAGATGTTAAAGGATGGGATCATAGAGGCATTGAGAAGCCAAACAATGAAATTGTGATAAGAGGCCCGCAAGAAGCTTTCAATGAACTCTTGCGAACGAATTCCGCACAAATTCGTAAGAGGCTGAAGGATGAGGATCTGATTGTTGAAGATGTGGCGATTGGAAAGGTCAGCAAAACGCCATGCTCCATGGTTTATATAAAAGATGTTGCCAATGAAGGACTTGTCGGGGAAGTACGTCGCAGAATTGAAAATATTAATGTGGATTATATGCTTGATTCAGGTATGCTGGAACAGTTGATAGAGGATAGTACCATTTACCCTTTACCGCAAATCATTTCTACAGAACGTCCCGACTATGTCTCAGAAATGCTTGTAAACGGGAAGGTTGCTATTATTGTAAACGGTTCGCCTAACGTACTCGTAGTACCCACAACAGTTTTTGATTTGATGCATTCAGCAGAAGACTCCTATATCCGATTTCCCTATGCGAATCTCATCATATATGTACGATATATTGCTTTTTTCGTTGCCCTTATGCTGCCCGCGATCTATCTGGCAATTACCAATTATCATCAAGAGATGATACCGACAGATCTTTTACTGGCAATAGAAGCGTCCCGTGAAAAGGTGCCCTTCCCATCTGTGCTTGAATTGGTACTGATGGAACTGTCCTTTGAATTGATCCGTGAAGCTGGAATAAGAGTTCCGGGGCCAATTGGGCCGACATTGGGTATCATAGGAGCACTGATACTCGGACAGGCAGCGGTAGCAGCAAATATCGTAAGCCCGATATTGATCATTATTGTAGCAGTCACAGGGATCGGTTCTTTTGCAATACCCAGTTTTTCTCTGGGATTTTCTATCCGGATCATGAGGTTTGTCTTTATCCTTTTGGGAGCATTAGCTGGTTTTCTTGGTATTACAGCAGGAATTTTTTTGCTGGGAATCTGGTCAACAAGTATGAAATCCTTTGGAGTAGCTTTCATGGCTCCACTGGGTCCTAAAACAGCAGATAATCCCTGGACTATCGTGTTTCGGTCACCGGAATGGAAGCTTGAGCTAAGACCTGATTACCTCAACACAAAGAGAGAAGCGAAGCAGGATAAATACAGTATGGGCTGGAAAATAAAACGCAGAGGCCGGTAACAGGAGGGGCATTTAGATATGCAGATGCAGAATAAGATTTCCTTTGGCAAATGGGAAGCGACGACATTATTGATCAATTTGGTTTGCACAAAGTGTTTTTTGTACTATTCCAGAGTTATGGCAGAGGATGCAGGAACAGCTGCCTGGTTGCTTTCACTGTATACCAGCTTGATTGCGCTTATCCTATTCATTACCCAAATCAAGCTCTTTAAAATATTTGAAGGAAAGGATATTCTTGATATTGCAGAAATCTCAGGAGGAAAGCCATTAAAAGTAATAACCGGACTGGTGATGGTTGCTGTTTTATATTATTTGTCCGTATCCGTGCTCAGAGAGTTCTCTGAGGACATGAAAATCGTATCACTGCCCATAACTCCCATAAGCTATATTATGATTATTTTTATCATCGGTGTGATTATTGGAAGTTTTCTGGGAATGGAGACCATCTTGCGTTATCATGCGATTGCTGTTCCGGTCATTGCGGCAGGATACCTGATCATTTTGCTGTGTGTCATTCCGAATATGGATAGCACTAATCTCTTACCGGTTCTGGGCAATGGACCGGAACTGATATTTGGCAATGGCTTTTTGAGAGTATCATCTTTTTTGGAACTCATGATCATATATTTACTGCCACCATTTTTAGGAAGTTACAGAAATGTTAAAACCGTAGGATTCACTGCCATCGGCATTTGTTCGGTAATTTTTATTCTCAGTTCCCTGACATACAGCCTGGTATTTCCGTATCCAAGTAATTTGGAATCCTTCTTACCGGTGTACCAGATGGCAAGGCTGATTCAATTAGGAAGATTTTTTCAGAGAATTGAAGCAATATTTGTATTCATTTGGGCTATGGCTGCCTTGATTTATTTAGCTGCAGTCTTTTACTTCATGGTATACACCTTTGCAAAGATAGCAGGACTTAAATATATGCGCCCCTTAATACTTCCTTTTTCGATCATCGTGTACTGTGGTGCTTTTATACCAAAGAGTTTGATTGAAACGACAAAAATAACTTCTAATGTTTTTAATAAATATGTCGGGATCATCGCCTTTGTTTTTTTTAGTCTAGTCGCTATTTCAGCAGCTTTACGTAAACGTACGAAAGCAAGGAGGTCAGAAAGATGAGACAGCGTTTGACAGCAAAATGGATGAGCATCTTTTTTATGATTCTATTTTATCTGTTGATGGTTACGGGATGTTATGATTCCCGTGAAATAGATGATCTTTCCTATCCACTGGCGATTGGCCTTGATATTGGTGAGGCTAATATTCTCAGACTGTCCCTTCAAATGGCAGCACCACTTGCGATAGGCGAAGGCGGAGGCGGAGAAGGAGGCGGAGGCGGAGGCGGCGGAAATAGCAAAAGTGAAAGCTCCTCTATTATTACTGTTGACACACCATCCATCTATTCAGGGCTTAATCTGATTAATAATATTGTCAGCAAGGAGATCAATGTCTCTCATGCGAAGGTAATTGTAATCTCTAGAGAACTTGCGGAACGGGGTTTTAAAGAATATCTGCATGCGCTTCGAAGAGGGAGAGAATTCAGACCCAATATCTATGTGGTAATTTCTAGTTGTCCGGCTTACAAATATCTGGAGAATGTGAAACCTGTACTTGAAAGTAACCCCGCAAAATATTATGAATTGTTACTGGGTAAAAAATTCAACCCTTTTTATCCGGCTACCGATTTGAATGAATTTTATTTCCGAAGCGAATCTGACGATATACAGCCTGTAGCAATACTTTCAGATATCGGTAAATATGAAAGTACAGATGAGATTACACAAACACAAAAAAATAGCGATATGACTTCAATAAGGCTGGAAGGACAGTACGCCGCAGGGAGCATTCCGGTAGTGGCAAAACGGCAGAATGAATTCATGGGGATGGCTGTTTTTAGAAATGAAAAAATGGTGGGTACTACGGATGGTCTGGAATCTGCATGTTATCATATGATTATAGGTGAATACAGTTATTCGTACTGGACAATTCCTGATCCTCTGGTAAAAGATAAAATTGTTGTAATGAACATCATGCAGCGTTCAAAACCAAAGGTGAGAGTCAAACTGAACGATAAGAAAGCGGATATTTTGATTCATATTGATTTGGAGGGTGATTTCACATCCATTCAAAGTGATAAAAATTATGAAGAAAATCCGGAAATTATGGAAAAAACGGTGGAGCAGTTTTTAACAAAAGAAATCACAGCTTTTTTAAACAGAACCAAGGAAGAATTTGATTCAGATATCTGCGGATTTGGAAGGTTTATTAAAGGTAAA
>JAEZLF010000033.1 GCA_023435925.1 Bacillota bacterium
TGGGCAGCATACAATCGAGGGCTCCCTCGTCAACCTTAACAATATACTCAAATTCATCATCAAATCTGTATTTCTGGATCGTTAAATATTCCTCTAAGAATTTTATTTCCATGTTTAATTGTATGATATCATCATTCCAATTGATAACTCGTCTGAACATACGTGACATGTACAGTATCATTTTTGCCGTCTCTGTCTCATTCTTCACCACCGCCTTCAACCGGATGCTCTCTAATGCATTATACAGAAAGTGTGGGTTTACTTGGCTTTGAAGCGCTAATAACATTGCCTGCGTTGTTTCCTGTTCAAGCTGCGCTTTTAGAATTCGGGAATTGTACTCCTCTTCAATCAGCGTTTTAAGCTTTATACTCATTTGATTCATACTATCCGCAAGGATTTCGATTTCATCATTGCCGCCGATATTCTTATATGTCTGTATGAAATTCCCATTTGAAATTTGCTTGGATTGGTTAACTACCAGCTTTGTCCGCTTCGTAATGTTGCTTGCTACAAGCAGGATGCAAAAAAGTGAAACCATCATACTGGTAATAATAATGTATACGGTCTTCCATCTCATTTTTGAGAATTCGTCCGAAATAATTTTAGAATTATAATAGCCATACAGTGATAATGGCACATCCTTAAGGCTCTGCTTGAGAACTACTATTCCCTCTTTAAGATCCTTCTCGGAGAATTTATCATACTCGCCAAATTCGCTGTAAGTATTTCCAGAAGCGATGATACGATTATTTAGGTCTACCAGTACAATATTATCAAACATTCCAATTTCTTTCAGCATGGATGAAATATGTGATATATCAATATCAATTCTTAATAACTTTGAATAATTGGGATATTGTGAATAATTCTCCAAAGGCCTCACAATACTAAGGCACCTGTCATACGACGCCTTGATCACAGGCGGAGCCAAAGATACACGAAGCTTAGGACCATTTTCCGACTCGGTCAGATCATATAAATCGAAGTCTATCAAATCTTCTCCAAGTGTAATTACATCACCCGGCGTAATTTTGCTAACAATGGATCCATTCAGCACGGTCGGATTATCCGTGTAAAGACTGATTTTTCTTACATGCATGTTAAATGCCAAATCAGAATCCAATATTGCTTTGATTCGTTCCTGATATTCAATCAGGTAACTATAATCCATGGAATAGTAGCTATCTAAAAACCGATACAGTTCCTCATCGGTATTATATTTATGTGACAGAGTAACCGTACTGGAAATTACTCCGTTGATCTTATTGGTTTTTTCATCCAGCGAATTAGCTAGACGCTGCATCATTTGGGAATGTATGTTTTTGGCTGTATCACTATAGTAAAAGGCATTTTGAATGATCAATGGAATAATAACAGAACCAATGAAAATGAGAACCATCTTCTGTGAAATTGTAAGATAGTTCAATAAACTACCTCTTTTTACCTTACCCACAAAAGGCATCTTCACATAAATAATTCCCTTCTGTCGCATTTTCAGCGGCTTTGATACAGTAACGTATTACCTTCGAAATTCTGTATCTATTTGTATAAAACGGCTTACTATACATAATAATTATAAGCATACCGTCACATATGTGTCAATGAAATGACAATATTTTTCTATGTAATATTCATATGTGTACTTCTGCCAATGCAATCAACAGGCTGTTACCAAATCGTCCGGCCACGGATAAAGCATAAAACGAGAACGATTTGCTCTATAATGGACATATTTTCAATTAGATAACCCATTTCAATAAATTCAGGCCATAATCGTTAAATTTCGAAGGATACATTGTAATATGTTTTACAAAGGTATATAATTATTGAAGGATCGGCAAAATCTTAATCCCGGTTTTTTTCGGGAGTTATTTTTTGTTGATTCCAAAATCTGCAAACTGGAGGTGACGGCATGGATAGCGACCCTGGTGGTAGTAGAAACAATAATTTTATATTCTTAGTGGGCTTATTTGCATTGCCGTTGCTTTTTCGAATGTAATAGCATAACAGATAAACCCTCAACGAAAAATATCATTGAAATGAGGGTGATGTGATGATTGATATTTTCAAAACAGTAGACAGTGAAATTGTCCGTACCGACAACTACGAGGAAGGTGTCTGGATTAACCTCGTAAACCCCGATGAATCTGAAATCAATCGGGTCAGCAGCGAATTGAACGTTGAAGTCGATTTCTTAAAAGCAGCACTGGATGAAGAAGAGAGAGCAAGAATAGAAAGTGATAACGGACAGACCCTTATCATCGTCGACATTCCTGTCGTAGAGGGCGAAGGTAAGCTGAATGTTTACACAACAATTCCTCTTGGTATTATTATTTTAAAGCATTTTATCATTACCGTTTGTTTAAAAGAGGACACCCTTCTGAGCGATTTTATTAATAAGAAATCGAAAACATTTTTTACCCAGTATAAAACAAGGTTTGTTCTCCAGATTCTATTTAAGAATGCAGTCCGGTATCTTCAATATTTAAAGCATATAGACAAAACAAGCACCCGAATAGAGCAGGATTTGCATAAATCAATGAAAAATAAAGAGCTTATACAAATGCTGAAGCTGCAAAAGAGCCTTGTGTATTTCTCAACAGCGCTGAAGTCCAATGAGGTCGTACTGGAAAAGCTGGCAAAATATGAGCATATAAAGTATTACCCGGAGGATACGGAATTACTGGAGGATGTTATTATAGAGAACAAGCAGGCGATTGAAATGGCGAATATCTACAGCAACATTTTGACGGGCACCATGGATGCGTTTGCATCGGTTATCTCCAATAACCTGAATATTGTTATGAAGTTCCTGACATCGGTGACGATCGTTATGGCCATTCCAACCATGGTTTCAAGCTTTTTCGGAATGAATGTGGATCTTCCGCTGACTTCGCCCTATTCATTTTGGATCATCCTGCTGACATCCGTAGTTTTATGTACAGCGGCAGTCTATTTCCTTTACAGAAAAAAGATGTTTTAGGACAATTGACGGGAATCTTTTGGTTTTTCAAGGAATCCTACAGACATAGGTATATAAAAAAATGCCGATATGATCTGGAATACTCCTGATGATATCGGCATTTTTTATCGCTCACATAAGTTTCCCATTCCATCATAAAACGGCTCGTCCGGTTGCCTTAAAAAGCCCTGACTGTCGTAGAATTCTTCATCGTACCGCCTGAATATCCCCTGATAATCGAAGTACTCTTCCCATTTCTCACGGAGAATACCTTCGCCGTCCAAGTAACTCTCACCCGGATTCCTCAAATACCCCTGACCGTCATAAAACTTTTCTTTCAGAGAATACAATCTCCAATCACTCTTTCAATTATAATTTGGAGCTGATGAACGAATCTTTTGCAACTCGTTTTCGGAAGCCCTCATTTATCTATTCTCTAACATTATACCACAAAGCAGGTATTACCGAACAAGATTTTTGTCCATTGCGATCTACCGGCGAAATGAAAAGGTAATAAACTCTCTCACAACGGTGCTTTTACCTTTAAGGTAATGCCTCATATGGTCTGTATGGGATCAGTTTCAGACAATGCACTAATTGGTATATCCATCCTCCTACCCAAACCGATGAGAGTTACTTCCGCTACATCACCGCGGAGAGCCTCAATCCATACAGGCATCCCATTATAGCTTACACTGATTACACCATAAGACTTCATAATTTCTTCTGCTTTTTTGCTTTCCATATTACTATACCTTCCTCTACTCGTAAATACGTTAACTGCATGAAATTTAATTACAATAATATTAGTATGCACATAAATCGCTAATACATCTCAAGGTAAAATTTTTTCTCTACCATTTCTCTGTAAGGTGATCCCAGTAACGCCGGGGCAGCAGCTGTCTCTGCAGCCTGGGATTGGTACGTGAGGGTATTGCCAGCGTTTTGAAGAACTCCTTCCACAGCGTGGAATACTTTTTCTCCCCCTCCGTAACAAGAGGAATATCGTTTGTTGAAAATTCGGTTACAATCCATTCCTTTTTATTGTACAGTGCGGCAATTTCTCTGCGTACATCGTGGATGATCCAGTTCTGATCGGAAAGACGCTGGGCAAAGTGCGGTGCAAGAAGTTCTACAACATTGTGATCAGGCTTTAGTGAGGAATAAAAAACACCTCCCTCAACCTGCCGGAAGCGCACGAAACCGAATAACCTATGGACTTCAAACCCCAGTCTTCTGTTGATATCCATAACCTTAAATACGGTATCATCGGACAAATGCAAATCCACCTTACATCCCATTTTCCAGCCCAGCTTAAGATAGCGGTATATTAGTGTGCCGGCATCAGGTTCTTCTGAAAGAAAAATATGGTATACATTTTTCAAAGCATCTTCTGATATCTTCTGCCAAATCGACTGATAAACCCTGTCTGATTTAGCGGCATCGGTATCAATATGGACATACCTCATCAATAAATCCTGCTGCAGGCCAACCTCCGACAGTATCCTATCCGGTTCTTCTCTTCTGTAAAATGCTTCAAATATGGCAGTAAGAATCCCCTCAAAGCTTCCGTCATAAACATATGTGAGCATTATAATTCACCTGTGATGCTTGCAGCCACATCCTCAGGCGCAGGAAGCTGCAGCATATCAAAGCCCGGGAAGGTGCCATCCTTCAAGCGATTGCCACTCCGGTTCCTATCAGTCTCTGATAAAAATATCGGGGGCATTGGGGATACTGTCCGTACCTGTTGAAAAGAAGGCTTCCACTCTGCTTCCAGCTGCTGCTGCAGGGTCGGTTGAGGCGGCAAAAAGCTTAACTGAGTATAACCCGGTTCCAGCAACGGCATCCTTCCCCTTCCGGCAAGAAGATTCATCCTGATGAACCCTTCACTGGCGTCCAGCTTATCAATATACTTCCCTTTGCATGTAATAAAAAATCTGGCACGTTTCAGAACAACACCCAGCTTCTTGATATCGGCAAAGTCCAGCTTTTGAATCCTCCTTGCACGGATAATTCTCTGGGCTGATTTTACACCAATACCGGGTACACGAAGTAGCACAAAGTAATCAGCACGGTTTACTTCCACCGGAAACTGCTGAAGATTGCGGAGAGCCCAATCACATTTCGGGTCCAGCTCTGTGTCAAAGTCTTTATGCGCATCATCCAGCAGTTCATCGGCTTGAAAACCGTAAAAACGAAGCAGCCAGTCGGCCTGATAGACACGGTGCTCTCTAAGCAGCGGCGGTTTCACCGATTTAGGCAGGGCCGGATGATTTGAAACAGGCACGTAGGCAGAGTAAAATACCCGCTTCATTCCAAAGCGCTTGTATAAACCCTCCGAAAGCTTTAATATGCTGAGGTCATGATCTGCCGTAGCTCCAACAATCAGCTGCGTACTTTGCCCGGCCGGTACAAACTGAGGCGTATTTCTGAAACGGGTTTTATTATCATTGGTCTCCTTAATTTTGCTGCTGATCAATCCCATAGGGCCCAATATGGATTCCTTCTTCTTTTGCGGCGCCAATAGCTTTAAACCGTCATTGGTAGGCAGCTCAATATTGACACTCATTCTGTCCACATAGCCGCCGGCCTTCTCAATAAGTGCCGGATCAGCTCCCGGTATTGCCTTGATGTGAATATATCCGTTAAAACGGTACTGCTCTCTGAGCAGCCGCACAGCTCGAATAATCAGCTCCATTGTATGGTCCGGCGACTTGACGACAGCTGAACTGAGAAACAGCCCTTCGATATAATTTCTTCTATAAAAGTTTATCGTAAGATCGGCAATTTCCTCAGGAGTAAAAGCCGCTCTGGGTACATCATTGGATACCCGGTTTACACAATAGGCGCAGTCATATATGCAGTAATTTGACATAAGAATCTTCAGCAGTGATACGCATCGGCCATCTGCCGTAAAGGTGTGGCAGATCCCGGCATTAAAGCTGCTTCCAAGACCTCCGGGCGTGTTTTTTCTTGAGCTACCGCTTGAAACACAGGATACATCATATTTTGCACTGTCGGCCAGTACTTTAAGTTTATCCATTAACTCCATTGTGCTACCTCTGCAGTATTTCTTATCATTATTTTATCATATTCTATTGAAAATATCAAACATATGTTCGATAGACATTGTTGCTGGAATTTTGTATATTGGACTTAAGGATGAAATTGGTAGGATATGCTCCGATTTTATGATGGGCCTGATAATTCATCTTAAATTGCATGTAAAATGGAGGATGTTAACATGGGGAGAGTAAAAATTGTTGAGCTTACGAAGGATGTCTATCTCTTAAATGACAATGATGAGGCAACCGGTTATCTTGTTGTAGGAAGCGAGAAAGCGGTTCTGATTGACACCATGAACGGATATGAGAACGTGAAAACAATTGTGGAATCCATAACCAACCTGCCTTTTGTGGTAGTGAATACCCATGGCCATGGTGACCATATTGGCGGAAATATCTATGTGAAGGAAGCATATATTCACCCGGATGATCTGCCGCTTGCCAAAGAGCACATAAAATATATCACGGAATCAGAAGACTACAGAAATTCTCCGGAAAAACCGCTTCCCGCAGAATGGAAATTGATACTGCCTGGCGACTTGGTTGACCTGGGAGACAACAAATTGGAGGTATACGGTGTTCCCGGACATACTAAGGGTTGTATTTGCCTGCTGGACAGAAAACATAGAATCCTTTTCAGTGGTGACGGCATCATCCCTCATATCTGGATGCAGCTGGATCACAGCCTCTCCTTGCAGGAACTGATTCATTCTCTGCAGGAGCTGGATGTAATTAAGGGTGCGTATGATATGGTTCTGGCCGGACACAGCAAAGGGCCTGAAAGCGCAGACCTGCCTGAACAGCTGAAAGCAGCAGCGCAGGAGATCCTTGACGGGAAGACCGATGGAGATAAAGATTACGAGTACGACGGCTTAATAGCCAGAACACATTTTTATGATAAAAATGATTTAAATAAGCAGATGGTATACAAAAAATAATTCGCTTAGATAATGGGTGTCAGTGGGGACGGCACGATTTTGTCAACCTGTCGTCCCCACTATCCCTTGACAGAAGCGGTACCCGCCACTTGCAGAAGTGGGGGACATCCTTTTCGCCTCGTTATATCTTGCCGAGTCTGATCACATTCCAGGACAATTTAGGTAGAGCGGCATTGACATAACCACCTTGTACGGATGCATCATCCCTTTTGTGGGGCGCTACATGGAACGGATCAGCAATCGTGTTAATTGCCTTAAGATCAGCATGATCCAGTACAATATGCTCTTTGACGTCATATCCACTGAAGCCCCTGATGTCCGCTTCCAGGAGCAGATCATGGCTCTGTGAACGGTTGACGGCAAATATGGTGATTTCTTCTTTTTCCTCGTTTACAACAGCTGTCGCATCCAAATCCGGTACATCTGTGAAGTCTTTGGTATCGTGTTTTGGTGATTTTGTGCAGGTATTAAGCACATAACCTCTTCCATAGACAGATGCATGTTTAAATGGATAGTAAATGGTCTGACGCCATACACCACCGCCATTGGCTGTCATGATCGGCGCAATTACATTGACCAGTTGAGCAAGGCAGGCTATTTTCACCCTGTCCGCATTCTTCAGCAGCGTAATCAGCATACTGCCAACCAGCAGAGCGTCTTCCATTGTGTAGATATCCTCCAACTGCGGCGGTGCAATGGACCACGGTTCAATTTTTTTGTCTGACTCATTAGAATGAAACCATACGTTCCATTCGTCAAAGGACAGATTGATTGTCTTTTTGCTTCGCTTCTTTGCTTTTACATAGTCGCAGGTTGCAGTGACCGATTTAATAAACGCGTCCATATCCATTGTCCTTGCCAGGAAATTGGCCGTATCATTATCGCGATTCCCATAATATGTATGAAGAGAAATATAGTCAACATGCTCATACGTATGCTCCAGAACGGTAGCTTCCCATTGTGCAAAGGTTGGCATGGATGAGTGAGAGCTTCCGCAAGCCACCAGTTCAATATCCGGATCGACCCACTTCATGACCTTCGCTGTCTCACAGGCCTCTCTGCCGTATTCTTCCGCTGTTTTGTGGCAAATCTGCCAGGGGCCGTCCATTTCATTTCCTATGCACCAGGTCTTAACCCGATGAGGCTCCTTATACCCGTTAGATATTCTCCTGTCACTCCAGTAAGACCCACCCGGATGATTGCAGTACTCCACCAGGTTTCTGGCGGCATCAGCTCCCCGTGTACCCAGATTTACAGCCATCATAACTTCCGAGCCGGCACGCCTTGCCCATTGTGCAAATTCATCTGTGCCGACCTGGTTTGTTTCAATGGTTCTCCAGGCCAATTCCGTCCGCCTTGGCCGTTCCGCTACAGGGCCAATGCCATCCTCCCAGTTATACCCGGAAACAAAATTTCCGCCGGGATATCTGACAATGGGCACCTCCAGCTCTCTAACCAGTTGAAGGACATCCTTCCTGAAACCCAGTTCATCTGCCTCAGGGTGTCCCGGCTCATAAATACCGCCATAGACAGCCCTTCCCAGATGCTCAATGAATGACCCGTAAATCCTCTTGTCCACATCGCTTACTTTGAAGTCTTTCTCCAGAATCATTTGCGCCTTCTTGTACTTAGCCATCTCATACCTCCGATAAATCAATTTATTAATGTGACTTAAGTTGAGTTAAACCGCAGGATATTTTCTATTTTTGAGCCTTTCGCAGCGTCTGGCTGAAGCAGCTTGGTATTCAAGCTTTTCTTCCTCTGTTTCTATCAACAGCCCACATACCTCAACAGGCTTACTGTTTGAATCCACAGCTACAAAAGTAAGATAAGCCTTATTGGTAAATTTACGTTCACTTGTCATATAGTTTTCTGAGAAAACTTCAACCGCAACCTCCATGGAAGTCCTCCCCACCCATGTGACTTTCGCCTTTAATGTAACAATTTCTCCGGCTTTTACAGGGTGCTTGAACTCAACACTATCAATTGCGGCAGTCACAACGATTTTGTTACTGTGCCTTTGGGCGGCCATAGCCCCTGCTATATCCACCAAATGCATCAGCCTGCCGCCTAAAAGATTTCCAAGCATGTTTGTGTCATTGGGAAGCACCAGCTCTGTCATTTCTACCATGGATTCCCGTGGTGATTTTAATTTCATATCTCTCCTCCCTCCCATTTAGGTACCCGGCCGTCTTGCAGGAAAACCGAATACTCTGCGCAGACTGACCTGCCTTATTGAATTATATATCACATTTATTCATTATTGTATATGGATTTGAAGAATTCTCCGGACATTCAAAGGCCCCGGGGATTAGTCCGGGGCTCTTACAACGGAAATCAGGAAGGAGTGTAATGAAAAGCTATGTTTATTATGTTTATATAGTAACAATCAATTATGATGAAAGATTGTACCTTTTGTGAATATTCTGTAAACAACAATCCTGTCACAGTTCCGTATTACGCCTCCATATCCTTATATCATTTCCTTACCCTATTTCCTTACCCGCTTTCTTACCCCGTTTTTTTACCCTGTTTCTCTATTCCGATTGCTTCTACTCTGCTGCGGCAGACAACATTTTGATATCCTTCAGCTGCACCGACGACCTATGAAAGTCGATGAGTCCATCCTCTTTCATTTTACACATCTCGCGGGAGAGAGAAGGCCGTGAAACATTCAAAAAATCAGCCAGCTCATTTCTGTTCATTGTAAGCAAAAATGTTTTCTGCCCGGTCTTTTTATACTGTTCAAGCAAAAATGCAGCTATTCTGCCTCTCATACTTTTCATCGAAAGATATTCCAGCTTTCTGCTCAGCGCCATCGCCCTGCTTGAAAGAATACCCAACATGTTCATCAGTAATTTCCGGTGCCCCTGACAGGCCTTCTCACATTGGCCGATTATTTTTTCCGGCGGTACGTACATAATATTGCATGCTGTTTGTGCAATAATCGTCGCAGGCCATTTTCCATTTCCGGAGAACGCCGCCATTTCACCAAACAGATCCCCGGGTTTCAGTATCGTCAATATAGTCCTGTTTCCCTCCGAATTTTCCTTAACCACTGCCGCCTGTCCTGACAATATGATACCGATGCCTTCAAACGGGTCTCCTGCCACATTTGCAACATCGTTTTTAGCCAGCTTGCGGACTCTGGGCCGTATACAGGCCAGCAGCATAGCCGCCTCTTCCTGTGTCATTTTGTCAAATAACCTGCAATTCAAAATAGAATCTTTTAGCTTCTGATCCATGGCGCTCTTCCCTTCAATTTAAGCTACATGCTTATACATTGCGTTTGTACAGTGACGGCTGGTCGCAGGCAAAGCCTGCTGCTCGCCCATGCATCCTGGGCTGGTCGCAGGCAAAGCCTGCTGCTCGCCCATGCATCCTGAGTGGGAGATTGTGCTCACCACTGACGTTGTTCAACTTTTGGTAACCCTGGTTACCGATTTCATGACCTTATTATACTACAATACAGTTGTTAAGACAAAAAAACAGGGTAATTATTAACATTATTATTATACAAAAATACTATGGGGAGGATTTTTTGATGAGCGACATGTTTTGTTTTCAGTGCGAGCAGACTGCGGGAGGTAAAGCCTGCACCAAAGCGGGTGTGTGCGGAAAGAGTGCTGTAGTTTCTAATGGCCAGGATGAACTGACCTGCGCACTTGTCGGTCTTGCAAGAGCCGCGGAAAAGTCGGGAAAAGCTGGGAAAACAGCTGATGAGTTAATGCTTCAGGGGCTTTTCACAACCATCACCAACGTAAATTTTGATATTGACCGTGTGAATGAAATGACACAGCTCGTACAAGAAGAAAAAGTAAAGCTTGGCGGAGCCGATGATCTGGCTGCTGATGCACTTTGGAACGGCGACACGGATATTGTATCACTGCGCTCCACATTACTGCTGGGTCTGCGCGGTATGGCCGCATATGGCTGGCATGCATATGTTCTGGGAAAAGAAGATCCGGAAGTAACAGCATGGTTTTATAAAGGCATGAGAGCACTGGGTGAAGACCACAGTATCGATGAATGGCTTGGACTTCTTATGGAATTCGGCCAGATCAATCTGAAGTGCATGGCTTTGCTGGACGAAGCAAATACCAGTGTTTTTGGACATCCTGTACCTGCGAAGGTGACCACCAATGTTGAAAAAGGCCCCTTCATTGTTGTCAGCGGACATGACCTGCACGATCTGAAGCAGCTGCTTGAGCAAACAGAAGGTAAGGACATTAACATATACACCCACGGTGAAATGCTTCCTGCCCATGGTTATCCGGAATTAAAGAAGTATTCCCATCTGAAGGGTAATTTCGGTACAGCATGGCAGAACCAGCAGAAGGAGTTTGACAATGTACCAGGTGCATTCCTGTTCACTACGAACTGCCTGATGATACCAAGGGCATCCTACATTGACAGAGTATTTACAACTGCAGTTGTAGCTTATCCCGGTCTGGTGCATATTCCTGAACAGAATGGCAAAAAGGATTTTTCACCGGTTATCAATAAGGCGCTTGAGCTTGGCGGCTGGCCGGAGGACAGACATTTTACAGGGATTAACGGCGGAAGTGTTCTGACTACAGGGTTTGCCCGCAATACCGTCCTTGGCGCTGCCGATACCGTTGTACAGGCTGTAAAGGACGGAGCAATCAAGCATTTCTTCCTGGTAGGTGGCTGCGATGGCGCAAAACCCGGCAGAAACTACTACACAGAATTTGTGCAAAAAACGCCAAATGATAGCATCATACTGACTCTTGCTTGCGGGAAATTCCGCTTCAATGACCTTGATCTTGGTGAAATCGACGGACTGCCGCGAATCATGGACATGGGTCAGTGCAACGATGCGTATTCAGCAATACAGGTAGCTGTGGCTCTTGCGGGCGCATTCAACTGCGGAGTAAATGAACTGCCGCTGACACTGGTGCTTTCCTGGTATGAACAGAAAGCTGTCTGCATACTGCTGACACTGTTGGCTCTGGGAATAAAGAATATCTATGTAGGACCGACAATTCCTGCTTTCTTCTCCTCCAACGTTCTGAATGTATTGGTTGAGAAGTTTGGCCTTAAGCCAACTACCACTGTAGATGCAGATCTTCAGGCCATCCTTGGATAATCAGAGCCCCTTTAAATATTTAATCCATATATAGTCTTTTGTACCAATCAGGCCAGGTTCCTCTGCGAATCTGGCCTTTCTTGCATGCTCACTGTTTTACACTATTGAGGATCCATGAAGCGGTATATAAGGCGGTACATGAGGCAGTGCATGAGGCGGTATTTTTGATCCAAATCCTCCCATTAGTAATTATACCCTAAACCGATACTACCTTTACAGCTCATATTTTGGTATAATAATCCTGCACGATCATTTTAAATGGGGTGAAGGGCATGGAAACGATGAGTATTAAAGCAGCTACTAAGGACCCATACAATGAAATATCCAAAGGAAATCTTAACTCAGGCGCCCTTTCGCTGTTTTGCTATCAGCTTTCGCTGATATTCAAGTCCGGTATCCCTTTTCTCGAAGGCATGCATCTGTTTGCCGAAGAAATCAGTGATTCCAAGCACAAACAGCTTTCTCAATCCCTGTATCAGGATGTTTTTAACGGCATGAGCCTTCCTGACGCTTTAGAGAAGCAAAGGGCATTTCCCTCCTATATGGTGAACATCATAAGGATGGCAGAAGCCACAGGTACATTGGACAGTGAACTGGAACGGCTTTCCTCCTATTATGACAAGCTGGACAAGCTGAAACGGAAGGTACAGAATGCTGTCACTTATCCGGTGATTTTGGCTGCTCTCATGGGCGGTATCATACTACTTCTGATACTTAAAATCCTGCCCATGTTCCACGAGATCCTAATAGCAGCCGGCGGCGATATTCCCCCTGTCACACAATTGCTGCTGGATATCAGCGGTTTGATACGCAATTACTCCATTCTGATCCTGATCCTTATCGCTGTCCTTGCTGCAGCATGCATTTTCTTTTTAAGGACCGCAGCAGGCAGGCAAAAATGGGATCAACACAAGCTGAAGTCACCGCTGATGAAAAACATTCATCAAAAAATGATTGCAGCAAGATTTGGTATGGGCATGTCCATGCTTCTAAAGGGGGGGCTCTCCTTTGATGATGCTCTCGGCATGGTATGCGGCATTGTTGGGAATTCCTATGCCGCCCGTAAAATCAAGGCCTGTCAGCAGGATATACGCGACGGAGCCGATCCGGCCGATGCATTGGAAAAAACCGGTCTATTTCCTGCCCTGTTTATGAAAATGCTTCATATCGGATATCAAACAGGCGAATTGGAAAAATCCATGGATAAGATTGCCGATATCTATGAAAATGAGGCAGAACGCTATTTAAGCAAGATAACGTCCTCTATTGAGCCGGTTCTGGTTATTATTCTTTCATTGATCGTGGGTATTATTTTGCTGGCTGTTATGCTGCCATTGATCAGCATTATGTCGTCCATCGGCTGAGGAAATACGGGCAGCGTTTTCTGAAGAGACGGATAAGAAAGACGGTGGGTTTTTGAAAATACGTACCAAATTGAAACTTACAAGCATGCCTGTGTTGGCAGCACTCGTTATAGTCATTCTTCTGTCAGCCTTCTGGGGCATGAACGGACTGGAGCAGAACTCCTCCGGCAAAAGCCTGAACGTGCTGGAAGATGCTATTCGGCGTGCCGCGGGTCAATGCTATGCTTTGGAGGGCAGTTACCCGCCTGACCTCTATTATCTGGCTGATCACTATGGCATTATAT
>JAEZLF010000109.1 GCA_023435925.1 Bacillota bacterium
CTGAAAAAGGACATACATCTCGCCCGTGAGGCTTATATTGAGGCATACGAGGCACTAAAAATGAAATTCTACCTTGGTACAAACCGGATCATTCGTGCTGAAGAGACAGGCGGTTTGAGCAAAGAGATTATTTTCGATGCCAGTAAGAGGGCCATACTGAAGAACTATATTGACCTAGGGAATTTCGAGAGAGCAAAGGAGTTCTTGAAAGGGGTGTTTTCGGAAGTTGCTGAAAAGAAGACCTCCTTTGATATATTGCAGCTGATTTGCCTGAGAATGATAAGTGTGCTGAACGATTCGCTGGAAAAGGCGGGGTTTAGCCACAAAACGCTGCAGGCTAATGGGTTTGATGTAAATATCAAAATAGAGGATTTTGAGACGGTCGAGGAGCTTAAGGAGTGGTTCCTGTCCCTGATATCAAAAGCAATCAATTGTATAAACGGCAAAAGTGGCAGACGCAGCAGAAAAATGATTGATGATGCCATTCAGTTTATCTATGATCATTTAAGAGAAGAGGTATCGCTGGATACTATGGCTAAAAAGCTTTATATGAATCCTGCTTATCTGAGCCGCCTATTTAAAGATGAGGTTGGAATCACATTTACGCATTTTTTGATGAAAGCAAGAATAGAAAAGGCAAAGGAACTGCTGACAGGATCGTACCTCAAAATCTATGAAATAAGTGACCAGGTAGGCTATAAAAATGAAAAGTATTTCAGCAGGATATTTAAAGATTTTGAAGGTATTACGCCAAACGAGTATAGAGACAGGACTATAAAAACAACATACCCAATTAAGTAAAAATAGTGAACCAAATATAGAATCCGTGTCATTATCATGCAGCTCCCTGTCATGTATAATGAAGGCACATAATCAAAAAGGGAGGTTCAAACATGTCATTGAAAAAGGTTTTGGCTCTTATGACGGCTTTCGTTATGGTTTTTGGGGTGCTTGCAGGCTGTGGAGCAAATAGCGGAAATGCATCCGGAGAATCCGGGCAGTCAACTACGGAATCCGGCAAGGTAGCTGCCGCTACGACAAAAGAAAGCAATCAGGCTAATCAAAAGTTGACATTCTGGACACTACAGCAGGCGGATATCAATATTGAAGAAGCTCAGACATCAGCAGTCAAGGGTTTTGAAACAAAAAACAACTGTACAGTGGAAGTAACCGCATTTCCGTATATCGAGCTGCAGGATAAGATGCTTACAGCGGTAGCGGGTGGACAGGGACCGGATCTACTGCTCCTTGACCAGATATGGGTTCCCCAATATGCTGCAGCTAAATTCGTAATGCCAATTGATGACCGTTTGGCGAATTCCAGTATCAAAGCCGATGATTACTTCCCCGGAGCCTGGGGCGCCGGAAGCTATCAGGGAAAAACCTACGGTATTCCTTTTGATGTAGGCGTATGGGCGTTACTGTACTACAACAAGACAATGTTCAAGGAAGCTGGCCTTGACCCGGAAGCTCCCCCGAAAACCTGGGATGAGTTCCTTACGATAGGAAAACAGCTGACCAAAGACGGAAAATACGGTACGGCCATATGGGTTGGGGCAGGTGATGCCGTACAATGTATGGTAGACGCATTTACCTTCTCCTTAGGCGGAAAAATCGTAGATGATTCGGGTAAAAAAGCTCAACTTAACAGTGATGCCGGTATAAAAGCACTGGAGTTTTGGAAGGCATGCGGGGAAATAAGCCCTCCAGGAACAGTGGGCAGGACAGAGGAAGATTCCTTCAAGCTGTTTACCTCAGGGCAGGTAGCGATGTTTTTCTATGGCGAATGGGGACAGGATACTATAAACAGCAGAGCTCCGGATATGGATTATGGTATGGCGCTGCTCCCGGCATCCGCAACCGGCCAGTCAATCGGTACATTTGGTGGATTCAATATCGGAATCAATGAAAAAAGCGGAAACAAAGACCTGGCGTGGAAATTTATCGAGTATGCCACAAGCAAGGATGTTAACAAGGATATAACTATGCTTACACCAGCTCATAAAGAAGCTGCAAAGGAATATTTGAAGCAAAGGCGCAAATTTGATGATGTCATCTACCAGCAGTTGACGACGGCATCCTATAGACCGTCTGTACCCAACTATCCTGAAATCGCCGAGGTACAGAGGATTGCAACGCAAAAGGCCCTTTTAGGTGAGGCGAGCGTCAAGGATGCTCTGGATGAAGCCGCAAAAGATATTGATGCATTATTGAACAAGTAAAAAAAAAGAGGGTAACAGGCAGGTTTTTACCTGCCTGCTATCCTGATTCATGACATTCTACTGCAATGGAATTTGACTAAAACGTCGAAGGGCTGATGCCCCTGGATTTAGATCTTATATCTTTTGGGTAACGAAGGAGTGCAAATTTAGTGCCTGAATCTATGAAAAATCTTGGTGTTACGATTCATTTAACAATAAGCAAATATGTTAGAAACATGGACTCCCCGCTTTTAGGAATCTTGTTCACAGCTCCGGTTATTTTGCTTATTATTGTTCTCTTGTTTATTCCCATGGTGAATTCTATTTATCTGTCTATGATAGATACCTCGCTTACTAACCCGGCTCCGAAATTTATCGGTCTGAGCGGCTATGCAAAGCTTTTTAGCAATAAAAATACATTTAACGTAATATTGAATTCATTTATATGGACTTTATTGGTATCATCCTTTCAGTTTATTGTAGGGTTGGCATCAGCCCTGATTTTAAATAATAATTTCCGTGGTCGTATTTTTGTGAGAAGCATTATAGTACTACCGTGGGTTCTGCCCGGCGTAGTTGCGGCTATGGGTTGGAGACTGTTTTATGATGCGCAGCTTGGCTTTTTGAATAATATACTGATAAAGATAGGTATTTTGAACGAGTATGTCGATTGGCTCGGTATGCCTAAACTGGCCATGTCTGCCGTAATCGTCACCGCCATATGGAAGGGCTTCGGATTCTCCATGCTAATGTACCTTGCCGCACTTCAGACTGTTCCCATAGATCATTATGAAGCGGCGAGAATTGACGGTGCCAATGTCATACAACAGTTTTTCCATATCACCATACCCGGAATAAGCGGGGTAATAAGAACAACGCTTTTACTCACATGCATATGGACCTTCAATTATTTTGAAATCATTTATGTTATGACCGGGGGAGGCCCTATACGGTCAACGCATATAGCACCGACATTTATTTATGAACTGGCTTTCAGGAATTTCAATCTCGGCGAGGCATCCAGGTTCGCTGTGTTGAGCTTTATCCTTGTCAGTATCGTGAGCATTGTCTATATCCGGGAATTAAAGAAGCGGGAAGTTTTCTAGGAGAAAGGGGTTACATTTTTGAAAAATCATAAAGTAATTAGCAAAGTGCTGCTGGCGTTCTCATTAATTGTGCTGTTGGGCTTCATACTTTTCCCTCTTTTCCAGATGCTGTCGACTTCTTTTAAAGGGCCGAAGGAGCAGTTTGCCATACCGGTTAATTTCATACCGAGGGATTTTACGATCAACAATTATATTCAGGCTGTGAAGTATAAGGCCTTTATCGGATATTTCACCAACAGTTTTGTCGTATCACTGGTGACGACTGTTCTGGCAGTGATAATAGCGCTTTTTGGTGCATATGGCTTTACACGTACGGAATTCCCCGGTAGAAGATTTTGCCTGACCCTGGTGCTGTTCAGTCAAATGTTTTGCCTTGCAGCGATTGTTATACCCATATATCGCACACTGGGAACACTAAATCTGATCAATACCTATCAGGGTCTGATTATAAGCTATCTTACCTTTAGTGTACCGGTTGCGGTATGGTTGTTCAGGAGCTTTATACTCGGGATACCAAGGGCTCTGGAAGAAGCAGCCTTGACGGAAGGTGCAACGAAGCTCAGTGCCTTCTGGAAGGTAGTGGTTCCGCTGTTGAAGCCTGCGGTTGGCGCAGTAGGGGCGTATGTATTCTTTCTGACCTGGCAGGAATTCCTGTTTGCGTTGATTATTATGACCGATAAGGCACATAGAACTCTTCCGGTAGGAATTATGGATTTTGTGGGACAGTATGAAACGAATTGGGGGAATCTTATGGCGGCATCTGTTCTCCTTGCACTACCCGTATTTTTCATGTTCATGTTGATACAACGCCAGTTGATTGCCGGTTTGACCGAAGGAGCTGTTAAAAGCTGAGTCAGGGTCGAATGGCTATATATTGTGAAAGGGGAGAGTTAAATGAAAATGACATCAAAACAAAGGCTGCTTGCAGCCATTGAAAGGAAGGTCCCTGACCGGCTTCCTGTTACAACGCATCATGTAATGCCATACTTTTTGAGTAAGTATATGAATGGGGCTACAAACGACGAGTTCTTCAATTATTTTGGTTTTGATCCCATATTATGGGCGGTTCCGCATAAGGCGGATGAATCCAAGGGGGATTACTGCGATCCAAACCAGGGAGAGCCTGGGTTTTTGGAAAGCAGGCGGGTTTTTAATGACAACTGGCGGATTGAATATGAAGAGATTCCAAATCAGAAATTTATGACGGTGCGTTACCGTATATATACTCCCAAAGGTACACTAACATCGGTATTGCAGTCCAATGAGTACACGACCTGGGTGTCTGAGCATTTGATAAAGGAAAAAAAGGACATAGAACTGCTCGCGGAATATGAAACGGTACCAACCTGTGATGTGGATGCGGTCAACAGCGCAGCAGACGCATTCGGAGAAAAAGGCCTGATCAGAGGCCATATATGTCCCACCGATATCTTCGGCCAGCCTGGATGCTGGCAGGATGCATGCTGTATTTTCGGTACCGAGAGGATGATTATAGAAAGCTATGACGATCCTGTATGGGTCCATGAAGTTCTTAAGGTTCTTCAAAGAAGAAAAATCGCATTTATTAAAACGCTTAAAGGTGCAAGGTATGACATTCTTGAGCTTGGCGGCGGTGATGCATCCACAACAGTCATATCACCCGGGATGTTCAACGAATTTGTCGCACCCTATGACAGTGAGCTGATAAAAGCAGCCCATGAAGCCGGACAGCGCATTGTTTACCATTTATGCGGCGGGAAGATGCCGATACTTGAAGATATTGCAGCGATGCAGCCTGATGCGGTGGAAACGTTTACGCCTGTAGCCATGGGAGCGGATGTGAACCTGGAAGAGGCAAAGAGGCGAATAGGGGATAAGATCTGTATGATCGGCGGGTTCGACCAGGGGCATTTCTTTATGGGATGCACGCCTGACGACACAAGAGCCGCGGTAAGAAGATGCTTTGAACAGGCTGGCGAGAGCGGCGGGTATATTCTGGCTCCTTCAGATCATTTCTTCGATGCTGATATAGAATTGTTGAAAGCTTTTGTTGATGAAGCCCATAAGTGCATTTATTGACCCATTTCACTATGTGGCGGTGTACTGTATTTTGTCCAACAGATAGATTTCCATATACTATATTTTTGGAGGGAAAACTGTGAGTAGAAGAGATGATTTTCAGAGGATTCTTCATCATGAATGTCCCGAGAGGCTCGTTATTGATTTTGGGGGAAATCCACTGTCCAGTATGGAGGGGCAAAGCATGTCCAGGCTGTTGGAGTTCCTTGGATATGATGCAGTCGAAAAAAGAGAGTTTATACCGTTCGGCAGAGTACAGAGGCTGGATGAAAGGCTGTTGAAGCACTTTGATATCGATACCAGGTCGACTGGGACGATTTTGAAGCCGCAGGATTCACTGTACAGAAAAATTTCCGACAATGAATATGTCGATGAATGGGGGATCAGACGGAGATATACCGGAATGTACTGGGATATTGTAGAATATCCGCTGAAAGGCGCAGAATTGGAAGACTTGGAGAATTATCAGTGGCCTGATCCCCAATCTGTTGATATGAAGGAAATTGAGGAATATGCGAGCCGGGCAAAAAAGCTGTATGAGGAAACTGATTATGTAATATGCGCGGAACACCCTGTGTATGGAATATTCGAACTGGGATGCTGGTTATGCGGATTTGATGATTTTTTAATCAAAATGTCAATCGACGAAGAATTCGTTCATCGATTATTTGAGATCGTTTTAAACTATCAGAAGAAGGTCATTGAGAAGTATTACGGTGCATTGGGCCGATATGTCCATTATACCTCAAGCGGTGATGATTTTGCTACGCAGACCAGCATGTTTGTTTCGCCTGATATGTTCAGGAGGTTGATCAAGCCTTACTTCAAGGAGAGGATAACTTATACGAAAAAGTATACTGGTGCGGCATATCTGCATCATTCATGCGGGAGTGTGTTTCCGCTCATAGAAGACCTTATTGACTGCGGAGTAGACATACTAAACCCGATACAGCCCAAAGCAAGGGACATGCAGCCTGAAAAGCTGAAAAACACATACGGGAACCGGATGGTTTTTCATGGAGGTATAGACACCCAGGATATATTGCCATACGGGACGAAGGAGAGTATTGAGGAAACTGTCAGAAAAACCATAGAAGTAATGAACAGGAATGGGGGATATATACTTGCAGCAGCACATAATATTCAAGAGGACGTGCCGCCGCAAAACTTAGTTTACATGCTGGAAGCGGCAAGAAAATACGGAAAAGGAGAGTTCTAGACCGTCATGGTAATGCAGCCTCGCAGTCACGCGCAGCTGCTTCCACCAGCAGGCAGAATGCCCAGCCTTCTGGAACAATCCTTATTACCTCCATCCCCATCCATCGCAGTCCAATAGAGATTTTCTGAAGACATAAATAAAACCGGGGGCTGTCTCAACATGATACTGTGAGATAACCCCCGCCCAAAATTCTTATTTTGCATACTTTACAATAATGTCCCGCAGTGTAGCAACCACCTCTGCTTTTGCTTTGTCATTGTAATACGCGGCAAATCGTTCATCCTCCACGTACATCTGAGCCAACCCAATATGTGCTTGCGGAGAATATTCCGGCCATGTAAAAGTCAGCCATGCCTTGTGCTTTTCATATACATTTTTAGCAGCATCCGACTCTAAATCCTTTGTTTCCGCGACATTCTTCAAGGATTCGAGCATTTCAGCTTCAATATCCCCCATTCTTTTAAAATCCTCTTCACTCATATTCATAAACTTTTTATTAGAGGTCTCTACCGTTTCTTTACCGTATTTTTCTCTGATCTCCTTACCATACTTCGCTTCATTTTCAGCTAACTTCTCCTTCTGGAACCCTTTAAACTTTTCACTGTCTGACATTTTAATCTCTCCTTTTTTACTTCGTATTGTCTTTTCGACCGTAGAAATCAGTTGATCAAGTTGATTTCGTCTGGCAATCAGTCTTTGGTGATGCTGCATGAGCGCCGCAGAAATATCAAAATCAGGATGAGAAATGATATGTTGTATCTCCTCCAGATTCATATCCATGGATTTGTAAAATAAAATCTGTTGAAGCAAATCAACTTCCTTTTCCCCATACAAACGATATCCGGATGAATTTATGCGGCGGGGCTTTAACAACCCAATATTATCGTAATATCTCAAAGTCCTTGTGCTAATGCCAGCTAAATTAGCTAATCTCCTAACGGTATATTCCATAGCATCACCTCCTGACAATTACATAATAAAGTATGACGTAACGTTAATGTCAACACATATTTATTAATTTATGTTTTTTGTGACGGCATCATTATTCAATACAAATACCATAACAATTCCTCCATGAATTTCACATTTATGATTTTATCTCATTCCTTAAAAAAACATGACTAGAATTCCAATAGAGTACTTTTCAATCTCTCCTGCTTCATTCATAAAAATATCTAATATTCCTTTACCTGTTCCTTTCCTATGTTTTTTATGTCCTTAGATTTTGCAGAAGTGGCATCCATACCCTCGGTCCCAATAAGAATCATGCCTATGATTACAAGAAATCCACCCAACCACTGCCGGTAATCGGTACTTTCACCTAGTATCACGGTCGACAGAAGCATGGAAGTTAAAGGGATCATACCTGAAAAAGCCGCAGCTGTGAACGCGCCACACCGTTTTATTCCAGAGTACCAGCAGATAAATGCCACGGCCGTAACAAATACACCGTACCAAAGAAGAGCCATCCAGCCTGATAGACCAATTCCTGACAGTGCCTTCAAGGGTTTCTCAAACGCTGCAGGAATCAGGCATAGAATCAGAGTAATTGCCGATACAATAGCGGTTTGTACAATAGGACTAAAAGGCTCTTCCTGGTCTGCCGCAGCATTAACGGCGGAAATACGCGACAACGTGTTGAAGACGGACTCACATGCTGCTGCACATAGCACGAGCGTATTCCCGCCGATATGTTCCAAGGATAAACCATTCCCTGGCGATAGCATCCCCTGAATAATCAGAATGCCTCCCACAGTGCATAGAATTCCTGCAAGCTTTCTGCCACCGACCGGCTCCCTTAATATAACCATAGCAAGAAAGGCTGTTATGGCTGGGGTCGCACCAGTGAGTATACCAGCTTCTCCGGCGCTGGTATACTGAAGACCGCTTAGTAAGAACATACGAAACAAAAATATACCGCATAAGGCCTGAAGCGACAAAAAAATAAAATTGCGAAACAACATTTTCTGAATGTATCGTACAAGCTGCCTTCTACATAATAGAACTAAAAATGCAAGCGCGAAAAACAGGCTAACTGCTGTGATCGTAAATGTCCCGAGCTTTCCTGTAACAAATCTGGCTGATATAACGCTGGTTCCCGCTAGTGAAAAAGCGCAAAACAAGTATAATCTCCCACTCAATTGGTTCATCTAAATTACTCTCCAAAATCATTGTATTTTTATTACATGATAGTATAATTTTACTCATACCACTGGTTCTGTTAAAGAACCAGTATAGCACTGATTTTGCAGAGCCAGTTGGAGGCATTATGTTAGGAATTGAATTGAACCGAAAAAGTGAATTGCAGTTATGGCGGCAAATTTATCAGGTCTTAAAGGAGCTGATGCTATCCGGAAAACTGAAGGCAGGGGAAGCTCTGCCGTCTACACGGGAATTAGCAAGGGTGCTGAATGTTTCTCGCAATACAGTTTGCGAGGCTTATAGCTTACTAATTTCAGAAGGATTTATGTTAAGCCGTCAGGGAGCCCCCACACGGGTTTCTGATGGTTTATGCATCGAATCGACTGAGCCGCCATTATCTTCTAAAATAGTAACCAATGAAGTACGGACAATTTCAGTAAGCTTTCGGACAGGCAGACCCGACTTAAGCCAATTTCCCAGGTTCCTTTGGCAGCAACTACTGCATATGGCTTCCGAGAAAATGCCTCTTGAGGCTTTTGGTTATACCGGACCACAGGGATTGTCTGAACTTCGGGAGGAAATTGCGGCTTGGTTATTTAGAAACCGGGGTCTTAAGGTTTCCTCTGACGATATCTTTATAACTGCAGGCGCAACGCATGGGCTGCATCTTATTGCGGATATTCTGTGTGGAGGTGGCCAAAAAATATTGATAGAGGACCCATGTCATATCGGTATGCTTGGCACATTCATAAACAAGGGCTGCTCCATTGTCCCAATACCGGTAGATACCGAGGGGATGCAGACAGATTACCTTTCAAAGTGCCAAAGTATAGGCCCGATATATGTTACACCATCTCATCAGTTTCCCTTGGGAGGAATTCTTCCCGCATCACGCCGTGCCATGCTGATTCGCTTTGCCAGGAATAATGATCTTTATATCATTGAAGACGATTATGACAGCGAGTTCCGATATAGTGGCGAGCCCATTGCTCCACTTTACGCTATGGATCCGAAACGTGTGATTTATGTTGGCACCTTCAGTAAAACAGTTTTTCCGGCGCTGAGGATAGGCTATGCAATTTTGCCTTATCTGCTTCAGGCACGCTGGCGTGATCTGCGTACTCATACGGATGTACAAAATCCTTCCTTTGAGCAGGCTGCCCTGGCAGAATTTTTAAGGACACGCAAGCTTGACAGGCATGTCCAAAAGATGCGTAAAGTTTATAGTCAGCGCCGAAAGGTGTTATTGGAGTCACTGGAAGAAGCCTTTGGCGGCAGGTGGATTGCTTATGGAGATTCTGCCGGGTTGCATGTTGTTATCGATTTTCCCGGAATGCGATTTGACGAAGCTTTTAAAAAAAGCTGTCTTCAAAATGGATTATATATTACTCCGGTTGAAAGACATTGTATAGAAAAAGGACGGCATCAAAGTAAGTTACTTATTGGATATGGGCACCTGGAACCTGATGTAATCAGAAACGGTGTTGTACTATTGTCTGATATTATTAAAGAATTAAATATCTGAGTGAAATGTAATAGCCCTCATTTTTTGTTCCCTTAAGGCAGGGCGGAGAATGTGTCACATATAAAGCTGATGGCCACCCATTCAGCATATCCTTGGCAGGCCTTCACCTATCAGCGGTGCGACGGTTCTGGCACCGCCAATTTTAGTTTTCAGTACAACGCCTGGCTTACCCTCTTCAAATTTACCCACCAACACCGCATTTTCCCCATAACGGGCGGTCTGTATCACCTTTAGCGCTTTCTCATACTGCTCCCAAGGCAGTACAATCAGCATTTTCCCTTCATTTCCCATATACAGGGGGTCCAGCCCCAGTACTCCACATAATCCGGCTACTGCTTCAGAAACCGGCAGGCTTTTTTCCCAAAGCTCCGCCCTGCATCCGCATGCGGCCGCAAGCTCATTCAACACCGTCGCAAGACCGCCTCGTGTGATATCCCTCATAGCATGTATTTCAATTCCATTGCTTTGCAGTGCCTGAACAATTTCACAAAGGGGCGCTGCATCGCTTTGAATAGGATTCTCTATTTCCATTCGCCGGCTTAATATGCAGGCATGATGGTCGCCCAGCGTACCGGTCAGAACAATTGCATCACCGGTTTGAATATCAGCTGAACGCAGCGGTCTTCCCGTAATAAACCCAATTCCTGCAGTATTGATAAACATACCGCCGTTGCCTTCCACCACCTTCGTGTCGCCGGCTACAATTGTGACACCTGCTTCTGCTGCAGTCTGGGCCATAGAATCCGCAACCCTTTTAAGGGTATCCGTTTCAAGGCCTTCCTCCAGAATGAAGCTTGCCGTCAGATATTTCGGCGCAGAACCCGCTGTAAGAAGATCGTTTACCGTTCCGCACACTGCAAGGCGACCAATGTCTCCTCCGGGAAAGAACAATGGCTGAACCACAAAAGAATCCGTAGTGAAAGCAACCTCACCGGTAACAGATAATACGGCGGCATCCTCCATGCAGGCCAGTACTTTGTTCCCATAGCTTTTTTCAAAAATCTCCCGCACCAGCCATGCGGTGTCCCTTCCGCCACTTCCGTGGCTTGCATTGATTTTCATACTTTTCCTCCTATCTTCATCCCGACCGGCAGAATCATCCCAAGTCGCAATCCGTTTCACATCAGCCTGGACGGCACTTCAGCCGCTACTTCCGGTGCCTGCCACATCCTCTATACCGTTTTCATACCATATGCCGCAGGCACCTTCGGCAGAGACCATGCAGGGTCCCATTGCGTTATCGGGAGTGCATCCTTTGCCAAATCGGGGGCATCCCGTGGGGTGAATTCTCCCCATGATCACATCCCCGCAGGCACACCCGGCAGGCATACTTTCCGCCTGCTCCGCCCCGCTTCCCGCATCATACTTCTCCCACCGGGGCCGTAATACAAGGCCGGATTCCGGTACCGTTCCGATTCCTCTCCAGACCGCATTCACCGGCTGAAAATATTCTTTCACCAATTCCTGCGCTTTCAGGTTTCCCTCACCCTTAACCGCACTGGGATAGAAGTTTTTCACTGCAGGCTTCTGCCGGCCGATCTGCCGGACAATTTCGTAAATTGAACATAAAATATGCTCGGCGCTAAAGCCGGAAATAACAAAGGGTTTCCGATACCGCTCACACAGGTCTTGAAAAGCTCCGATCCCTGTCACGGAGCAGACATGTCCGGGACACAAAAAGCCATCCAGCTCCTCCTGACTGCATACATAGTCCATGACAGCGGGCATTGTTTTCAATGATGCTGCCAATCGTATGTTATCCAACTGCTCTGCTTCTGCCTGCTGCAGTAAAAGGGCATATACAGGCGCAGTCGTTTCAAATCCCACCGCCGTCACCACATAATAGTGTTCTGGATTTTCTTTTGCAAGCCGTATGGCTTCCAGCGGCGAATAAACCATTCTTACATCAGCTCCCGCAGCTTTTGCAGTAGAAAGGGAATATTCGCTGCCCTTTACTTTAAACAAATCTCCATAGCTCAGCACGGTATGCCCTTTCGTGAAAGCCAGCTCAACCAGCCGGTCTATATAAGAGACGGGTGTAACGCACACGGGACATCCCGGCCCCGATACAAGCCTGATACTGTCAGGAAGAAGCTCCCGTATCCCATTTTTCACAATACTGGCCGTATGAGTTCCGCAGACCTCCATAATCTTGATTGGCTTTTTGAATTGCTGCAAATATGCGATTACTTCCTCAATCGTCTTCACGGAAAGTCTCCTCCAGTTCATTGAGCAACCGGATGATCTCATCTGCCTGCTCCATCGAAACAATTTCCACCGCATACCCCGCGTGAAGCAGTACATAATCCCCTACCCTGGGGGAAACAACTCCAATACTTATGTCCATTCTGTTCCCGGCGATATCTACCACAGCTTTGTTCCCTTCAATAGATATCACTTTCCCCGGTATCGCAACACACATACGTTAACCTCTTTTCTATTGACCTGATCTTTTTTCTACTGACCTGGTCCTCTTTTCTGCCAATTTAATTTTCTCTACTGTTGAAGTGCAATAAACACCTGCCCCAGAGCAATTCCTCCGTCATTGGGAGGTACTACCCGGTTCCAGAAAACTTCAAACCCTTGCGTCTTCAATCCCTTCACTGCCAGCTCCAACAGGATCCTGTTCTGAAATACCCCGCCGGTAAGTGCCACCTGTCTGATGTTTTCTCTTTCTCCAATGACTGTACATCCCTGTACCACCATTTCCGCCGCTGCTTTATGGAAGCCCAGTGCTGCTGCTTCACTGTCCTCGGATTCTATTAAAGCAGCTAACACATCTTTTGCGGAAAAGCACAGTACATCTCCCTCCCACTGAGGTACAAACCCCATATGAAGTGGTGCTTTTCCCTTATCTACCGCCCTGGCAGCAGCCTGCTCCAGCATGACTGCACATTTCCCCTCATAACTGTTGTAATGACAAATGCCAAGAAGAGATGCCGCTGCATCAAACAACCGTCCCATACTGGAGCTTTGCACTGTATTAATATGATGAGAAAGTGCAGCCATAAGCAACGATTTATCTCCGTCTGCTCCCATATACTCCCACAAGCCTTCACTATATAATAAGCAATTGGCCACTTTACGGGCATCGGTTGCCGAGGTATCTCCACCCAACTGCTGAAAGCACTTCAAATGCCCTGCCCGCCTAAAGTCCGCACCATCACATACAAGAAATTCTCCTCCCCAAACACTTCCATCCGTACCGTACCCGGTTCCGTCAAAAGCCACCCCTAATACTCGTCCGGTTAGATGATGCTCCGCCATGACCGAAGCAACATGGGCATGGTGGTGCTGCACCTCCAGTACCGGCAGGCGGTTTTTCCCGGCAAAGGCCGCTGCTATAACACTCCCCCGTTCTCCTGTAAGAGTTGTTGTCCCACCTCTTGTAAATGCTCCACTAAAGCCTGCTGTCTTGTAGCCTGCCCATGCTTTTGCAAAAGCCGATGAAAAATACTGCGGGTGACAATCACAAACCAAAACTTCGGGATGAATCTCCAGCAAATTTTGATACTCCTCAAAAGTATTTTCAAACCGCCGCATGGTTTCTTCTTCCTGCAGGTCTCCTATATACTCGCTTATATATGCATACCCTCCGGAGGCAATACAAAAACTGTTTTTCAGGTCGCCGCCCATCGCTGCAACAGCTCGTTCACAGGTCAATCCCAGGAATACCGGCTGAGGAACATATCCCCGGCCGCGGCGTATCATTTGGGGCTCAACTGCAGCAATCTTTGCAACGGAGTCATCCAGCCGGCGTAAAATTTTCCGATCGTGGTACAGCACTCCGGCAAATAATGGCTCCTCGCTCCGTCTGAAGAATTCCAGCATTTCACGGTCGTCCTTTATCAACGGAGAATCGCTCTTATTGGCACTGGTCATCACAAGTGGGCCTGTCTTTTCCAAAAGCATGATCTGTATAGCTGTGTAAGGCAAAAAACAGCCACAGCTGTCGTTTTCCCCAGTCACATCCCACCCAAACGAACCGTACTTCGCTATTTCCTTCTCTGTGAAAGCTTCTTCTTGCTGCTCCTCTACTTCAGGTTTTATTCCTATCGAAGCCGCTTCAACCCCGTGCTCCCTTTCTTCTGATACTTCAGCAAAATAATCTTCGCTTCCGGATACCGAAACCCGGAGTTTTTCTTTCTCAGTCCCCTTTTTCTTGCGAAGTAATACAATAGGCCGTGCCGCCGAAGCCAGCAACTCCTTCTCCTGAACCGAAACATAGCACCTCTCTTGAACTTGCTCCAGGTTCAAAAACATAACGGCAAAGGGCTTCTCTTCGCGCCCCTTTAATACCCGCAGCGACCGCACAGCTTCATTGTTGCCCGGCAGGCAGGCCAGGTGGTAACCGCCAATCCCCTTGATTGCCACAATTTTTCCCGCAAGCAGATCTTGAATGGCCTGCTCCAGTACCTCCTGCTTTTCCATCCCGCCGTCCTTCCCCTCGTATAGCAAAGTCGGGCCGCAGTTGTTGCAGCCTATGGTCTGTGCATGATGGCGCCGGTTTCCGCATGTGATATATTCCTTTTGGCACTCCGGGCACATGACAAAGGCGGCCATGGTGATATTCTCTCTATCATAAGGCAGGCGTTTTATAATACTGAATCTTGGTCCACAGGAAACACAGCTGTTAAGCGGATAAGCATAACGCCTGTTTTCTGGATCCCTCAGTTCTTTTTCACAGGATTCACAAAGGGGTAAATCGGGCGGAATAAAAATCCCATTCTTTAGCTCTTCCCCTTCACTTTCCAAAATTTCAAATCTCCGGTTTTTCAGTTTTCTCAAAGGCTCTATGCTTCGGTTTTTCTGTTCTCTCAAAAGCTCCGGGTTCAGTGTTTCTATTTCTTTTATCACGGCAAAAGGCAGCTGCGGATTCTCCACATCAGCCAAAAAAGCAGCCAACTGCTCTGGGCTGCCCTCCACGCCGATCTCTACCGCGCCACCGGTATTTCTCACATATCCATACACATCGTGTTTTTCTGCCAGTGACGCTACATAGGGACGAAAACCCAATCCCTGCACATTGCCATATAGTCTGATCCGGCGATATTCTTTTTTGCTCACATCATGATCCATTTCTAAAACTTCTTTCAGCCTTTACAAAATAGCTATTTCTCAAAAACTTCTATGCTTGCCGGGCTTAATAGCAGCATTAATCCAATACCATTCCGGTACTATTCCAGTTTTATTCCAGTTTTATTCCGGTTCTAATCCTGCATTAATCCTCTAATAATCCTGTATCAGTCCGGTATTATTCCTGCTGAACCACTATAGACTCCACGTAGAATTCACGCCCTGTTTCAGTCGGCACACCTTCCCCTCCACAATCGGGGCAGGCAAATGAAAACGGTTTCCGTTCAAACATTGAACCACAGCTTTGGCAACGCAGCTTTGGCACGATACGCTGAATATTCAGAACCGCGCCGGCACAACAGGTTTCTTCTGCAATGATGTCAAAATACATCCGGATACACTCTGCCAGATACTCACTGTGATCGCCCACAACAAGGTTTATTTCCGTCACTCTATAGGCATTATTCTTTTGTGCATACTCCTGCGCTATTCGTATGATCTGCTGTGTCACCGGATACTCGTGCAAGCTCCAAAACATCCTTTCTCATGCTGCGTGCAGGTTTCGGCAGTTCATAAATCAGGCTGAGGCACTTTTTAGGGCATACCTCAACACAGCAGCCACACTGTACACAGCAAAAACGTTCTATCGACCATGTCTTATCAGGCCATGATACCTCGATAGCCCCGGTAGGGCACTTCTTCTGGCAGATCCCGCAAAACACGCAGGACTCTATCTGGTTCTGTATCATCCCGCGATTGCCCTCAACAGGCAGTTTCGGTTTCAGAGGATAAAACACGGTAACCGGCTTCTTAAATATACTTTGTATAATCAACTTTCCCATTGGCAATATCGGCATTTCATTCACATCCTTTTCATTTTTCCCAGTATCAGGAATACTGCCCATCCTGTCACATTTATGCCCACACCGTTCATCCAAACTTTTCCGTTACCGCTCTGTGCAGCTGATACAGGGATCAATCGTCAAAATCAACATCGGCACATCCGCCAGTCCTACCCCCGGCAATGTATGCAATAATGCCGGAAGGTTCGCAAAGGTAGGAGTTCTGACTCGCATACGATCCAGGAACCTGGTCCCGTTCCCTTTGGAATAATACAGTACTTCACCCCTGGGCTGTTCCAACCGGGCAAAAAATTCGCCGTTGGGTACACCGGTAACCTTTACGTCAATCGTGCTGTCGGCAGGTATCAGCTCGATACACTGTCGGATTATATGGATTGACTCAAAAATTTCACGAATGCGCACCGCAGTTCTGGCCAGACAGTCCCCCTCGACTGCAATCGGCACCTCGAATTTTACATAGGGATACGCCGCATAACCAACTACTTTGCGCATATCCGTATCAATCCCGCTGGCACGGGCCATAGGACCGACTGTTCCCAGATCCGCCGCCGCCTGGGTTGAAAGTACACCAAGGCCTTTCATACGATAAGCAACGGATTTGTCGTTTAAAAATACGTCCGTAGCATCATGGAGAGAATTTTGAAATTCATCCAGAATGGAAATCACCTTCTTGAACATTTCGTCGTCGATGTCTCTGCGGACTCCACCGATCTTGCAAACAGAATGTATCAGACGCCCGCCTACTGTCATATCAAAAATATCCAGTATTTTCTCACGCAGGCGCCAGCTATGCATAAACAAGCTTTCAAAGCCCATGGCATCAGCCAGCAGCCCCAGCCAAAGTGTATGGCTCTGAATACGTCCAAGCTCCGCCCATATCGTTCGTAAAAATTGTGCGCGATCCGGCACTTGTATATTCATTATATGCTCCACCGACATGCAATAACCCATACCGTGCATAAAGCTGCAAATACCGCAAATGCGCTCGGCCACATATACATATTCGGTAAACTCTTTCTTCTCTACCAGCTTCTCCAGACCCCGATGTACGAACCCAATAGAGGGAATCGCCTCAACGACGGTTTCATCCTCCAAAACAAGGTCAAGATGGATGGGCTCGGGCAAAACAGGATGCTGTGGCCCGAAAGGAATGACAGTTCTTTTTTCCATTATTGTCCCTCCTTCTTATTCAAAGCTACGGGGGCATCGGATCCCACCTGATTTTTGCCTGTTTCCGACCTTGCAGCTATATTCAACGCCTTCTCTGTTTCTTCAACCGCAGTATTTCTCAACGCCTGGGCTGTCTCCACCGTTGTAACCCTCAGTTGTTCCTCCGCCTGCCCGGGGTGAAACGGAGTTTTTATTCTTGTATGATAAAAGTTACCTTTGAAGTCCAGATTCATGCCGCATATTTTTACCCCAAACAAATCCTTCATTTCATTCTCGTATAGGAAGGAATAGGGATACACTGCGCTGATGCTTTCTATTTCCTGATCAAAGGGTATCACAATTTTTAGGTTTGTCAGCTCTGTAGCTTTGGCAAAGCTGTATAAAATCTCAAAGCTCTCCTTTTTCGTACAGCATATCTGGGCCAGACGATATCCATTATTCTTCATCTCTATCGTCCTCTGGGATAAATGCACCGGCTCAATTGTCATAAATGTTTGGTTCTCAGCCATGGGCTTTCACCGCCTTTTTCTTTTTTTTCAGCTGCTTTTGCTTCTCACCCAGCACTTCAATCGCTTCGGCAATACCGGCTATAATTGATTCCGGGCGGGCGGCACACCCCGGTACATACACATCCACCGGTATCACCTTGTTCACACCACCGATAATGTTGTAGCACTCGCGAAAAATCCCGCCCTTTGCTGCACAAATACCAACTGCCACCACAACCTTCGGGTTTGGCATAGTATCATAAAGCTGCTTAACCACACTCATATTCTGTGCATTAATCCCGCCGGTTATCAGCAGTATATCTGCATGCTTCGGGTTTCCGGCATTAATAGCTCCAAAGCGCTCCACATCATACAGCGGGGTCAGGCAGGCCAGAACTTCGATATCACAACCATTGCAGCTGGCGGCATCATAATGTAAAATCCACGGCGACTTCTTTATATATTCCACTTTCAGCATCCTTTCCATCATTACACACTTAGAAATTGGTGACAATAAACAGGTTTACAGCCCCGGTTACAGCTGTAACAATCCAGCACGAACTCAATGCCATTTCCCACTTGGTACGGGCGAATGCATTGTCGATAAAGGTCTCAAACAGAAATACAGCAACGCAAATCACTGCAGCTATAGGCTTGCTCCACCATGCGGCGAAAGCAAAGAATAAATAGATAAAGCTAAGAGAAAAAATAGTCTCATACCAGTGTGTTATCTCCACCATTGCCATACAAATGCCGGTAAGCTCTGTCGTAATACCCTTAACAATCTCCTGATGTCCATGGTGAGACATGCTAAGATCAAAGGGTGATTTACGCAGCTTTACAGTAAGCACAAATAGAAACCCGCAAAAGATAAAGGGCAGCTGTGTGATAATCGGCTTTTGCAACGTATCCACAATAGCAATTTTAAAGGTTCCCGTAGCCTTGTAGAAGCCAAAGGCTGTAATCAGGATCATGGGCTCGTAGGCCATAATCTGAATCAATTCGCGCCCTGTGCCGATAAATCCGAAAGGCGAATGGGAAGAATACCCCGATATGACAAAGAAGATCGAAGCCAGCGTAAAAGCAAATACACACAAAAGCAAGTCTACTCCTGTGAAGAAAAACACCACCGTAAGAATCGTAAAAATGAGAGAATAGGTTACATAAAACCTTGTTACATTGTTAACGGTCGTTGCTTCCTTTTGCAGAAGCTTCATGACATCATAAAAGGGCTGCAGGAGAGGCGGTCCTTTACGACGCTGCATTCTCGCAGAAACCTTTCGGTCCAATCCGGTAAGCAACCCGCCTGCAATTGGTGCCAGTACGATCACTAAAATAACTTTTATAAAAATCCAGATCATTTTCAATCCACCTCTTTCAGTACATAAGACCGAAGGTTATAATGACAAACCCGATCACAAGGATCGACGCTCCGATAATGTTTGAATATACTTCCATTGCTTTGCCTCCAAACTGCTTTCTCATATACCAGTTGCGCAGCTCCACCGTACGAGTCTGTCCCATACTGCCGTGGAAGCTCTCATTATCACCTGCATTTTCTCCCGCCATGTATACCATGCTTCGTTTTACTGTATTTTTCCGGTATAGCGGGATCAGGAACACCGGCATAATAAATAGCATTCCAAGCATCATGATAATCATTGTCATGACAAACGGATCAATGGGCGCTTCCAATGAAATATGCAGATTCTGATCGATGTATGGGACAATCAGTCCGTTTGAAATCACCGGATGGAGGATACAGACCACAATCACCAGTCCGGCCAGTGAATATAGTGAAACCTTCTCATCCAATCTCATAATGTAGGGTTCTGTGTGTGTCCTGCTGGTATTGGCAATCAAGCCGCCCATCCATTTCGTCCAGAAAAACAGTGTTACCGAGCTGCCGAAGGCCACAATCAATACGACCAGAACATTTCCGGAATCCAGAAAGGCCTTCATCGCCGCCCACTTGGAAACCAGCATTCCAAACGGTGCCAGGAACATTCCGGCGATACCGATAATCAGTAAAATAGCCAGGTTCAGTGACACACGGTATAAGCCGTCCATGTCATCCACCTTGCGGCTGCCGATCTGGTATTCTGTAGATCCTACCGTGAGGAACAAAAGGGATTTAGCGATGGCATGGAAAACAATCAGCATTATAGCAGCCCACAGAGATTCTCCCGTCCCGATCCCCGCACAGGTCACAATCAGACCCAGATTTGAAATCGTTGAGTAAGCCAGTATCTTTTTCGCGTCATTTTGCGTAATTGCTTTCAATGCCGCCACTAAAAAGGTCAATCCGCCGATCAATGTTACCGTTGTTCCTGCCACATTGACACCCAGCAAGGGAGCAAGCCGTATGATCAGGTACACTCCCGCTTTCACCATGGTAGATGAATGGAGCATGGCGGAAGATGGGGTCGGTGCTACCATAGCACCAAGCAGCCACCTGGAGAAAGGCACCTGAGCAGCCTTGGTAAGGCCCGCAAGTGCTATCAGGAAAACAGCCACCTCCACTAAGGGAGCATCACTGCCTAAAGCAAGCAAACTCTCCAGGTCGGTTACCTTATATTGGAATGCCAGAATCAGAATACCTGTCAGGAATGCAAGTCCGCCCCCGACATTGATTGTCAGTGCCAGCATGGAGTTCTTTTTGGCCTTCTCTGTCCCGGTGTATCCAATCAGCAAATAAGAGCAGAATGAAGTAATCTCCCAGAAGAACAGCATGTAAATCAGATCGTTGCTCATGACCAGACCAAACATGGTCGCTATAAAAACAAACATCACGGCATAGAAAAAATAACGTCTGTCCGGTATTTCTGCATGATGTCTGTGATAATCCTTTATATACTCAATGGTATAAATGCAGACCAGCCCGCCTACTACGGCAATAATCAGGATCATCAGCAGCGTTAGCTTATCCAGCACCAATGTATTATGTGCAGGAATCTCATGAACGTAACCCAGTTCGAGCCATATCAGCAGTCCTATTTGAACGGCAGAAAATAAAGACACCAGCCAGGATTTGTTGCGGATGCCTATTCGTATGATATAAAGGCACATAACACATTCAATCGCCAGCATAACTATACCCGGCCATGAATAGGACGAAAAGTTTAGAATCTGAACCTTTGGAAACGCATACCAAACCAATACGACAGAAAACCCGATGATTGCCGCAACTGCGCAGCGGATAATGACCCCGGCTGCCTTCTGTCGGTGTGCAAGCCCCGCAGCCACTGCTGTAAGCAGTGGAATCACAATAATACACACAATTAAAAAATACATGAAGTAACCCCTTCCACAAATCAGGTTGTCTATCTTTTAACAAAAATAAAGCAATCCGCTGACGGACTGCTTTATAGATATAACGAGGCGAACATATCTACAGCCTCGTTGAAACGCCGCTATTGAAATGAAATCTTTCTATAAATGAAAAATTTCATTGTAAACTGAGGCGATATAACATTGCTTATAAAAACCTATTATAGGTATACAGCAGTCAGTACTCCCGGTATGTCTGTCCAAACACACAACCATATTGACCGCACTCATTCTACTCTAATAGAATGACCTTGTCAAATTAAATATGCACAATCTTCATGTGTAATTTCAGGCCATTTTTACGCATATATACAATCAATCCAGTTCCTCCATCTTGATATCCCAGTCAAAACCCTCTCCGATTGTTACTTTGATTTCATGGGGCACAGAAATATGATAAGATTTCAGGCCATTCTCCCTGCTCCAATGAACGCGTATCATTCCGAAGGGTGTAGGAATGCTGCCTTCACACCACTGCAGATCCGTATCAGGCACAGATAACACAATTTCGCTGAAGCTGTTTTCTTTTGTGTTGACTCCCAGGACATATTTGTTCAGGCAATAGACCGGGAAGGATGACCAGGAATGACAGTAGCTGCGGGTTCTGTTAACCTCATAGAACCCGGGGAACACTTCCCAGCAGGTCGTGCTGTCATACCGGAGCATGTTTTGCCACCGGAGCCGCATATCTTCCAGCAGCTTCCTGGTCTTTCCGGTTTTTGCCCATATCTCATAGAGATAAAATAGTATGAACGGTGAACCGACATCCAGAAATTCTTTTGGCGGGCTTTCCAGATATCCTTCTGTCAACTGCTGTTTTTTACCATCCGTGATTACATCAAACAATATCAAAAGAGAGTGAGTCTGTATACTAACTGTTTTGGAGTATCCGTATTCCGGAGACCATCCATCCGTGAACATTTTTTTCTCCCCATTCCACAGATAACTGTCGATATATCCCAACAGGCGCCGGACATGATCGCTGAAGCACTGTGCATCCTCCGTTTGTCCTATTTCTTCCGCAAATCCTGCCGCTATTCTGAAGCAATGGGCCAAAATAGCCTGTTGACCCGTCACCACACCGTGGTTATGAATGTCAAGGGCAGCCCAGTCAAGCATATTCCATGCATTGATCAGAAAAGCGCCTTTTTCATCAATAAACCGGGCATAATACTCCAGAGTCTCTTTGATATGGGGATACATTTCCCGCATAAATTGCCGGTCTCCAGAAATTTGGATGTAAAACTCAACAGACAGGATCCAGTTCATCATCCACATCGGTATGGAGGTATTCCAGTCTGTAGGGGTAAGAGCATTCATCAGCGGTGTATTTCCTGATGCTGAAACAGCCAGGCGTATATTATGCTGAATCAGGTCATACTCACCATAAAGATAGGCATTTACAAATGTACTGATCTGCGCATCGCCAATCCAGAAGGTCTGTTCATAGGTGGGGCAGTCAGTAAAGCTGTCCTCCATACATAGCAGGTGGGTTTGTCTGCTGATCTCCCATATTTTATTCAGAAGATAGTCATTACATCGGAAGCTGCCGATATTTGTAGCAGAATAAGTAGAGTGTCTTATTTTAAAGGACCAAAGCTCCGTATCATCGGTCTGGTTTTTCACTGTGATTACTGCAAAGCGGCATCCCATACGCGTCATGCAGCGATAGCTCTGGTAACCTTCCCTGCAAATATATCTCACAGAGTTATTCAACCCTACAGTGTAATCGATTTTCCCTTCAAACATGTTCTCAAAGCAATAAATATCCAGCACTGTGCCTTCCGAAGCTTTCAATGTAAACTCCAGACTTCCTGCATAGATATCGCCAAAATCAACAATAATTCTACTGTAATCACCCTTCCTGGGCCTTGGTATCAACGTTACCGCATCATTTCCCCATAGGATTCCGCATTGTTCATCTCGGATCGCATAGTTTTTGACCCGCTTTGCGGTCTTAACCAAGGAATAGATGTACTCATCAAAAAATACATATTCCGGTTCGACCCACTTGAATAAGTGTGCATATTCTAAAAGCTCAGAAATGTTCTTACAGCTGAAGACTTTCTGATGCAGCTCTGTATAGCTTTCCATTCTGTTGAATTCGTCCAGTCCGCCGTATACCCTGCTGAATCCGTCTATGACGGGTATGATCCGATTTGTTGGTCCAATCACAAAAAATGTACTTTCAATCCCGTTTATTACACTGCTAAACAGAATTTCTTCAGGGAACTGAAACTCGATATGGCAGAATAAATCATCAAATTTACCCGATACCTGCAAAAGGAACAGCTGCTTCCCTTTTTTCAGGTGAACGGCTATATCACGATGGGCATTAGTAACCTCATGCAAATCATCATCCACTCTAAAGTCACCAATAATACCGTTCCAGGTTCGGTTTGGAAATGATATCCTGCCGTCCATATCACAGGGAGACTCAATGATACAGCCGATGAATCCCGAGAATATTGTTTCATTGGCATCTCTCCTGTCCCCGAAAAACGCTTTTCTTGTATTGATAGAAACCTGCTGACAGCCCTTGCTGACCTCACTATATTCCACGACTCTGACGGGAAGCTTTTCTTCCGTATTGAAGTGCTTTATGGGACGTTTCTTCAAAGTACCCCATAAATTCTCAATGACTCTTGCTTTTCCCCAGTCAGCAGCAATACCGGCATCCTCCAGCCAGGTACTATCAAATCTCCGGGCATCGTAGTAATCTGAAAAGCCGAGATTCACATTGCGCTTCACTGTATTATACTTGTGTCCGGCATCTCTTGAACATTTCGTATTTCCGCCCGATGCTGCAATGACCTGGCCTCCTTGAGTTACATCAAATATCAAACCTCCGCAGAACGCGACGGACTGATACGTTGACCAGCCGTAATTCCATACACGAACAGCAAAATGATTATCCCCGCATTTCAGGTAAGGTGTCATATCATATTCATCGTAAAACCAGTTGTCATATGTTGAACGTATCGGGCCTCTTCCGATTTCTTCACCGTTGATATATGCAATATACCGTGTATCGGCGCTGATGTTCAGTATAATTCTTTCAGTCTTGTTCTCTATATACAAATTCTCTATGAAACAACCACGCTCATTTTCGGTTGAAAGTTGATCATCCAACCATATCCACTGTCCCCTCATCACAGACCTCCCATGTTTAATCGCAAAATATATTTTGTACTTACAAGGTCTTTGTACCTACAATATTGTTCAATCACACTGCACATCTTTGCAGGCTTCCGAGCCGTATTTCTTCAGCAGCTCCACATAGAAGCGGTAATTCTCCATCGTTGTTCCCGGTGGTGTCTGGTGATCCATTCCCGGCAGGTATCTGCCTCTTCTGATTACAGGGAGCAGCCTTTCAAATTCAGCCTCGATAGCTTCTTTTCCCTTAAACATGCACATTTTATCAAAGCCTCCCAGCAGCAGAAAATCCGGCCACGCTGCTCTGATCTTCTCCAGATCCACTCCAGCCTGCCGCTCCAGCGGAAGGATTCCTTCCACACCGGCACCGACGAACCATGGAATAGCTTTGTTGATATCTCCGTCGGAGTCCACAAAGACTCTGGTACCGTGTTTTTTGATTTCGGGTATCAGTTTTTCATAATAAGGCTTAATGAATTCATTAAACAATCCCTCGGAAATCATCGGACCGTTATTATAGCTCATATCCTCGGCAATGGTCATGAAATCCGCCTTCATGTAATTGGCAAACTCTTCAATCACACCAATCTGCCATTCCAGCATATCATTGCATATACGATGATACAGCTCCGGGTAATCAAAAAAGGAGTACATGTGATTTTCTATTCCGAACAGCACCCTCGGGAACCAAAAAAATCCCTCCAGCGTATACCATACAACGGCTTCACCATCTTGATAGCGTGGTATGGTTTCCTCTATTTCTTTCATCATGCGCGAAACCGCGTCCTTCGGATAAATAAAAGGTTTAATCCTTTCATAGTCCGCTTCATTTTCTATAATACCGCTTCCATGACATTTATCCTGAGGACAGTCCGGTGTCTTATGGGGGAACCAGAACTGAGTAATATTGTCAAGACCGAAATAATCAAACAACTCACTGCTGGTCATATTTTGGGGCATGCCCTCGTTTTCCCAGAAGCTTATGGTCTTATCCCACCACGATGCCCATTCCAGAGCAGGATAACGGTCTATCGAGCTATCTGCGTTCATTACCTTGTGAAAGCGTTCTCTGTTTGTCATATAAAACCTCCATGTCCCTATTGATCCAAATCATTCTTGTCCAAACATACCATCGCTATCATAGCAGCTGCGCCTAACTTCTCTGTACATACCGCCCTTTACTGCCATTCTTTCATACTCATCCGGAGAAGGCCGGCTTCTATTCCTACTCCTTTATCGCGCCACCGGCTAAACCGGCCACAATCTGATCGGAGAACCGGAAGAAAATGATAATGACAGGCAGCAATGCAATCACAACTGCTGCAAAGACCAGATGCCAGTTGGCAAGAAAATTTGCCATATAGGAATAAACAGCCAGGGTGAGGGTTCTGACCGAGGTCTTTGTCAGGAAGACCAGTGGCATATAGAAATCATTCCATATGGTTACAAAGTTGATCAGTCCCATTGTGAAAAGCACCGGCTTGGACATGGGGATAATGATTCTTACAAAAACCTTAAACTCCCTTGCTCCGTCAATTCTTGCCGATTCACTGAGAGATTGTGGAATTCCGCGGAAAAACTTCGAGAATACCAATACCGGAAATGACATATTTGCGGCATACAAAAGCGCCAAACCAAGTATATTGTTGTTAAGGTGCATCTTGGTTAACATAATGAATAATGGTAAAATACCAAGCTGAATCGGGAACATCAAACCGATTAAAAAATAAGTCTGCAAAAAGCTTCTGCCTTTAAAATCAAATCTGGAAAGGCCATACGCTACCATAGTGGAAACAATCAGGAGCAGCATCAGACTTAAAAACACCAGCGTCAGGCTGTTGATGAAATAACGGGAAAAGTTTTGTTCCACCAGCAGTGTATAATAGTTTTCCAGCGTAACTTTTTTGGGGATACCGATCGTGTTGTTTATGAGCTCCTGCTTGGACTTAAAGGAGGACAATACGGTATTGCCAATGAGAAACAAGGTTATTGATGTGTATATGATTAAAACTATCGAAATAGTATTTTTTACGGCTTTAACAGTTCCTGACTCTGCTATCCTGTTTTCTTTATTTTTAGCCAAAACGAACACCTCCTAGTAATCAAATTTGGATTTTTTAAGCAGCTTTGTAACCACCAGCGAAACGGTCATGATAATCAGGAACATCGTTACACTGATACTGGAGCCAAAGCCGAGGGAGGTTTCTCCAAAATAGGCGCCGCCGAAGGCGTATCTGTAAAAAACCATATTTACAAAATCGATGGTGTTATTCACTCCGCCTTGGGGGCCGCCCAGCATAAACGGAATGTCAAACATAGTAAGTGCAAATATTACACTAAGCGTAATATTGGTAGACAATGACGATGTAAGCTGGGGAAGCACAACGCTGAAAAATTTGCGGAACTCTCCCGCCCCATCGATTACACTTGCTTCAATTAATGATTCGGGAATTTCCTTCATATTGGCATAGAAGATCATCATGCCTGATCCGATACACTGCCATATGACCACGCCTACAAAAATCTTGAAGGACAAATTCGGGTTGCCCAGCCAGGCGCTTTTGTCAAGACCGAGAGTGGCAAATACCGTATTGAGTATCCCGATATTCGGGTCAAACACCAATATGGCAAAGAACCCGACGATGGACGTGCTGATAACGTACGGTAAAAACAGCATCAGCTGCAAGTATTTATAGCACCTAATTTTAATATTCAGAACGTATGCAAAAAATATCTGTAATGGTGTGATAATCAGCATAACACAAACCAAATACTTAAAGTTATTGCCCAGCGCATTAAAGAATATTTTGGACATTCTTTGTCCGAAAAGCAACGTTTTGAAGTTCTCCAGCCCGATAAATTGCATGTCCCCTATGCCGTTCCAGTTGAAAAAGCTGTAGTACATCGCGCTGATAATTGGGACAATCATAAATAATGTATATAATATGAACCCGGGGATAATAAACCCGATATAGGGTCTCTCTTTTTTCATGCCGATCTCACCTCATGTTTGGTTATACTATAAAAGGTGGTAAAACTGATACCACCTTTTATAGTAACAATTTATGATTCTGCTTCAGGTTACTTCGTCATTGATTCCAGTGTATCAACAAACTCCTGAGGAGTAATACCTTTTGACATGACCTTTGTCTGGTCCTCTTCCCAAACCTGGCGGGGATTCTGTCCTTCAGCCTGCAGCTTGCCAAGTATGTCATAATAGCTTGCCGTCTGAATATCAAACTGTGCGATTTCATTGATGATCGTATTCTTGGAAACGATCTCTTTTACTCCAGGGATGCAATCCAGTGCATCGATCCACAATGTCTGGCCTTCCAGGCTTGCAAAGAAGTTCAGGAATGCAATTGCCGCTTCAGGGCTCTGGGTGTTCTTGCTGATGGAGAAGCCGCAGGAGCTGGTCCCGACAAAAGGCCTTGTTCCGTCTTCGGTAGGAAGCTGGAATGCTCCGAAATTCAATTCAGGGTTATTCTCTTGAATGGTCTGAATATTCCATGTACCTTCGATACACATTGCAGCTTCGCCTTTGGAGAATGCCAGCAGGGCTCCGCCCTCGTCAACTCCTACAAAACCGGATCCATAATAGCCTTTATCGGCCCATTCCAGCATCTTATTATATGCAGCCACAACACGGGGATCGTTAACCTTTACATCCTGTTTTTTGGATTCTTCCAGCCAGTCAAGAGACATAGCGGCCAGAACCGGTTCAAAGTGGAAAAGAACTGCCCACGGGTCAGAACCGCTGAATGAAACAGGGATTTTTCCCGCCTTTTTGATTGTTTCAAGAGATGCTTCAAATTCACTGAACTTTGTAGGAACCTTCAATCCAAGCTCATTAAAGATGTCCTTGTTATAAAACACCGCTCTGCCGCCTACTTCTGCGGTAGGAGATGCATATTGGCGTCCGTTTATCGTAACAATTTCCTTGGTCGTATCACTGAACAAAGAAAGATCCACTGAATCGGTAATGTCCATGATGACACCTTGATTCACATAAGCACCCAAGTTCGTTGTTGCTGCTCCATTTGTCCAGAACAGGTCAGGAGCTTCACCGGCCTGTATAGTTGTAGCAAGAAGATTATAGTACTGATCTGAAGTCTTAATTTGATATTCAACCTTGATATCCGGATTCTTTTCGTTGAAAGCACTGATAACTGCCTTCAAAGGCGCTTCAAACTGAGGAGTATGCTCCCAGATGACAAGACTTTGCCCCGCGCCGGATGAAGTTCCTTCTGAAGCAGTGGCCTCAGCAGTTGTCGCCGGTGACTGTTCGCCGGTTGTTTTATCTGCATTATCATTTGTTGCCGCCCCACAGCCTGCAAACATTGATACCATCAGGCATAAAACCAGACACAGAGATATCGTTGCGAATTTGCGTTTCATTTCTAAAACCTCCTATTTTCTTTTTATTGTTGGTAGTTTTAGTATAGCAAAGCGCATTTACCCCCTCAATCAACGCAATTTATGAGTTTGTTCACAAATTTAGTGTTCCATTTTTTTCTAATTAAAATTCATTCACAAATTTAAAAAAAATTCACTATTTTAAGTTTTTCCTGAACTGATTGATGGTCTGTCCTGTAGTTTTTTTGAACAATCTGAAAAAATAGTTGCTGTTTTTTATCCCCACCTGCTCTGCGATCTGCTCCGCAGTCCAATCTGTCGACAGCAGCAGTCCCTTGGCCTTTTCTATTCTCAGCCTGTTGATATAATAGATAAAGGTAACACCTGTCTTTCTCTTAAATAGCTGGCATACATACACATAGTTCAAATGGAATCTTTCGGCAATATCTGTCAATGTAATATCCGTATTGTAATGCTGCTCCGTATATTCTACAATCTTGGCAATGGTGGTTTCCTTCCTTTCATTCAGCAGAACATATTCCTTAACCTCTTTTACCATCTTAATGAGCCAGTTGCGCAGTCCATCAGCATTTGCAAACCCATTGATACTGAAATAATTCGGGCGGGTCTCTTCCGAAAACGCATGGTTAATATCCAGATCATAATATTTGCTGAAAAACGAGCTGAATTCATTGACATATTTAACGACCTGAATCTTTAGCTCATCGGCATCAACAAAGGACTCCTTTTGAGTCTTAAAGAAATCATTGACATAGACCTCAAAGTCCGACATCCAGCGGTCTGAAAAAATGTTCTGAGGGCTGAATATCATCTCCGGACAATCCTTACGGGGGGCTTTTATCTGTTCTGCCCACAATATACATGGTTTATTGATATAGAATGTATACCCCGAACATTTCTTTACATCCTCATAGCTTACTTTTACATTCCTTAAATCTGTGAAGTATTTTGAGATAGTCATATACGCATATTTATTAAAATAATTCCGGATGTTTTTACCCATATTTACAAAAAAGCTTTCCAGTCGCGCAGCGGCCTGCCGGTCCGTTGAGGAGCATTCCAGATTGAATATGCAGAACAGCTCCTCATTATGCCGTAAAAAACATTCACCAAGATTATCACGGTGTAAAATTTCCTGTATGATCTCAGCCGCCATCGGAAAGCTGATGTCATTATCCGCCGATTGGGAATCGTCTATTTCTCCCCGCAGTGTAATCAGACCGGTACAATATTTACAGTCTGTTTTTAGTAAACTGTGGTTCTTCAAATCCATGCCGAAATCGTTGATATTTGCATTCTTTGCTGATTGCAGTGACCTTCTGGAAAGAACCATATCGGATAACATGTTGCCAAGTTCGTCCTCCGCCAGCTCGTGCTTCAGGATATATTTGTCCACACCCAGCTCATAGGCTCTGCGTGCATAGGAAAAGTCCTCATAGCAGCTTAGAACGATGATCACCATCTGATTATGACCCGGCTTGATTTTTTCTATTAGATCCAATCCGCTCATGCCGGTTAGACGAATATCCGTAATCAGTACATCTGCCGTATTTTGCTCGAAATATTCCAGAGCCGCTTCAGCGGACGAAAATGCCGCGGCGACCTTCATGTCATGTCCCGAGTCCTGGATGGACATTTTCATGCCAAGCTGTACCAGCATTTCATCCTCCACCAGAACAACATTAATCATTTTTGGCCTCACTCTCTTTCGTATCTCTGATGACAGGCAGCTTTAATGTAACCATTGTGCCTGCGCCTGGTTCACTTTCAATATCAAGCCCGTACTGATTTCCGTAATTGAGCCGGATTCGCTCTAACACATTCAGAATCCCGATGTGGTCCTGTTTGTCCCGCTTCCTGCTGTTGAGATCTTCCAGAATCGACGTATCAAACCCGTTCCCGTTGTCCCTCACCGTAATGTAAAGTATCTCCCCTGCCTCTGCAGATATCTCTATGACCCCTGCGTCGGTTTTCCCGGCAAAGGCATATAAAATGCAATTTTCTATCAACGGCTGGAGTATGAATTTGATAATGCGGCAGTTTCCTGCTGTTTCGGGGATATGGTAAGCAATATCAAAATTCATATACCGCACCTTCTGAATATAGCTATAGCTTTTGATCAGCTCTATTTCTTCGTTCAAACAGATTTCTTCGTTGGTATTGTAGGTTACGTTCATCATCAGCTTGATCAGCGATTCCACCATTTTCTTGATGTTGGGCTGCTTGTTGACCGTTGCCATCCATTTGATAGAGTTGAGGGTATTATAGATAAAATGGGGGCCCACCTGCATGGACAGCACCTTCATTTTTTCATCGTTTTTCGCTTTTTCCTCATTCCGGATGTCTTCCATCAGTGTTGTAATTTTTCCAAGCATATAATTATAGTTGGAGACCAAAAGGCCGATTTCATCATCATTTCTTTTCTCAAGATGCTCCTCGAAATGACCTGCGGATACCTTCCGCATACCATTGCTCAGCTGGGCCAGCGGTACAAATATTCCCCTTGACAGAAGGACATAAGCAAGCACGACGAATATCGCAAACAGCATGTAGATAACAACCGCCATGGCCTTGATGTTTTCTATGTCCCTGAAAACAACCTTCTGCGGGGTGGCTGACACAATGGTCCATCCCGTATCGGCAGAAGTGGAATAAACAACGATGTAATCTTCCTTTTCTTCCCGGTCAGTATAGGTAAAGTAGCCATTGTGACCAAATACAATATCGTCGGTATATTCAAGCTCCGACACAAACCCAACTTTACTTTTGTCCATGCTGGTAATAACCCGTTTATCAGGAGCAAGAATCAGCACATCCGAACTTTCATGAAGGCTTTTGTTCTCCAGAACATCATCAAAAAAATCTTCTCCAAAGAAAAGCCATAATGTCCCCACCGTCTGATTCGGCGAATTAATCGCTCTGGCCAGCACAAAATTCTTCACACTGTTCCGGAATGAGGTGGACAGATTTTGTGTCGGAATCCATACCTCTCTGCCTTTTTCCTTTAGAACCTGTCCCTCGTACTCTGCAAAAAAAGAATCCAGATCCAGGTAGTTGTTTCCTGATATATAATTTCTGTCTCCGATATGCAGCATCGCTGAAACCACGTATTTCTCTGAGTTCACAATGCTGCTCAAAAACTGTCTGATGAATACGGATTCTTCGGAGTAATCCTCACTGTCGATATAACTTCTGGTTTGCATATTATGATACAGTGTCATGGTCATGTCTTCATAGTTGTCAAACTGATAGGATATATTTTTATTGATTTGCTCCATGACACTGTGCTTTTCGCTGATAATGCTGTTTAAAGCATACTGCGAGTAGGAGCGTATGCTTATGGTGAGAAAAGCCGTACTGGGAATGAGGATAAACAGGATGAATATGATAACAATCCGCTGTTTAACGCTGAATTGGCGCATTTTTATAAAATTGTATAATGCCCTTCCAATCCTCACAACCGCTCGGCTCCTCACATAAATACTATCGGTTTTATAAATAATTTAATTCATTTTATTGCGCTTACTTTATTGTATATTGTAGCTGACTTTAATCGTTTTAATTTCGAAGGGCTGGAAAGCCAGTGAGCATCCGCATTCCTCTACAGGCCTTTCCATCATATCGCACAGCTCAAGCTTATTATAC